>CAYFND010000004.1:8941-16727 GCA_964344405.1 uncultured Treponema sp. | reverse complement strand
GTGGAATATTTTTTCACCTTTTTGCCAATCCTTTGCAATTTCCTCTTTCTCTCCAAAAGCACCATTATTTGAAGCGCTTTCACCAAAAGAAGCGGTATCTCTAAAACCAAATGGCAAATTACCAAGCACTTTAAAAGCAGAAATCGACTCCTTTAGAAAAAGGCTGGGTTTCATAGATTGGATTTTTCCATACATGTATCTTGACGCAACAGAAGTTACATACAATTCATCTTTTGCTCGGGTAATTCCTACATAAAAAAGCCTTCTTTCTTCTTCTAAATCAGCTCCGTTCTTTTCTGCACGCGGGAATATTCCTTCCTCCAAACCTGTGATAATCACCTTGTTGAATTCCAAACCTTTTGTATTATGCAGCGTTATCAGGGTGACGAATTTCTTCCCTTTATTTTCATCTTCATTCTGCAAGTCCAACGCTTGTTCAAGATTTATTGAATCCAAGAAAGACATCAAACCATCTATTGAATTTTCATAAACGGCGGCACTGTTCACTAATTCAATTAAGTTTGCAACTTTTTGAGTGTTGTCAGTTTCATCAATTGTCTTGTAATATTCATCGAGCGCAAAATCATGAATTACAGAGGCTATAAAGTCTGAAAGTTTCTCGCCTTTTGTAAGTTTCTCAATAACGCCATCATAAAGTTTACAAAACAATTCAATATTTTCTTTCGCTTTTTTTGAAAGTGATAAATCATCTTTCTTACAAGTTTCTATTATATTTTGTAATTTCCCGTCAACTCTAGCCTTTTCAATAATTTTATCTTGAGTTTTATCACCAATTCCTCTTGAAGGTTTATTTATAACCCTTCTAAAAGAAACTTCGTCCTTGGGATTGATAATTAACGACAAATAAGAAAGAGCGTCTTTTATTTCTTCCCTTTCGTAAAATTTCATGGAGCCTACAACTGAATAAGGAATCTTGCGGTGGACGAGCTCTTTTTCAAAATTCAAAGATTGCGCATTTGTTCTATATAAAATAGCCCAATCATCATAATTACTTCCATTTTGAATTGATTTTTGAATCAAATCGGCACAAAAACGGGCTTCGGAATTTTGTTCCGGTAGAAAAACTAGAACAGGGTCTCCTCCGTCCCCTCTTGCGGCAACAAGAGTCTTTCCCAATCTGTCTTCATTCTTCTGAACAACCATACTGGCGGCATTCAATATCTTGGAAGTTGAACGATAATTGGTTTCCAGCTTGATTATATCAGTATCAATAAATTCCTTTGGAAAAGACAGGATGTTTTGAACTTCGGCTCCTCTAAAATGATAGATTGACTGATCATCATCACCTACAACACAAACATAAGTATTGGCTTTTTCTTCAAGCCCGGACAGTTTTTTAAGCAGTTTATACTGGGCGATATTTGAATCCTGGTACTCATCAACCATAATCACCTTGAACTTGTCATGAATACGGGAAGCCAAGTATGGATTTTCACTCATTATCGTTACAGGCATCATAATCAAATCACCAAAGTCGACGTTTCCTGTAGCTCTGAGCCTGTCTTGATAACTCTTATAGATTTCATTCAAATCCAATTCCGATGCGATGATGCTCAAATCGTCCTCTGGTGAAAGACAATAATCTTTTGCCAACGAAATCTGATGGGTGGCTACTTTAACTTCTTTTGGTGACAATGACGGAACAGCTTTTTTTATTAATGTCTGCATATCTGAATCGTCATAAACTGTAAATTGAGATTCAATTCCGATTCTGTCTGCAAATTTATGCAAAAACCATGAACCGAAAGAGTGAAAAGTCCTTATTTGACTAAGCCGGGCTCTTTCATCTATAGCGATGGCTCGTTCCTTCATTTCATTTGCAGCTTTTTTTGTAAATGTTACAGATAAAATTGAATAAGGGTCTATTTCTTTTCTATCAATTAAATATGCTATTTTTGTTGTAACGACCCTTGTTTTTCCAGAACCAGCTCCAGCGAGAATTAGTAAAGATTTACCATCATGAATAACAGCCTCTCTTTGCTGCCCGTTTAGTACATTCAAGTATTCGTCTAGTTTTTCATTCATAATGAATATCCAATCTTCTGTTTTTATGTTTTGAGTTTTTTACTACATATAAGTTTTTATCAGCTTCTTTTAACAAGCCTTTTAAATCTGTTGATGATGATAAGTCAACGACACCAAGGCTTATTGATAAAATAAATGGAAGTTCATTTTCTTTGGAAATCCTTCTATTCTCTTCTTCTATCTTTCTATTGATATTATCATATTCGCTAATCAACATTCCCAAAGCAACAATTCCAAATTCATCACCACTCAAGCGACCGACAATATCTTTTTGACTAAACACTTTCTTTAATACTTGAGCCTGTAACTTTATGGCGATATCACCCATTGAATGACCATATTGATCGTTGATAATCTTCAAACCGTCCATATCAGCAAAAAAGATGCAACCTGCTGTATTCAATTCCTGCATTACATCAAGACTCTTTTGACCAACATCAAGGAAACCTCTTCTATTATAGATTTTAGTCAGTTCATCAGTGTGAGACTGCAACTTCAAATCCATATTCTTTTCAAGAAGGGAATTTTTTTCTGCTTCAATTTTTTCCGTCTGAATGATTTTATCTGTATATTCGTAAGCTTGAGAAATCTCTTTACATACAATATATAAATTTACATCATAATCAGCAAACTTTGTTCCTTCAACTTTGCAAGCAATAAATCCATAATTCATTTCTCCAGAAAAAATTGGTTGAATAACAAAATTTCCTTTTTCATTGCTAAATAATTTTGAAGAAGCAATTATTTCTTTTGTCTTTAAGAATAGCCCCGGTCTGAACTCTGTTTTATCCAAAAAATTATTTATATACATATAAAGTTCAATTTCTTCTGGAATGGAGACTTTAGTTTCACCTTCACTATAAATTGGTTCTTTATACAAATAAACGTACATTTCTGACATATCGCATTGTTCAATAATGTATTTTAATTTGTAGAATAATTGCCGCAGGGTGTTGGAACTTCTTAATATGTCCATTAATTTCATCAGATTGTTTTTTTCATTCAAATTTGCAATATAATCTTCATAATAATCAATTTTTTCATATTCAGTGCATACTTTATTTTCTCTATTTTTAAAAATAGAAGCTGAATTATTTTTTTTGATACAACCACAAGATTGTCTATACTTGATTTCTAACTTTTTATAATTATCTTGCGGGATATTTTCTTTATTGATTATCTTTTGAGCGATTAAAGCTGCTTGATAACCTTCAACTAAAAAGTCTTGATTTACTGTTGAAAGTTTGGGATATGCAAATCTAGAAAAAGTTGTATCATCAAAACCTATAATTTTCACATCTTCCGGAATTCTCACTTTTAGTTTTTTTAGAACTTCGTAAGCTCCAATAGCCATATTATCATTTGAAGAAATTATTGAATCAAATTTTATATCTTCAACAGATTTCAATTTCTTACTAAGGACATTTATCATTTCATGAGTTGAGAATTTTCCTTCATACACCAATTCCGGATAAAATTCCAAGTTGTTATCTTTTAGAGCTTTTTTAAATGAATCAAATCTTTCTATTGCTTCCGGTGAGGTTGTTGCTGCCGCCGATAAAAATGCAATTTTTTTACAATGATGCACAGTTTTTAAATGTCTTACTAATTCTTGGTAAACATCATTGCTGTTTATCCTTACATTATAAGAATTTTCCAATGACAATTTTACAGCAATTGAAATAACAGGTTTATGAGTGCATTTTTTGATTTCTTCTATAAATTTCTTTTCTGGAATTATTGAACAAAAGGCACCTGATAAAACGATAACTGCATCAATTTCTTCTATATCAATTAGACCCATGCCTACCCAATATTGGTAATCCAATGGATCCAAACTGTATTTTCCATATTTAGTTTGAAGAATTAATAATTGAACATCTTTGTCTGCGTAAAACTCTGTTATCCCTTGTAATAGCCTATAACAATATTCAATTGTAAAAGAAGGAATTAAAATAGCTATCTTCTTCATAACTTTGCTCCCACACCTCTATTATTATATAATAGATTTTATGAATATAAATATCTTATATTCCTTTTTACACTTTTTTTACTTAATTTTACAAACTGACTGTCCAAATCCACGCCATTAACAGAAATTATTCTGACTTTTACAACATTTCCACTTTGAACAGCTTCGTTTTCTTCAGAAACATCTCTTTCATAACGTATTACAACGCTTCCGTCCACATCTGGCGCTTGAAATCCACTTCTTCCAATTGCAAGTCCTTCAGAACTTTCCTCACCATCAGGTGGATTTATAATTTCTTCAACAAGGACATCAATTTCTTTATCAATATAGCTTTGCAACTTATTCTTTGTGATCTCGCTTTGAATTGACTCAAGCTCACCGGCTCGTTTTTCTGCAACTTTCTTTGTAACACGATTTTTCATTTTAAAAGCCGGTGTATCTTCTTCCCTGCTATAAGGAAAGCAACCGGACCAATCAGGTTGAATTTGCTCTAAAAATTTCTTTGTATTTTCTGCATTCTCATCACTTTCACCAGGAAAGCCTGTTAAAAACGTAGTTCTAATCGTGCACGGTGAAAGTTCTGTTCTTAAAAGTTTTATAATTGATTCATATGAAGATGAAGAACCTTTTCTGTTCATTTTCTTGATTATCTCATCATCACCACTTTGAAAAGGAATATCAAAATAACGCAAAAATCTATTATCAGCCTTCATTACATCAATTATGTCTTCATTAAAATGATCCGGATGAATATATAAAAGCCTTACTACAAAATCACCTTTGACTTTTGAAATTTCCTTTAATAATAAAGACAATCCGGATGGTGTTTGAGTTCCAAGGTTCCGACCTTCCTCATCAATTGTCGGTAAGGAAGTTGCCCCAAATCCAAAGACATCATCATCTTTTCCAGTTCCGTAAGCTGCTAAATCCTGACCAATGAGATTAACTTCATAAATGCCATTTTCCACAAGTTGTTTGATTTCTTCAATTATTTCATCAGCTTTTCGGCTTCGTAATTCACCACGAATAAGCGGAATTGCACAAAAAGAACAATGGTTTGAACAACCTTCTGTAATCTTTACAAAAGCGCTTCCTGAATAATTAAACAAAACCGGTCTTCTACCCGAACAGATTCCTTCTTGCTTGTAGACTTGTGTAACTTTTTGATTGTCTTGAACTTTTTGAACAACTTGAACTATCTTTGATAAATCACCGTTTCCAAATATTCCATTAATTTCCGGCATTGATTCATTCAACATTTGAGAATAACGTTCTGCAAGACATCCGGTTAGAATCAACTTTTTATCTGGATAGGCAGATTTGATTGAATAAACTGCATCAATTGATTCTTTTTTTGCAGATTCAATAAAACCACAAGAATTTACAATAATAATTTCAGCTTCAGAAGCATCTTCAGCTTGTTTATAACCGGCTTCAATTAACCAGCAATAATCTCACCATCAACTTGATTCTTTGCACAACCATGCAAATCCATAAAAAAACTAGTCAAGTTCTACTACCACCAATTTGAATTTTCCATCAGAATCTTTAATCCATTTGATATCTTCAACAAAAATCTGTCCTGCAACACCAATGTCCAAATCAAACGTTCTGGAATCTGCAATAATTGAGATTTTTACAGTACTGCTGTTTGACATCCACAATCTGATGCTGTTATTGGCTGTAGCTGTGAAAACTTCACCTCTACTGAAATTTGTTTCAACTGAATCGCTTCTGTCAATTTTATCTCTGAATAAACAAGAACCACGGAAACTAGCGTTTATTGTGAATGGATAAGCCCTGTTATCTTCAATTATTACTTTTTGAGGGTATTTTGATTTTACTTCTGATTCAAGAGGAATATCTTCTTCATAAATAAAATCAGAAGCTGAATAAGCACTGTTTCGTAATAAGACGCTTACTTCGGCACCACGGGTTTCGTCTGTAGAAGAGATATCTGAAACGTATAGAATTAAATCCGGAGTTGAATCGCCGTTTATGTCAATTTCTGATTCTTCTGCCAATTCTGAATAGAAAACTCCAGACGGAGTGTCTATGGCAAAAGAAGAAAGTGTTTCTCTAACAGTAAGGATGATTTTTCCATTTGTTGAAGGAACAATCAGTTGATCACCTTTATAAACACGTTGAATAAATTTTTTATCATCCAATTCGTATTTTTTTCCATCCGTTCTATTAACTTCTATTGCGGCCAACTTTCTTTTATCAATTCTTTTATTCAACAAGAATATTGAAATAATGATTATTGCCGCTATAAAAATAACTATTCCGGCAATAATGGCAATTATCGCCCATGGAGATTTTCTTTTAATGATTAGGTTTTCGGGAATTGGTGATTCTTGAATTTTCTTATTATGATAAAGCTGCATCAAGAAATTTGTATCTAGTTCTAGATATTCTGAATAATTTCTTAAAAAACCTGTTAAATATGCTTCTCCAGGAAATGCTGAATTATCTTCTTCTTCCAGGGCGACTAGATATTTTTTATCAATTGAAATTTCTCTTGAAGCTTTATCTAAATCAATATCCTTGCTTTCTCTTTTGTTTTTAAGAATTTCGCCATAACTTTCCATAAATCAAATCACTCCGAGAACAAGAAGTTGTTATAATTATTTGCAGAAGATGGAGCATCATAAATGAATCTCTGATCTGAAATGTTTATATTCAACTTGTAATCATAAAAATTAAATATTAATTGTTCATTCTTTGTAGTTACAGCTTCAATTCGTCTAATCAACCTAGTATTTGGATTAATTGCAACTTTTATTGACCTAAAGGCTTCTGATGCATTCTTTCTGTAAAATATTAGTTTTATCACCATTTCTGTAGAATCAGTTTCCAAAGGCTCTGCATTCTGACCTGTTTCATACGCTACAGTGTAATATCTTGTCATAAGTGACAATCCCTGAGGAGTTGCCAATGTGGAAGCGCTGTTGTCTTGTTGAACAATTTGTTGAAGAACGGCATTTGACTCCGGCAAATATACAGTTAGTGTATCACCATTAAAAACGATTACCTGCTCTTCTGGATTTGTGTAATCCAAACGAATTAAGTCTGGAGATTTATATGAAATTTTACCCGCTGTTTCTTGTTTATCTATCTTCAAATCAAAATCAACTTCATAATCTTTTAAGGTTGCATAGTATTCCGAAATGGATTTGAAATAAGCACTAGCTGTTGTAATACCCTGAGCAAAAAGAGAAGGAGCACAGATTAAAAAGAATAAATTCATTAATTTTTGTAGTTTTTTCATAACTTATAATATAACTTGTTCTAAAAAAAAAGTACACATAAACTAGTAAGATTAACGAGCAGCTAAACCAGTTTAGGGTTATAAAAAAGCCACACTTACTCAAAAAGTGTGGCTTTTATTCATTATTTGTCTAACTATTCTGTTTTTGTGTCTTCACTTGGTGTTTCGGTTTTGTTTTCAATTTCCAGGCAATGACCTTCAGCTTTTACAATTTCGTTGAATTCAGCGCCTTCCATTGTTTCTTTTTCTAGAAGTCTGTTTGCAACATATTCAAGAACAGATTTATGTGTTTTTAACAGTTCTAAAACAGCTTCATATCTTTGTTTTAATGTTTTTGCAATTTCATCATCAATATATTGCTGTGTATTTTCTGAATATTCACGGACTAAATCTGGTTCACCACTGTTGTAGCCTTGTCCGCTTTTTCCTAAAGTCATGTTCTGGAAACGGTCGCTCATTCCATATGCTGTAATCATATTCTTGATGATGTCAGTTGC
>CAYFND010000004.1:0-8931 GCA_964344405.1 uncultured Treponema sp. | reverse complement strand
GTTGCACGCTGAATATCATTAGCGGCTCCAGTTGTAACTTCACCAAAAATAATCTCTTCTGCTGCACGTCCGCCCAAAAGTCCGTCTACACTTGCCAATAATTTTGACTTGCTGCTTAAATAAGAATCATCTTCAGGAAGATGCATTGTATAACCAAGGGCACCAGTTCCACGAGGAATGATTGTAATCTTATGAACAGGGTCGCTTTTTGGTGTATAAGCCGCAACCAAAGCATGTCCTGTCTCATGATATGCAACGATTTTTCTTTCGTCACTTTTTACAACACGGGTTTTCTTTTGAAGACCGATTATATTCTTTTCTACAGCTTCATTAAAATCGCACATTGCAACCTTTTTTCTGTTACCGCGTACTGCCAAAAGAGCCGCTTCATTTACAATGTTTGCCAAATCAGCACCAGCTAATCCAGAAGTTGCATGAGCCAAAGCTTTAAAATCAACATCTTTATCAAGTTTTACATTTTTTGCGTGAATTTTTAAGATTGCCTCACGACCAATAACATCAGGACGGTCAACTACAACCTGTCTGTCAAAACGTCCAGGACGTAAAAGGGCTGGATCCAGAATATCAGGACGGTTTGTTGCTGCAAGAATAATCAATCCTTTTTCATTATCAAATCCATCCATCTCTACCAAAAGTTGGTTCAATGTCTGTTCACGCTCATCGTTTCCACCAAGGTTATTAACACGGCTTTTTCCGATTGCATCCAATTCATCAATAAAGATGATACAAGTAGCTTTTTCCCTTCCCTGTTTGAACAAATCACGAACTCGGCTTGCTCCAACACCTACAAACATTTCAACAAAATCAGAACCGCTTATTCTGAAGAATGGAACGCCCGCCTCACCGGCAACAGCCCTTGCCAATAAAGTTTTACCTGTTCCTGGAGGTCTGACCAAAAGAACTCCCTTAGGAATCTTTCCACCGATATCTGTATATTTTTTTGGTTCTTTTAAGAAGTCAACAACTTCAACAAGTTCTTCTTTTGCTTCATCAACACCGGCAACATCATCAAAATGAGTTTTAACTTTTCCTTCTTCAACTACTTTAGCTTTTGATGAACCGACATTAAAAATGCTGCCCATTCCACCGGAACCGCCGCCGCCCATTTTTCTAAATATAAAGAAATACATCAAGAAAATAATTCCAAATGGGAAGATCAAGTTTATTAATAATTGAAGGAATACATTGTTTTGTTTTGTTATAAATTTATATTGAACGCCTTTTTTATCAAGGACATCAATAAAGCTCTGCATTAAAACAGCTTTTGTTCTATATTGAACACGTGTTTCTTGTGGTTGGACAGAAAAAAGCTGCAAACCTTTTCCTGTTTGTTCTGTTGTTGCAAGAACAGGACCATATCCAGTGATTGTATCTTCACCAAGCTCGACATAAACTATTTCACCAGATTCAACTTTGTCTCTAAATTCTGAATAATCAATCAGTCCGTCAGATTTTGAAACCATCAAGAACTCAAAAACAGCGACAACAATCAAGGCAATTACGAGAATCGGCCAGAAAGGAAATCTTTTTTTACCTTTGTTGTTCTTTTGAGATTCATTTTTATCTTTATTATCTACAGGACCTGCAAATTTGAAAAATGAATATGGATCATCTTCTTTTTTATCATCTTTCTTTTCAGGCTCTTGATTTTCTACTTTCTTTTTTAATTCATCTTTATTTTCGTTTTTTTCATCATCTGCCATATAAATTTCCTAAATGTTGGATACGTTGTGTAAATTATGAATATTCAAGAAGCCTTTTTTAATAGTCTGACTTCCATTAATCAAATTTCTTTTTAAATATACTAATTATAAATGGAATTGTCGACAAAATAACATTTTTTTTATCTTTTTTCTAAAGTTATTTTTTTATAAACCGAAATTCAATTTGAGTTGTTTTCATAAAACTAACATTTAAAATTTTCATTTAAGAGGAAAAAAATGGGATATCAAAACGCTTACAATGCTTATCAAAAAACTAATGTTAATACTGCAAGCCAAGGAAGATTGATTGTGCTCCTTTACGAAGGTGCAATCAAGCAGTTGAATCTTGCGCTCTCTCTTTTAGATGACGAAAATAATATTAAGCCTTCGGACGTAGAAAAATTTGGAATCTGTATTCAAAAATCACAAGCGATTATTACAGAACTTCAAGTTTCCCTTGATATGGAAAAAGGCGGAGACATAGCAAAAAACTTAATGTCCTTGTACATCTATTTTAATCAAGAATTGATGGACGTTACTTTTAAACATAACAGAACAAAAATTGAATTCGTATTAAAAATGCTTAAAGAATTATGCGATTCATGGAGACAGATTTCTAACAGTGAAGCTAACGCGCCTGCATCACAAACATCAAATGTATTGAATATTACCGGTTAGAAAATTCATTTTATTAAGGCATTATGCTTTATTTGGGAGGCGAAGATGGAAATTTCAGAACAAGAACTAGAAGAAAGAGTTGCAATCATAAAACGTTTTAAGGTTTTATTAGAGAAACAACGTTCAAAATTTAAGGATTATTTAACAGTATTGGAAAAACAACAAAATTCCATTGCTGAAGAAAACACAGAAAGTTTATTAATTCACACTGAACTAGAAACGGAAATTGTAAAGAATATTCAAAACCTTCAAAAAGTAATTGTCCCTATGTCTAAATTCTACAATTCATCAAATTCACTTTCAGAGAAAAATGATGAAAAAGATTCAATTGAAAACATTCAGAATGAATTGAATGATCTGCAGACAAAGGTTTTAAAACAAAACGAAATCAACAGAAACCTGCTTAGAGTTCACATAGATCAAATCAGAACTAATATTCAGAATTTCAAGAATCCATACAAAAATGCTTCAAGTGTTTACGCTCAAAAACGAGAAGTTGCAACACTTATTCAAGTAGAAGCCTAAACAGATGATTGATAATCTGACCATTATTGCAGCTTGTAGTGAAAACAGAGTAATCGGTGTTAAGGGGAAAATCCCTTGGTCATTCAAAAAAGACAGAGATTACTTCAAGGCTTTATGTAAAGACAAGTTTGTAATAATGGGAAGGGAGTCATTTTTAGAAATAAACCACAGCCTTCCCTATTGCAAGATAATAGTACTTTCAAAAACATTAAAAACAGTTCCCGCTGGTTGCATTTTATGCAGGACTCTTGAAGAGGCAATCTCGTTAAGCCCCGCAGAATCAATAATCGCCGGTGGAGAAAGCCTGTACAAACAAACAATTCCTTTTGCCAACAAGATTTATCTAACAAAAATTGACATCGCTGTTTCTGGAGACAGATTTTTTCCTTCTTTTAATAAGGAAGATTTTTATTCAACAGAAAGAATCGAAACAGAAAACAACACAAAGCTTCACTTTATTGAATATTCACGGAAACGCTAAAACCACAGCACAAAATAAAATCCGCACCTTCAGTCTTAAATGAAACTGAATCACCTTCATCACCAATTCTGTTGCTTAAACTTGGAACTCCAATCCTTCTAAAAACACCGCCCTCCCACTTGAATCCGCTGGAAATAATTTTTCCGTCTATTCGTGAAGCTGTAGTTCTAAGGATTGAGACGGATTCATCATTCTTTACATTGGAAATTGTTACAGATGAATCTTTGGGAATAAAATATAAAGCTTGGAATTCAGAAAACCAGATTGAAGGATGTCTGTCTTCAGAAAATAAATCATAATTCGCAACAAGGTGGTCAATTCGTCCACCCGAACCACCAAGGAGAGTTATATTTGCCTTTTCATTTTGGGATTCTGCATAATCATATGCAATTTGAACAGCAATCTCTGTATCGGTGTAGTCTTTGTCAGACGGAAAAAGCTCTTTTCTAGAACGAGCAAAAATATTACAAGACAGTATTTCTTTAGAGGAAATGCTGTCTAAATCACCACAAACAACATCAATCTCTGCAATAATTTTTGGAAAAGCCTTGTTATAAATTACAGCCAGATCACATCCAGAATCAGCACAAATAATATAATCAATTTTATTTTTCTGAAAAAATTGAGATAAATATTCTGGTTTTGGATATGTTCCGCCTGTAAAAATCAAGATATTCATAACTATTCAACAAAAGGTGTGTCAAAAGTGATAACGCAATAAATTATATTCTCATTTTCTTTTTGAATATTTTGTTGGATTATCTGCAAAATTTCACTTTCTGAAAGCTTACAAGAAAAAGGCTTTACAACATCAAAAATCAAGTTTGTATGAGTCGGTCCGCTTACCATTCGAATGTCATGAGCCTTTAGCTCCTTATCAATTTCTGGAAGGATTTTGAACAAGCGCTCCTTTAATTCAAATAGATATTCATTTTTTGTATCAATCGGATCCATATGGATTATTGTATGACAGTTGAATTTTTTTGAAAGGGCAACTTCTGTATTATCAATTGCATCATGCAAATCAAAAATATTCATATCGCCTGGAACTTCAGCATGAAGTGAAATCATTTTCTGTCCAGGACCGTAATCATGAACGACTAAATCATGAATTCCAATTATTGGATTATGCAGCAAAACTTCTTCAGAAATCTGGTCGACCAATTCTTTTGAAGGTTGCGAACCCAACAGAGGCTTTATTGTCTCTTGTGCAGACTTCACACCTGTGTAAAAAATAAAGAATGCAACAACAATTCCCGCGATTCCATCAACTGGTAAAGTTGTGAACTTTGAAACTATGAATGAAAGAATTACAACTGCCGTAGAAATAATATCAGAAAAACTATCTGAAGCTGTTGCGTCCAGAGAAACTGAAGAGATTTTCTTGGCAATCCGATGGTTGTAAATGTACATATAGAATTTTACCAAGCAGGCAATTATCATCACAACAAAGGAAACAAGAGAAATGTTCACTCCGTCCGGGTGAAGTATGTTTTCAAACGAGCTCTTAAACAATTCCACGCCCATCATCAGAATCAAGAACGAAATCAACAGTCCAGAAACGTATTCAATTCGGCCGTGACCAAAAGGATGCTCTTTATCTGCTTTTTTTGCTGAAAGTTTGAACCCGATTATCGTAATAATTGAAGAGGCTGCATCAGACAAGTTGTTAAAAGCATCAGCCTGCATAGCAACAGAAGAAGTGAAAACACTTACAATGAATTTACCGAAGAACAAGCATATATTCAAAAATATTCCGAATCCGCCGCAAATCGTGCCGTATTTTTCTCTAACTTCAGGATTTTCATAATCAGAAGGATTCTTTATAAATAATTTTGCTAATAATTCAATCATTTTCTCTATTCCGACAGTTTTTTGTTGAAGTCTTCAATGATCTTTGTGATATCTGCATCTTTTCTACCGTTCTTGCCGCGCCAATCACGGAACGGGTCGTTCATAAACATTTCAAGCAAGCATTTTTTAGAAAAAGCTGTATTTGTCGAAGTGTCCTCGCCTTCATAAAAATCCATATCAAAGTTTTGTTTTAAGAAAGGAACGATAACCTCCGCCATCTCTTTGTTCTTAATCATATCACCTGGAGTAGTCCATCTTGTGATGTTGAAAGCTTTTTTTGTCGTGCTTAAAACTTCAACTTTTTTAGACACACGCAAATCTCTAGAAGACGAGCCTATAATTATTTCATACTCGCCTGATGCACAATACCAGTCTTTTATATCAGTATTAAAATATGCAAAAGAACGTTTATTCAATTTAAATGAGACAACTTTTTCTTCTGCTGGAGCTAAAGCAACTTTTACAAAACCCTTCAACTCTTTTTCCGGACGGACTTCTGAATCCGTTAAATCTTTTACATACAACTGGACAACTTCTTTTCCAAAAACTTTTCCAGTGTTTTTAATTGTCACACTGACATTCAATTCTTCACTATCTTTAATCGAGCTTTTATCAAATGAAAGATTCTTGTATTCAAAAGTTGTGTAGCTCAATCCGTGTCCAAATGGAAAAAGGACATTCATCTTTCTTGAATCATACCAACGGTAACCAATAATGACACCTTCAGAATAAGTTGTCGTTCTGCCGTTTCCGTGATATCCAATATATGTAGGTGTGTCTTCCAATCTGAGAGGGAATGATTCCGGCAGTTTTCCAGAAGGATTGGCTTTTCCAAAAAGAATATCAATTTGAGCAATTCCAACAGCCTCTCCACCAAGGTATGACTCTAGAACAGAATCAACTTTATCTATCCAAGGCATAACGACAGGTGCACCATTGTGAAGGACAACGATTACGTTCTTGCACACTTTTGTAATTTCTTCAATCAATTCATTTTGAACAGCAGGAATATCAAGATTCTCTCTATCAAAACCTTCTGATTCATATGCATCTGGCAATCCGGCAAAAATCACTACAGTTTTTACTTTCGATGCTTTTTCAACGGCACTAGCTTTTAACTCTGGAGTTGTTGTAGCTCCATCAGAATTAAAACCTTTTTCAAATAAAACGTTGATTCCTCTTGATTTTGCTTCTTCCAACGCGCTTGTAACTTTATAACTCTTTATATTTGAACTTCCGCCGCCTTCAAAACGAGGACTTTCTGCAAAAGCTCCAACAAAAAGAATCTCGCCAGCATCTTTTTCATTCAAAGGAAGAAGATTTTTTTCATTTTTTAATAAGACTGAAGATTCTGTTGCAATTTTTGCAGCTACAAGATGGTCTTTCTCCCTATCATATTCATATGTTGATTTTTCTGTATGAGCCAAAACAAAGTCAAGGATGTCACCGACAACTTCATCAAGTTTTTCTTCTTCCAAAGAACCATCTTTTACAGCTTGAACTATATAGCCGTTTGTTTCACCACCGGAATAAGGCATTTCCAAATTCAATCCGGCTTTTACACCAAGAACTCTGTCATTTACAGCGCCCCAGTCAGACATTACAAAACCTTTGAATCCCCATTCTTTTCTGAGGACATCTGTTAAAAGCCATTTATTTTCTGTTTTGAGAGACTTGGATTCCATTGAGTTTATTGTAAGAACACATTATTGTTGCAGGATTTGCATTTTTTACAACATTTTCAAAAGCTGGAAGATAAATTTCCCTTAGAACCCGTTCCTCAATAATTTCAGAAATTGAAAAACGCCTGTATTCTTGATTGTTTGCAGCAAAATGCTTTACAGAAACACCCACCCCCTTTGACTGAACGCCTTTTGTATAAGACGAAGCAAGTTCACCAGCCAAATATGGATCTTCAGACATATATTCAAAGTTTCTTCCACACAAAGGCGACCTTTTCATATTGATGGCAGGACCAAGCAAAACATCAACACCTTCAGCCTTAGCCTCTTCACCTAAAGTTTCACCTTCTTGTTCCAGTAAATCTCTATCAAAAGAAGCGGCTACGGCACAACCGCAAGGAAAACTTACAGAAATGATGCAATCATTCTCATTTATACCAGTTTTCCGCATTGTTCTAAGTCCGCTCGGACCGTCGCTCAACAGTACGGAAGGAAGTCCCAACCTTTCAATTGATTTTGTATTCCACCAGTCCTGACCCGAACACATAGAGGCTTTTTCTTCCAAAGTCATTTGTTTTATTAACTTTTTTGTCTCTTCTTTCATAATAATCATCCTTTTTATTTTGATAGTCTGCATTCAAGTGCATCTTCTATTTCATCTGGAAGCAATTCAAAAAAATCACAACCACACATTTCTTCTATTTTATCTACAGTTACAACGTAATCTTCCCACGTTCTTTCATTTTGACAACCTTGTTCATTAGGAACCAAAACTGCAAAAACGCGGGTGTTCTCATCAATTCTGGAAATATCATCCTCACCTTCATTCAGAACCATAATGACTTTCCATGTGTATGAAGGGACATTTATTTTTAAAACTTCTCCACTTGATAAAGTTACAGGAATATAATCAAACTGACCTCTTGAACCAATTCCACCAGTTCCAGCCGGCCCCGCAAAAATATACAGCTCGTTGTTCTGTTCTGCCAATTCCCTTTCATAAGACTCCAAGTCTTTCCAAACGATTCTGTTGCAATCCGGACTTTGAGGAACCATATTTGACATCAAGAACGTCATCTCGTTATCCTCAACAGTCTTCGTCCTATCTGCGGACGGACACAAATGACCTCTGTCAAATCCATACTTTGTAAATTGATAATCGGCTTTTTTAATTTTGTACCAAGAATCAGGAAGCTCCTTATCAGCCCTAAAATTATTCGCCCGTCCAGAAGAACCAATGTCCCCGCTGCTCAAATGCCATGCAACCCAATTTGCACAAAAAGTTTCATTGTTATAAGAAAGTGAAAATTGAGGTTTTTCCATTAAATAGTTTTGCTCTGATTCAGCAAAAGGCAGGGCGTCAGAAGGATTTCCAAAATAAAGCGGACTGTTTACTGAAAGATTTCCATATTCTTTTGTTGGAACTTTAGTTTCATCAGATTGAAGTTTTGATCCAACAGAAGGTACTTCATCTTTTACAGTTGAAGGCTCCACTTCTTCAGTTGAGATTTCAGTTTGAACAGAATTTTCAACTTGTACAATTTGTGGGATAAAAGTATTTTCAAGTAATTCTGAATTCATTCCATCCGCAAAAACAAAGAATGGAAGGATTAAAATTAATATAGAGATTTTGAATTTTGTAAAAAAGTTTCTGTTACGCATACATTCTTTTCAAGTATAAAATTTAATATCAGTTTTGTACATTTAACTACTCTCTTTTTTATGATTTTTAGGCAAAAGAGTAAATATAAAATCAAACCTGTTTTAATACTTTTCTTTTTTCTATATAATTCTTGTTATGAATCTTCTTTCTATAAACAATCTTTCAAAAATTGGAAGAGAAAAACCACTTTTCACCGAAGTTTCATTTGGTATTCAAGAAGGTGAAAAAGCAGCTTTAATCGGTCGGAACGGAACTGGAAAATCAACCTTATTAAACACAATAGCAGGAGTCCTTCAACCTCATATGATGAGACCTCTGTCAATA
>CAYFND010000003.1:71182-84315 GCA_964344405.1 uncultured Treponema sp. | reverse complement strand
CAGAATCAATAGCCATTCTTTCAGCTTCAATGCTAAAGAAGAATATGAACAAGCTAAAAGAGATAGGATTCACTTTTTCAATGGATGATTTTGGAACAGGCTATTCTAATTTAGCTCAGATGGTTAAAGTTGATTATGAATATATTAAAATAGATAAGAGTTTATTGTGGCCTTGTTTTGATAAAGATAATAAGGATAGGGTAAAAGCAACTTTACTATTAGAGAATATCATTAATATGATTCTAAGTTTAGGAAGAGAGATTATTGTAGAAGGTGTAGAAACTAAGGAACAATATGATTTCTTAAAAGAACATGGTGTAAATTTTATTCAAGGATATTATTTTTCAAAGCCTTTATGTATGAAGGATTACAAACAATTTATTGAAGAAAAAAATAAGTAAAAAAAAGCCTACAAATATTTAATTTGTAGGCTTTTTTAGTTATAAGCTATTTATCTTTTTCTGTGAACATTTTATCAATTTGTTCTTTGTAAATTTCGTTGATTTTAAATCTCATTACTTCTTGTTTTGCAGAGAGTTCAATACCAATTTCAAATTGTTTAGTAATTAATGTAAATTTATTAATTCTTTCATAAAGTTTAAATCCATTCTTTGAGTTTATTAAGGAATTAATTTCATTTTCAAATAATTTGATGATTTCATCTGATTTTAATAATGAATCAAAAGATTCAAATTGTAATCCATTTTCTTCTGCATAGATTTGAACTTCTTCTTGATCAATTAAGATTAATGATGCTAAATAACGTTTATCTTGTCCTAATACAATAGCAGCTTTAATATATCTAGATTCAGCTAATTTCATTTCTATAGGTAAAGGTTCAATGTTTTCACCACCGCGAAGTACGATTGTGTCTTTAATTCTACCTTTAATTTGTAGTTCATCATGAATTGTAAAAATTGCTAAATCTCCAGTATCAAGCCAACCATCAACTGTCATAACTTTTTCAGATAATTCAGGATGTTTGAAATAGCCTTTCATTACAGTGTTTCCTTTTATCTGAAGGATTCCTTCTTTGCAACGTCCAAGAATATAACCGTTTGTGTCAACAATTCTAGCTTTTACACCACGAATTGGAGAACCAATAGTTCTAAATACAGGACTTGCTATAGGTCTAACGGAAACAATTGGAGCAGTTTCTGTTAATCCATAACCTTCAACAACTTTAACACCAATAGCCCAAAAGAACTCATCAATGTTTTCTGAAAAAGCTCCACCACCAGAAATTCCTCCTCTAAAGTTTGTTCCCAACATAGCTTTAATTTTTCTGAATACTAATAAGTCTCCAAGCCAGTATACAGGAAATAAAAGTGTCCATGGAATTAGAAAGAGGAACCACCATAAAACAGTGTTGTATCTAGAGAAACAAGCGTTCTGATTGAACATTTTTCTTTGCATTCGTTTATGAAGAATTGCAATTCCAACAAAAGTGTTGAACATTAAATTTACAATTCCGCCAGTTTTACGCATTTTTTTTGTAATACCATCATAAACAGCTTCAAAAACACGAGGAACAGCGGGTAGTAAATGAGGATTCAATGTCTTGAAATCAGCAAGTAAAATTGAACCAACAGGTTTTGAATAGCAGATTGTACCAGCTTGGATGAAGATTACATATTCAACTTCGCGTTCAAAAACGTGCCATACAGGTAGAACATTTAACGCTCTATCACCAGGATTTAAGTAAATTCTTTCTGGAATTTCATCTAGTTGAGCTAAAAAGTTTTTATGTGTTAATTGAACGCCTTTAGGTGTTCCTGTTGTTCCAGATGTAAAAATTATTGTTGCAATGTCTTCTGATGAACCTTTTTCTAATTCATTTTCAATTTCATCAGGGTGTTCAATTCTGTATTTTTGTCCATTTCTAATTAATTCTGGAAAATTATATAAAGTAATATTGTTGTTTGTAGCAGTATTTTTGACATCTTCTTTAATATCAGAATCAAAGGAAATAATTGTTTTAATATTAGGTAATTTTTCTATAAGTGATAATATTTTATTAACTTGAGTGTTATTTTCAGCTATTACAGTTTTACATTCTGTGATTGATAAAATTTTTTCTAAGTCATTTAAAGTTGCATCACAACCGCGAGGAACATCAATTGCTCCCAAAGCTAAAATACCTAAATCTGCTTGTTGCCATTCAGCTCTGTTATCAGAAATTAGTCCGATAAAATCGCCTCTTTTTATTCCAATTTCAAGTAATGCTGCACCAAAATCTAATGCAAGCTGAAACATATCTCTGTAGGTAATAGGCTCAAATTCTCCATTTTTAATACGTTTATATTGAGCTAAAATTTCGGGATAGGTGGCTACAGTCTTTTGTACCATTTTTGGTATTGTAAAATCTGTATTGAATTCCATAAAAACTCCGTGTATGACAAAAAATTAATTTTTGTAAAGTATATTGTAGTATATAGTTTTAATTGATAGTCTTCAAGATGTGAATAAGTTGGTAAAGTTTTGTATAGTAAAGAAAGAAAAGATGATGGAATTGTATTAACTAATGATAGTTAGTTTCCGATGTTTAATATATGAGCAAAAAAAATATTTCTAAAGAAAAAATAATTCAGGCTTTTTTAATTTCAGCATTTGAAAAAAGTGCAGGCGCAACTTCATTAACAGATATATCAGAAATATTACAGATAAAAAAAGCTTCTTTATATAATCATTTTGATGGAAAGGAGATTATGTACGAGGCTACAATAGAGTATTGTGGAAAAGAATTAAGTAAAATTAGTTTCTTAATGGATAAAACCCTTTATTCAATAAAAAATAATAAAATAGGAATTTCAAGTCTTTTTAAAAAATTGATTACAAGATATATAAATATATTTGAAATGGAACCTCTTTTTCAGATATATAATTTTGTAAATACAGAAAAATATTTCAATTATAAAGCCATGAACATAATTCAAAATGAATATGGAAAGTTGAAAGATGAAATTAAGCAGATAATGATTAGTTTTTCAGATAGTGGCAAAATCAATAAAATAAATGATAAAAGTATTAATGATTTTTCTGAAGGAATAACTTCAATAATTAATCAAAAGATGGATTATTATTTATTTAATAGAAAAGAAATGGAGAGGCAGAATCCTGAAAGCGGTGCAGGCAGTCTTTTTGCTTTAGATACAAATGAAAAAATGGTTGATGGAATAGTTAAAATAATCAATTCGATTATAGAAAAGATGTAAAAAAAACCTTGAAGACTTCTTCAAGGTTTTTTTATTCTTTATTCTTTTTCAAATTCTGTACAACTAATGTGTAAATCTTTTAATTGTTGATCATCTACAAAACTTGGGCAGTCATCCATTGGACTTGCTGCTAAATTGTTTTTAGGGAATGCAATAACTTCATGTATTGATTCTTCATGACGCATAAGCATAATCAAACGGTCAAGACCTGGGGCAATTCCTCCGTGTGGTGGAGCACCAAATTTGAATGCTTGAACAAGGAATCCAAATGCTTTTTCTGCACGTTCTTTGCTATATCCTACAATTTCAAAGATTCTTTCTTGTAAAGCAGGATCGTTTATACGCATAGAACCAGATGCCAATTCATAACCGTTTAGAACTAAGTCGTATAAATCACCTTTTACAGAACCAGGATCGCTTTCTAGAGTGTCCCAGTATTTCTTTTGTGGAAGAGTGAACATATGGTGCTCTGTTTCCCATTTGTTTTCATCTTCATTCCATGCAAAATAAGGGAAGTCAATTATCCAAGCAAAATGGAATTCATCATTAGGATTGTAAAGATTTAAATCTTTTCCGAGTTGTTTACGAACAGCGCCAAGTGCTACACATGCAAGCTGCCATTTTTCGTCTGAAACAAAAAGAATCAAATCGTTTTTTTCTGCTCCAAGTTTTGAACAAACTTCTTGTTCTTTACCTGCATAGAATTTGCTGATTCCACCTTCAAAAACACCTTGGGCATTAACTTTCATCCAAGCAAGGCCTTTTGCTTTATATGTTTTTGCAATAGCTTCCAATTCTTCAATGTGTTTTCTGCTGTATTTATCTGCAACATTTTTTACAACAAGGGCTTTTACTGCAGAACGCTTGTGTCGTTCAATATTTCTGTCTGAATTTGCAGCTCCAGCTTTAAATGCAGAAAATTCTGAAATGCTTGCCATGAAAGTTGCATCTTGAAGTTTCATATCAAAACGTAAATCCGGTTTGTCTGAACCATATAAATCAAATGCATCATCCCAAGAAATTCTATCAAAATGAACTGGTAATTCGTAGTTTAGTGTCTTTTTGAAGATGTATTGCATCATTTCTTCTGTTGTATCAAGAACTTCTTCACGATTTGTAAAGCTCAATTCCATATCAATTTGTGTGAATTCTGGTTGGCGGTCTCCACGAGCATCTTCATCTCTGTAACAGCGGGCAATTTGGAAATATTTATCAAATCCAGAAACCATTAAAAGCTGTTTGTACAACTGTGGACTTTGTGGAAGGGAATAGAATTTTCCAGGATGAACTCTTGATGGAACTAAATAATCTCTAGCTCCTTCTGGTGTTGATTTAATAAAAGTTGGAGTTTCAATTTCTAGAAAACCTTTTGATGTTAAATATTCCCTTGTTGCAAATGTAACTTGTGAACGAAGAATGATATTTTTTTGCATTGGTTCACGGCGTAAATCAAGATAGCGATATTTCAGACGTAAATCTTCATTTGGAATAACAATTGTTCCATCTTTTTGTCTAACTTCTTCAATTGAGAATGGTAGCTCTTTTGAAGTTGTAAAAACTTCAATTTCAGCTGCTTCAACTTCAATTTCGCCTGTAATCATATTATGGTTAATATCTTTTTCTGTTCTTGAAATGACTTTTCCTTCAACAGCAATACAATATTCACTTTTTAATGAAGAAGCTATTTTTTTTGTATCTTCAGATGCATTCTCTGAAATTGTAACTTGGGTAATTCCGTAACGGTCACGTAATGAAATAAAAATGAGTCCGCCAAGATTTCTTGAACGACTAACCCAGCCATTTAATACGACTGTTTTACCAACATCATTTTTTGTAAGTTCACCACAAGTAACTGTTCTTTTTGATGATTTCATATAAAGCCTCAGTTTTTATAAGTTTATGTAGAATAATGAGAAAAACATATAAATACTACCGATTAGCATTATACAATTTCCTACAAAATGCATATATTTGATTTTTCTTAATGAATAGAAAACTAGTCCGAATAAGTAAAATATACCGGCTAAAACTAACATGCGGAAGCTTTGTACAGATAAGACTGAATAAAGAGTTTTTGTAACAAATAATCCAGACCATCCAGCAACGGCATAAAAAATAATATTTAGTTTTTCAAATTTAGAACCGGAAATAGCATAGAAAAGAGCACCTACTAAAATAACCGCGCAAACAATTCCATATAAAACCCAACCTATAACACCTTGGATTTTTGTTATTGTATAAATTGAATAACCAAAACCAATGATTAGGAATGAAAAAACATGTGATAATCTATTAAAAACTTCTTTTGCTTGGTAATTTGGAAGAGCGTGTCTTAAAACAGAGAAAATAAACATCAAAATCATTGAAGAACCAAAAAGGGCGTACATAACTGTTGTAAGATTTACATAACTTGTTACATCACGGATTGCTAAAGTTTCTAGAATTGCTGTACAAGCGATAAAAATACAAGCTCCAATTGATTGTACGATTGAACTGGCAATTTCTTCACCTAAAGTAAAGATTCTTTTGCTTTGTTGAATTTCTATTTGTTTTTTCTCATTTTTAATTCTTGCTTCAGCTCTTTTTTTAGCTTTTTCAGATTTTGCATAGTCAGCTGCAGCATATTTTGCATTTAATCTTTCTGGATCTTCTGCATATTGTAAATTAATTTTACGAATTTCGTTTTCGTAATCTAATTTTAATTGGTTAAGTCTTGATTTTCTTTTTTCTTTTAATGAAAGTAATGTTGATTTTCTTACAGCTTTTGCTGCAATTTCATCTTGTTTTGACATAATTAACTCCAATTGATTATTTATATAATTCGTATAGTAGAATTCCTGTTGCTACAGAAACATTTAAACTGTCAATTTTTCCACAAGTTGGAATAGAAATAATAGAATCACATTTTTCTTTTAGTAATTTTGCAATTCCTGTTCCTTCGCTTCCCATAATGATTGCTTTTCTTGGTGGAAATTTCATTTCATTGCAATGTTCGCCACCAGCATCGGCTCCATATATCCAAAAATTGTTTTCTTTTAATAATTCAACAGTTCTAACAAGATTTTTTACAATTGCAACTGGAACCCAAGCACTTGCGCCAGCACTTGTACGGGCAATAATATCATTATCATTTATAGAACTGGCACTTTTATGTTCTGGAATAACAACCAAAGAAACACCGAACTGGTCACAACTGCGGATAATTGCTCCAACATTGTGTGGATCTGTAATTCTGTCTAAAATTACAACAGTTTGTTTTTCTTGATTAGATGTTTTCAGCCAAGTATTGAAGTCTACAATATTGATTGAAGTTTGATTTTGCTCCTCAACAACAAGGACTATTCCGCGGTGGTCTTGTAATGAATCATGAAGATTTTTTACCAATTCATCAAGTTCTGAATCTGGTTTTTGTGTACAAGCTATTCCCACATTTTGAGCAGAAGAAATAATTTTTTTTACTCTTGGACCAACTTTACTATAAAAAATGGAATAATTTTGAGGATTGATTTGTTTTTTTGAAAGGCTTAGAACGCGTTCTTCAATAGCGTGAAAGCCTGTAATAATATTTGAACTCAATTAATAACCGTTATTTTCCACAACATTGTTTGTATTTTTTACCAGATCCGCAAGGACAAGGTTCATTTCTACCAATTTTTCTGCCTTCGCGTTTTACTGTTGTTGTGAGAAGATTTCCTGTAACATATTTCCAATCGCCGTTGAATTTTTTGAATCCAGCAATTTCATGGTGAACATCTTTCATTTGGTGAAGTGTATAAGAAGCTGTAAATTCAACTACACCTTCATCATCATTTTCTCCACCTTTTTCTGTGTTCAATATTTGTAAGCCTTCCCAAGTTGATTGGTTACTCCAATCTTCAGTTGCTTTTTTATCAATTTCTGCAATTCCATCACCTTCTTCACAAGAACTAATGATGAAATCAATTTCATGTTTTACATAAGATGTATAGCGAGCACGCATTAAGCTTTCAGCTGTAAGGGCTTTTTTTGTACCTTTAATAATAGGTTCACAGCATTCACTGTATTTTTTTCCGGAGCCACAAGGGCAAAGATTTGTATTATCACTCATAAATCTAAATATACCAAATTCAATTACTATCTGCAATTGATTTATTTTCTAACGATTGTTAGTTTATTATATTGACAAGCAAAGTCAGAATCACTAATATAAATAGAGACGACGCGGGGTAGAGCAGTTGGCAGCTCGTCGGGCTCATAACCCGGAGGCCGTTGGTTCAAGTCCAACCCCCGCTAAATACCAAAAAAAAGGATTTTCTGATTAAGAAAATCCTTTTTTATTTTACTTTGAATAACCCAAAGCAACTATTGTAAATCCTAAGTCTTTTGAATCATCATTCATTCTTATTTCAACTTTATGATTTCGGGCTGTTTTTTCATCAATAATTAAATCAACCAAACAATTTCCCCAACCTTGATTTTTGGAACAGTCATAAGTTTTAATAAACTTTCCATCAATATATAAATCTGCTTTTCCAAATTTTACATTACTATATGAAGAATTTTCTTTGTAAACTAAGATTAAGTTTTTACAGTTGATGTTTAAGACAAAGCTTTCATTATTATTTCCTGGTTGATGATACCAGTTATTTGGAAAGTCGCCTTTATTTGTTTTTCTTAATCCTTGAGTTTGTGAATCGATACTGTTGAATCCGCCTTTTGCAATTTTGACGTCATCATTATCTGTAAGAATTTGTTTTAAGTTGAAGAAGTTTGGCTCAAGATAACTTTTTTGAGGAATTGATATTTGAATATTCGATTTGTTTTTATCTGTTTGTGTCAGTAATTGCATAAGACAATCAGCCATCAATTCATGACCTTCTTTTGTAGGATGAACTATATCTGTGTAAAAAGCTTCTTTTTGAATTGTATTGTTGTTAATGCTTTTATTCACAATGTTTAGAATGCTTATCTGTGGAAGCTTATAATAATCAGCTATAGGTTTCATTTGATATTGAGTGTTTCCGTAAGTTGCTGCCGAATATAAGATTATTATTGCGGTGTTGGGATTTTGAACTAATGCGTTATGAATTAATGCTTCAAATGCACGTTGATTTGTTGGTTCGCCACCATCGTTTACAGCAAATTCAATTATTAGCAAATCGGGATTTTGATTAAGAACTTTAGTGACATCTTGTTCATAACGGACTAAGCCGATTGGTGAAGAAGTGCCGCTTAATCCAGCTCCATCAAAGAATATATTTTTTCCGTTATCTTTGGTGAACTGAGTTCTGACTTTTCTATTGAATTGATAAGCATAGCCATCTGTGAAAGCTGCAGGTCCAGCTCCTTCTGTAACAGATCCACCTAAAGCTGCAATTGTTACTTTTTCACCTTTTTTCATCTTATTTAAGAAATATTTTAAATTGTAATTATTACCGTAAGATAAAATAGATTCTTGTAGTAGGGCTGTATAATCTTTGTTGTTAAGATTAAACGGATGTGCATCTTGAGAGAAAGCTAAATTTATAGAAAATAAAGCTAAAATAAATAATATGTTTTTTTTCATAATTTCCTTTAAACCTAGATGTGAGCAATTCCTTTAAATTCGTTTATGTTGGTATAACCTTTTCTTTTCATAAAAGAACTTAATCCATCAATAATTTGAATCATGGAATAAGGATTTGAAAATGTATTTGTTCCGACTTGAAGTGCTGTTGCGCCTGCCATAATAAATTCAACTGCATCTTGCCATGTTGCAATTCCACCTATTGCGAAGATAGGAACGCGTTTTTCTTCAGGTAAAGTATTAATTGCTTCGTACAGTTCCCAAATTAAACGAACAGCTATTGGTCTAACGGCCGGACCTCCGAAACCAGCTTTTATTTTATCAAAAACAGGTTTTCCTTTTTCAATATCAATGGCGATTCCTTGGAAAGAGTTACATAAAGAAATTCCATCTGCTCCTGAATCAATGCACTGTAAAGCTACAGCATTTATATCCTTAGCTTGAGGTGTAAGTTTGACTAATAAAGGTTTTGATACAACTTTACGAACAGCTTTAACAACAGTTTCCGCGGCTTCACAAGTCATTCCAAAAGCGGCTCCACCGGCAGACACATTTGGACAAGAAATGTTTAATTCAATAACAGGGACTTTTGTTTTTTCAAGAAGTTTGGCTCCTTCCACATAAGATTCCAAACTGGAACCAGACAAATTGGCAATTGTTGTAGGCTTAAAACTCAACATCATGGGAAGTTCGTTTTGAATAAAATGAGGAATTCCAGGATTTTGCAAACCGATTGAATTCAATAAACCAGAAGGAGTTTCCCAAAGTCTTATTCCATCGTTTCCTTGTCTGCTTTCTAGTGTGAGTCCTTTTGATGAAATTCCACCAAGTTTGTTAATGTCAAAAACTGTTGTATATTCTGAACCAAAGCCGAATGTTCCAGATGAACCAATCACTGGATTTTGGAATTTGACATCCTTCAGTGAAATACTCAAATCCGGCTCATTTTGTAGAGGAGGTTTTCTTTGAATGAATGCAGGTTTTGGGAATGATAGAATTTTTGAATCAAAAACAGGACCTTCTTTACAGCAACGTTTTTTTCCTTCTGTTGTGTCAATTGAACAACCAAGGCAAACGCCAACACCGCAGGCCATTCTTGCTTCCATACTCAGCCAACACTTAATATTCAATTTATCGCAAATATCTTTTATATAAGCGAGCATTGGTGTTGGACCACAAGCGTAAACTTCAGTGTATTTTTTTGAATTGATTAATTCTTCGGTGAAACAAGCAGAAAGCATTCCGTGAACGCCTTCACTTCCATCATCAGTTGTGATGTATAGATTTTCTGGTTCAATGTTTTCAAGTCCATACTTACCGCTTTTAAATGAAGCGAAGAAATCATATGATTTTGGTTTTAGATTTTCTGCAAATCCAGCGACTGGAGCAATTCCTATTCCTCCACCGATAATGGCAATTTTTCCATCTGTTGAAGGTTTTTGGAAAGTGTTTCCTAAAGGTCCCAAAAGGTTTATGTCATCATCTGTTCTGAGTGAACATAGTTCTTGAGTTCCTTTTCCTTTTACTAAAATTAAGAATTGTACTTCCAAGTCATTTTGATTTTTTTCTGCATGATAGACACTGATTGGACGACCTAGTAAGACATTGCTTTTTAATGCATGAAGCATGTAAAACTGTCCGGGTTGAGGGCAGTTTGTGGTGTTTTTAATAATTGTCTTTAGTAAGAAAACGCTATTTTGAGGAAAAGCATTTTTTACAACTGAACATTCTTTTACCTTTGCTTCTGCAAAAACTGGAAATGGGTAACCATTACAATCTGTAAACATAAAACCTCCTATAAAAAACCAAGTAGGAAGCATTATCTTTCTATTTGATTTTTTAAGTTCCTTTATAAAAAGGGGTTAATAGAACTTTACTTTCCAAAGGATGAACTATATAGAAAGTAAATCGTTTTTAGCAATCAGACTTGCTTGAGCTGCAGCATCTGATATGTCTTTCATTGTTATTGTGTTGGATAGAATTTTTTCTTGTAAGTTTTCATTCTTTTTCCAAGCACATAATATTCCTCTTGATGAATTAACTGTTCCGCCAGCTTCTCTTAATAAAGTTTTAGCGATTTTTGCAGGACCGCCTTGTGCTCCGTATCCTGGAATTAAGAAAAATATATCTTTGTATGCGTCTCTAATTATTTTTGCGTCGCTTTCTTCTGTACAACCAACAACGGCGCCAACTGGAGAACAAGCTTGGTTTTCATAAATTTTAGCAAAATCAGAAGAAATACGTTCTAGTTCAGAACCAACTTTGTCTAAAATTCTTCCACCAGATTTTAATTCTTCTTGTTCAATGTCTTTCATTCCTGGATTTGATGTTCTAAGTAAAACAAAAAGACCTTTTCCGTTATTTTCTTTTGAACAATATGAAGTGAATGATTTTAGTGTGTCAAATCCCATGTATGGATTTACTGTGATGATATCAGTTTCAAAGTCACCAGAAAAATGAGCTTTTGCATAAGCATCAGCGGTTGCCGCAATGTCTCCGCGTTTTATGTCAGAAATGGCTATTAATCCTGAAGTTTTTATAGCTTTTAGAGTTTCAGCGTAAACTTTTAAACCTTCAATTCCCATTGCTTCATAGTAGGCAATTTGAACTTTGAAACAACAAGCACTTTTGTCTGCTACAACATTGTTAATAATTTGTCTGTTATAAGTTAAAACTGCATTTGGAATGGAACCACAATTTTTAATAATTGATTCTGGAATATATGAAGGGTCTGTATCAAGACCGACACACAAAGGACCGTTTTTTATAGCTAACTCTTGTAAGAGTTGCATTTTATGTTTATTTATCATGATTTAATTATACAAAAGAATTATTTATTATTCTATATGATAAGATTAAAGGTGAAAAATATTATTTAGTGGAAAAATCTAATTTAAAAAACTTCTTATAGTTTTTCTCATTCCGTCAATTCCATTTGTAAAAACAGAATGAATAAATGGTCTTGCTGCAATAACTTGATTTGCTCCAAGATAAAGGGCGGTTTGAATGTCTAATGTAGATCTGATTCCACCGTCAATCCAAATTTGGGAACAATAGTTTTTTAATTCTTTTACATTTTCCTGTAAAAACTGAGTCACACTTCCTATTCTAGTTTCAACTCTTCCACCGTGGTTTGAAATATAAACAACATCAGGTTTTACTTCTTTTACCAATTCAATATCTTCTTTTGTGAAAATGCCTTTTATTACAAGTGGACAGTTAAATTCTTTACGTAGATTTTCTATTTGAACAGGAGATTTTTTTTCTAGATTTACAAGTTTTCTCATTGTGAGAATGTTATATGAATCAATATCAAATCCAATGAATTGAGCATTTTGTTTTACTTTGTTTATTCGTTGTAGTAAAATTTCATCTGGATAAGGTTTTAAAAAGAAAGCAGCTTTAGTGTTAATTTTTGTTACGGCTTCAAGTCCAAATTCAAGCTTTTCGTCTGGAAAGCCGTCTCCAACACAAAGCCCGATATTTTCATCAGATGCAGCTTTTAGGTATGGATAGTAAAAATCTTCTTCACTTGCATAACCTATATTTTCTACAGCACCTGTTACAGGACCGCATCTTAACACCGAAGGAGTAACTTTTATATTTTTAAGATTTTCTATTTCTGTAGAAGATAGAGATTCCCGGAGTTTTGTCCAACCTTCACAATTCAGTTGAAAGTTCTTATTGTTATAAACTCCACCTAAACCCGGTAATTCTCCAATGCATCCCCATCCGTTACAATCAGAACAGAGATGACATTTTAGAATACCGTTAGTCGCCAAAACAAATTCCTAAATCTTTTGCAGTTTGAAGCATCATTTCATTTGTTGGAATATTTTTTACTTTACCTTCAACTTCTTCTAGTGGATAACCTGTTATTTTTCCTTCTCTGACTGCAACAAGAACGCCAAATTCTTTGTTTTCAATAAAATCTACAGTGGCGTTTCCCAGTTGTGTTGCTAAAAGAATATCATAAGCTGAAGGTTCGCCACCTCTTTGAAGATAACCTAAAACAGAAGTTCTAGTTTCTATTCCTGTTTCTGCTTCAATTTCTTTTGCAACTCTAAAACTTATTGATTGAGTCATTTCTAATCTGCTTTTCTTGAATTCTTTTTTAGGAAGTTGTGATTCTTCAACAGAAAGAGCGCCTTCTGCACATACAACAATTGAATATTCGTGACCTTTAGCTTTTCTGTCTTTTAAGAATGCACTTATTTTTTTTACATCATAAGGAATTTCTGGAAGAAGAATAACATCTGCATTTGTGGCAACTCCAGAGTACAATCCCAACCATCCGGCTTTATGTCCCATGATTTCTACAACCATAACACGGTGATGACTTCTTGCTGTAGTTCTGATTGCTTCAATTCCAT
>CAYFND010000003.1:55541-71172 GCA_964344405.1 uncultured Treponema sp. | reverse complement strand
TTGCTGAATGGAAACCAAATGATTCGTCAGTTCCCCAAATATCATTATCAATTGTCTTTGGTAAGCCAATAACAGGTAATCCTTCTTTGGAAAGTAGGGAAGCTGTTGAATTTGTACCGTTTCCACCAAGGCAAACTAAAACATCAAGTTTATTCTTTTTAAAAGTTTCTTTAATTGAATCTACAGCTGAAAGCTTTGTTTTTGGATTAATAGTTTGATTCTTAAATGGTTTTTCACGTGAAGTTCCAAGAATTGTTCCTCCAAGATTTACCATTTTGTCTAAATCTAAATCCATCATATTTACAAAATCATTGTTTTCTAAACCGATATAACCATCTTTAAATCCGATAAGGTTTGCATTGAATCTTTTCTTTGCAGTTAAACATAAAGAGCGTATTGCAGCATTTAATCCAGGAGCGTCGCCTCCAGATGTCAAAATACCAATATTTTTAATAGTTGTGTTCTTCATGAAAAAAGTATAACAGTAAAAATATAAATTGAAAACTATTTTAGAAATTAATCAACTTTAAGAATTCTTTAGTTAAACTAGTATTTGAAAAACTCCGATAAACAAGAATATGAGTTCATCAAATAAATCAAAAATTATATCAGGATTAATTCTGATTTTAGTAGCAGCATTTTTTTCTATTAGTTTATTACTCCAAGTTTTAAATTTTGGATATCAAACAAATAATTTCATTTATATAACAGGAAAAATGTTATTTACTGTATATGGATTTTCTAGCATTTTTATTCCTTTATTACTTTTTGTTTGTGGAATGGTTTGCTTAATTTCAAAATGGACTATGAAGAAAATATTCCGATTAGTTACAGTGATAATTCCATTTTTAACTTTGGTTTTAACAGAAAATATTTGTAAATCAATTCTTTCTGTAGATAATTCATCTCTAACTTTTTTTAAAGTTGCAATAACTGTAATTACAGGATTAATGCTTGTTGCAATTGAATATCTTGGTGTTGGAATCATTGTTGATAAAATCTACTTTAAGCATTTGAAAAAAAAAGCAAAAGAGACTGAAGTAGAAACTGAAATTCCAGAATCAAATGAAGATGAATCAAGTGAAGAATTTGTTGAACAACAACAAGAAGATAAACAAGAAGAAAGTATATTTGATGAAGCTTTAGCAAAAGTAAGAATTGATGAAGAAATAAAAATTGATGAAACAGCTGAAGAGCCAGTAAAAAGTGAAGTTCAGAATAAATTAGAAGAGAAAAATGAAGAAGTTCTTGTTGAAGATGCAGCTCCTGTAGAAAAAGTAGAGCTAGAAGAGATAAAGGTCGTTTCCAATCCTGCAACAATGATAACAAAAGAAGAATACGCTGCATTAATGCCTCAAATTGATGAAGAAGAAACTGAAACTTTGGAATGGCCAAATCTTCCAGTTCCCCCAGAAAATCTGCCTCCAGAATATGATGAAGAATACAAACCTGAAGAAATTGATGAAAATGACCCAACTTTGCAGTTTCCTCCAATAGAAGATGAGAATAAAGTTGTTGAAGAAAACAAAAAAGATGATGTTTATTCAGCATTTGATATTGATATGAAAGTTGATTCTGAAAAAGTAGAAGAAAGTCCTTATGATGCAGCAAAAAAAATTGAGGAATATGCAAATCAAAGTAAAAATGAGACGGTTTTTTCAAAACAGATTTCTTTGGAAGATGAAAATCCTCAAGAAGTAGAAGAAAAAAAAGAAGTTGCAGAATCAAAATTTCCATCAAAGATAGTTTTAGATGATGTTGAAAGTGAAATGCTTCCAGAAGAAAAAAATCAAATTGATGTAGAAGAAGAGCAGACTGTAAAAGCTGACGAATCAACAGAAGAGTTTGTTGAAGAATCCCAAATTGAATCAAAACCAGAAACAGTTGAAGAAATCAATTTAGGTGATATTCCAACTGATAAAATAGAAGACAATGAACAATTTGAAGACAACGATTTAGAAAATATTGATGATGTTATCTTTGAACAAGAGCCTGAAATTAACTCTGAAGAAAGTGAAAAAACTTTAGATCCAGATTTTTTTGACATTGATTTGAATGAAGATGAAGATAATGATGAATTGTCTGGAAATATTCCTGAAGTTCCAAACGAATTGAAAGTGGATGATACAGTTTTTAATCAAATTGAAAAACAAGAGAACAGCAATTTTGAACTGCCAAAGACTACAGCTTTTTCTGATATGGAAAACGATATCAAGCAAGATCAAGATTTATATTTCAAAGAAAATCCAATTATCAATAATGAATTAACTGGAATTGAAGCTAAAACTCCCGATGTAAGTGACTTAACAGCTGATCAATTGAATGACTTTTTTAATGCCCAGCAAGAAGAAAACGTACCAAAAACAAAAGAGATTCAAGGAAATTTACCAGAAGGCAACAGAGCTCAAAAAAAAGGTCCTTATATAATCCCTTCTGATTTGTTAACTGCATATAAAGATGATCAATATTGGATTATTGACAACGACACAAAAGAGGCTTCTCTTCGCTTAAAGCAAACTTTATCAGAATTTAATATTGAAGCTGATATTATTGGAATAAAAAAAGGTCCGGTTGTTACAATGTTTGAATTGTCACCAGCTCCAGGCGTTAAATTAAGCAAAATTGTTGCTTTACAAGATAACATCGCCTTGAGTTTGGCAGCTAGTTCTGTTCGTATAGTAGCGCCAATTCCAGGAAAACAAGCTGTTGGTATTGAAGTCCCAAATAAAGAGCGTTCGATTGTTAGTTTTAGGGAATTGATAGAACTTGACTTGCCAGAATTTCAGAAAATGTCTGTACCTGTAATTTTGGGAAAAGATATTTTAGGAAAAGCTCAATTAATTGATTTGGTTAAAACTCCTCATATGTTGATTGCCGGTTCTACGGGTTCTGGAAAATCTGTTTGTGTAAACAGTATTATTTTGTCAATTTTGTACAAACGTTCATATAAAGAAGTCAAATTGATTTTGATTGATCCAAAAGTTGTTGAATTGAAGTTGTATAATAATATTCCGCATTTGCTAACTCCGGTAATCACAGAACCTAAAAAAGCGTTCCAAGCTCTTCAATATTGTTTGTGTGAAATGGAAAGAAGATATGCACTTTTAGATGGCCTTGGTGTTCGTGATATTTCAAATTACAATAAAAGAATTGAAGAACGTAAAATTTGTACAGAAAAATTGCCATATATCGTAGTTATAATTGATGAATTTGCAGATTTAATGGCTACAACAGGAAAAGAGCTTGAATCAATTGTTGCAAGATTGGCAGCAATGAGTAGAGCTGTTGGAATTCACCTTGTTCTAGCAACACAGCGTCCTTCTGTAAATGTTATCACAGGTTTGATTAAAGCAAATATTCCAACAAGAATTGCTTTTATGGTGGCTTCAAAAACTGATTCCCATATTATTATTGACGGAATAGGTGCAGAAAAATTGCTTGGAAAAGGCGATATGCTTTATGCAAGTGCTGTTGACCCGTTCCCTGTTCGTATTCAAGGAACTTTTGTAAGTGATCAAGAAGTTGAAAATGTAGTTCAATATGTAAAACAATTTGGTGAGCCAGATTATATTGACGACGAGATTTTTGTTGAAGATGAAGAAGAAAATGTTGATTTGTTTGGAAATTCTTATGAAGAAGATCCTTTGTATGATCAAGCTTTGGACATTGTTGTTCAAGCCGGCAAGGCAAGCGCTTCTTATATTCAACGAAGACTAAAAATTGGATATAACAGGGCGGCTCGTCTTGTGGAAGAGATGGAAGAAAGAGGAATTGTCGGTCCTGCAAATGGCAGTAAACCTAGAGAAATTATTCATATTCCTTAATTCTTTTTCTTGTAACTGCTTATAAATAATCCTGTTATTGTGATGATTGAGCCTATAGCATTCAAAATTGTGATTTTTTCACCAAGTGCAAAATAAGCAAAAATTATTGTGACAACAGGAATTAAATAAATTCCACTTGTTGTTTTTACTGTTCCAAGAGTGTTACAAGCAATATTCCAAATTGAAAAACAAATTCCAGAAGCAAACATTCCCAAAAACACTAAGTTCAAAATATTAGAAACTTTTGAAAAGCGCATTGAATTAACACTAAAATCCCAATTAACAAAAATTGAACTTTCTGGATTTCTAAAGCTTCCAACAATAACAAGAGGAATCATTAAAAGTATGGCATAAAAGAAAATTCTTCTTGTTGAACAAATTGAGTTGTATTTTCGTTTGTTCAAGATGGAAATGCAAAGAGAATAAAACCCCCAACTAACAGAAGCTAAAAGTGCTAAAAAATCACCTTTTGGATTTAATGAGAATGATTTTGTTCCATTAAGACTGACCAAGGCAATTCCTGTAATAGTTATTATAAAACCCAGTACGAATGGAAGAGTGATGTGTTTTTCTTTTAAGAAAATCTGACTGATTATTGCGGTGAATAAAGGGCAGCTGGAAACAATAATGCTCACATTTGATGCTGATGTATAAGAAATAGCTACGTTTTCGGTGAATTGGTAAAGTGTAACGCCTGTTAATCCTGCCAGCAAAAAATAAAGGTTATCTTTTGGAATGAATTTTTCTCTTTTAGGATGAATAATCCATAGACAAACATACGCAATAATGAATCTAACGAATAGGATTTCAAGCGATGAAAAGTCTTTTAAAAGTGATTTTGTGGAAATAAATGTAATTCCCCAAAAAAAGATGGCAATAACTGCTAAAATGAAACCCAAAACATTTTTGGATTTCTCAGATGTAGAATTCATGAATATCAATATACATATTTAACATTGATTTAATCAATGTAATTTTTTATAATAAAAGATATTACTCATTTGTGTTCATATAAAGAGTAAATTCAGATTAGTGTAAATTTAGAAAAGAGGAATAGAAATGCCTAAAATTGAAGTTAATGAAAATTTGTTTTTCAGTATGCTTGGAAAAAAATATACTTACGATACTTTGGAAGAAAAACTACCTTGTGCAAAGGCTGAACTAGATGAAAAACCAGATATGTCTGTTCCTGCAGATGAAAGAGTTATTAAAATTGAATTGAATGATACAAATCGCCCTGATTTATGGTCTACAAATGGCGTTGCAAGACAAATTAGGCAGCATGATGGTGGAAAATGTGCAGATTATATGTCTGTAATGTCCACAAAAGATAATTTAAAAGATTATGAAAATAGAATTGTTAATGTTGATTCTGAATTAAAAGATGTTCGTCCTTTTATGGTTGCATTTATGATTACAGGAAAAGCAATTGATGATTTGATGTTAAAAGATATTATCCAGACTCAAGAAAAATTAGCTTGGAATTTTGGAAGAAAACGAAAATCATTATCTATGGGACTTTACAGAATCGACCAGATTAAATTCCCAGTTTCATATCATGCAGTAGATCCTGATAAAACTAGTTTTGTACCGTTACAGTGCACAGAACCAATGACTTGTAGACAAATATTAACAGAACATCCAAAAGGAAAAGATTTTGGTTGGATTTTAAAAGATCTTAAGAAATTCCCTTTACTTTCAGATGCAAAAAATGAAGTTCTTTCAATGGCTCCAATTATTAATAGTGCGACTCTTGGTGCAGTAAAAGTTGGTGATAAAGATTTGATGGTTGAACTTACTGGCGACATCATGGAAAACCTTATGTTGGCAGCAAATATTGTAGCTTGTGATTTCTTGGATCAAGGTTATGAAATTAAACCTATTCTTGTAAAACATCCTTACGAAACAGGTCTTGGAAAAGATATTCTTGCTCCTTTCTATTTTCAGCCATCAACAAAGACAAAACTAAGTCATATTAATAAGCTTTTAGGTTCTGATTTTGATATTGAACGAGTAAAAGACGCTCTTGTTAGAATGGGCAATTATGTTGAAGTTAAAAAAGATGGAGATGATTATGATGTTGAATTAAATCCTCCACCATATAGAAATGATTTCTTGCATGAAGTTGATATTATTGAAGATGTAATGATAGGTTGCGATGTTTCTGCATTCAGTCCGGAAAAACCACATGCATTTACAATCGGCCGCCTTTTACCTTTAACAGAATTCAGCAGAAAGGCAAAAACTTTGATGGTTGGTCTTGGATATCAAGAAATGATTTTTAACTATTTGGGTTCAAAAAAAGATTATATCGATAATATGTTGATTGATCCTACAAAAGTTATTGAAATTGCAAATCCAATGAGTGAAAACTATCAATTTGTAAGACCAGAAATTATTTCTTCTTTGTTACGTGCTGAAAGTGGTTCTGCAAATGCTGTCTTCCCACATAAAATATTTGAAATTGGAAAGGTTGCTTACTTAAAAGAAGATGAAAACACTGGAACTATAACTCGTCAGTATATTGGATTTTTAACTGTTTCTAATAATGCAAACTATAACAATTTGGCTTCTGAAGTATCATCTTTACTTTATTTCTTGGATCATGAATATGTAGTTCAAGAAAGTAAAGATCCAAGATTTATAATTGGTCGTCAAGCTGCTGTTATGGTAAAAGGTAAACAAGTTGGAGTTTTTGGTGAAGTTAATCCACAGATTCTAGAAAACTGGTCTATTACAACACCTTGTGCAGCCGGTGAAATTGATTTGGAAGAATTGCAGTAGAAAATAAATAAAGATATTATGTGAAAAAAGGATTTGAAGTAATTTTCAAATCCTTTTTTTTGTATATTTTCATTTCTGTTAAATTCCTAAATTATTCCACATTTATTCCATAATAATTCCACATTTGAACATTATTCTGTAAATAGTTAAACTCGCTTTTAAAAGGAGATTATTTTGAAAAAATTGTTCAATTTAGGATTTTGTTTTGCATTGTGTTTTTGTGTATTAGTTCTTGCTTCTTGCGAGAAAAAAGAAACAGCAGTTTCTGAAAACGTAGTAACTGAGGAAGAAAACGATCATATTAATCTTCCTACTCAAAACTTTGAACTTTCTAACGAGGCAAAAGCACAGAAATTGCAAGAATTGATTGATGGGGTTGCAAGAGATGATATCGTTTCTATAAGTGAACTAGGACACGCCTATCAAACTGGCGAGCTTGGTGTTCAAGACGACAATAAGGCATTTGAACTTCTAAAACTTGCAAGTGACAAAGGTGACTCAAATTCAATGTTGCTTTTGGCGCCTCTATACATAATTGGTGTCGGTGTAGAAAAAAATTACGAAGAAGCTTTTGCACTTTTTCAAAAAGCAACTGATTTAGGAAACATGAAGGCTCCTCGTTACCTTGCCACACATTTTGAACTTGGTATTGGAACACCAATTGATTTTGTTAAAGCTGCCGAATATTATCAGCTTGCCGCTGACAGAAATGATATCACCGCGTTGTGCCAGTTGGGTACTTTGTATGAACGTGGGCTTGGAGTTCCTCAGGATTATGAAAAAGCTGAAGAACTTTATCTAGCTTCAAGCGTTCGTTCTGATGTAATTGCTTCTGGTGGATGGGCTTGTCTTGGCAATCTTTATGAAACCCGAACTGACGGCAAAAAAGATTACGATATTGCTCGTGAATATTATCAAAAAGCCCATGATATTGGGAACCCAGATGGAACTGCCGGTTTACTTCGCCTGGGACACAGAAATCTTCACCCTTGGGAACCTGGTCATAATTTAAGTATCACTGTTTTATTGTCCGTTTCAGACTTGTTCTGTGACCCAATTTATGAACAGGCAATCCATGAGGCATTAGTTACAAACTTAAAGAAACAAGATTCTTTGGCTCAGTAAGATTATTATTTTGTTAATTCGTAAAAGATAATTGAAGAAGCTTGAGCTACATTCAAACTGTCAACATTAGATTCCTTTTGTTCAATATTAGTTGATTTAAAAGGAATGATGATTTTCTCATCGCAGTTTTGTAATGTAGTTTCAGAAACGCCATTTTCTTCATTTCCAAGAATTATTAAAACAGGTTTGTCTTTGCTCATTGATTTTAATTCTGAAACATTTTTAGTTGCATTTAATGATGTAGCAACGCGTACCATTTTGTCTTTTAATGCTTCTAGCAATCTAGAGATTGAACGTACTGAATAAATGTTCACATATTCCATTCCGCCTTCGGCAACTCTGTATGAGCTTGTTGTAACGGAACTTTGTGATTCATCAAGAGGAATAATGATGTTTTCTATTCCAAAAAAAGCTGCACTACGAACAATAGCACCAAAATTGTTGGCATTTCCAATTTTATCAAGAAGAATTGCGTTCTTTTTATTTGTAACCCAATCTTCAATTATTTCTGTGTCAATTTGTTGGATTTCTGGAGCATTAATCATAGCTACAACACCTTGGTGATGAACGCTTCCACAAAGCTTTTCCAAATCTGCAGCTTCAACTTGATTATAAATACCTTTATTTTTGGCCAATTTTTTGCAGAGTCCGCCAAAAAGAGGGGCAACTTCAGCTGTAAAGTATAATCTACATATTTTTTCAGAATGATTTTTTTCTAGTTTTTTTACAGTTGCAAAACCGCAAACTGCTAATTCATTTCTAATTTTATTTTTCATGAGTTACATTTTATAGTAAATATTGGAACGTTTAAAGGGAGTTGCATTTATGAATAAGAAATTAATTTGACAAAAGTTGCTATTTAAATTAGTTTTAAAAGGTTGAATAGAAGGGTTTTATGAAAAAAAGAATATATTTAGTTACGATAATATTTAGTATTTTTCTTCAATATGTATTCTCAGAAAATTTAGTTCTTAAAGAAACTTATGATATTAATTCTATTACAAATTTAAGTATTGATTTGTCTTTTGAAGAATTAGAGATAGATAGTACTTCTAATGATGAATTTATTGTTGAGATTTCATCAAATAATGATAAAAGAGTTCCAAAAGTTGAAAATAAAAATGGAACACTTTCAATAACAACAATTAAGAAACTTTCTCTATTTGGGACTAGTTGTTCAATTAAATTATATATTCCTAAAGGCGTTATATTAAATAAAGTTAATATAAATTCTGCTTCTGGTAGTTCAGATTTGAATAATTTTGATTGTGAAGCAATGAATGTAATGACAGCAAGTGGAATGTTAAGTTTTGAAAAGATAAATGTTCAGAGTGATGCAAATATTTTATCTGTAAGTGGTGAAGTTAATATAGAGGATTTAAAAACAGTAAATTTAAGAGTTGTTTGTACAAATGGTAAAATATCAATTGAAGATTTGGATTCTGAATATTTGGATATAAAGGCTACAAGTAGTGAAGTTGTATTAAGTGATGTAATTTTTGATTATTTTGACATAAAGACTATTAGTGGAGCAATAACTCTAGAAGCTAAGTGCGAACCAACTGCAAAATCTTCAATAGAAAGTGTAAGTGGAAATATCGAAATTGAATTTGCTAACTCTCCATCTTTTGATTTAGAATTTCTAACAACAAGCGGTCGTTTAATTGATGAAATAGATACAGTTTCTCTTACACCAAGAGGTTTGTATAAAAAATCATACAATTTTGGTGGAGCTGTCTTAAGCATAAAAACAGTTTCTGGTAATATCAGAATAAGCTAAGCATCAAGAATTATTTTTCTTGATAATCTTCTATAATTTTTTTACATTCATCAAAATCAAAGGATTCAATTGAATCAGTAATTGAATTTATTAACTGTTTTTGTTTATTTGAAAGATTAAAAATATTGATAAGTTTTAATTGATTTAGTATTTTGTCCTCATCAAATTCATTGCAAGCACAAATAATTTCAGTTAGTTCTTTTGAAATATCAGTTTCAACGAAAGTCGGTTTATTTTGCAAAGAAGATTTTTCATTCTTAATAGATTCAATAACATTCATCTTTATTAAATTTTCAGAAATAACGTCAGTTATTTTTTTATATTCAGAAAGTAATTCTTGTACTTTTGTTTTTATGTCAGCTGAATCCTTTGATAAACCTTTTTCTTCAAGTTTCTTTGACATTTCAGAAAGATTCATTGCACCAATTGTTCTTGCTGAACTTTTTAATGAATGAACTTGTATCGTAAAATCATTAAAAGTATTATCAATTATTTCTTGAGTTTGATTTGATTTTTCATTTTCCAATATAGATGCAGATAATTTTGAAATATCTCTTTGATTTTTGTCAGAAGTCTTAACAAATGTTTTTAACACGGAAATCAGATTGTTCTCATTTCCTGTATTTTTTAGTGCTGAAGTAATGTCTAAACCTTGTTCAGATAAAGGGGACAAGTCACTACTAGTTGTATTATCAGTTGTTCCAGTGTTATCAAGTAATTGCATTTCTGGCGGAATTAATTTTTGCAGCTTTATATTTAAATCATCCAAATCAATTGGTTTTGCAACAAAGTCAGAAAATCCATTATTCAAGAACATTTTTTGATTATCGCCCAAAGCGTTTGCTGTCCAGGCCGTTAAAATGGGAAGGGAGAAAGGTTTTCCATCCTTATAAGATTTTATTTCTGCCATCTTCTGTGCTGTTTCAACACCATCCATTCCCGGCATCATATGGTCGAGGAACACGAGGTTGTGAGATTTTTCTTGAACTTTTTCTAAAGCTTCAAATCCACTTGAAGCTAAGTCAATCTTGAATTGATATGGACGAAGCAAACCTTCTGCAACTTGTAGATTTAATGGGTTGTCATCAACAATCAAAATAGAAACATCAGGAGCCGTAAATTTTTTAGAAAGCGAATTCCTTTGGTCCTCATATTTACTTGTGAATTTTTCATTGTAAAGAAGATTTTTCAAATCTAAGCTTGCCATATTTGAATTTGGAATAAGTTCTTCGTTTAAGTTATAAAATTCTTTAATAGTGACGTTCTTGTCTACGATTTGAGGAATTGAAAAGAAGAAAGTACTGCCTTTTCCATACTCACTTTCAACACCAATATTTCCATTCATCAGTTCAATTAATTGTTTTGAAATTGCAAGCCCCAAACCGCTGCCTTCTTTTTTACGGTTATGCTGCATATCAACTTGACTGAAGGAACTGAACAGTTTTGAGATGTCTTCTTTTTTTATACCAATACCAGTATCAATAATTTTTACTTTTAACAGGATTTTCATTTTGTCTGAAGAAGAATCTTGTTCAGTAATCTTATCAAAATCAATTATTATGGAAACAGAACCTGTTTGAGTAAATTTTACAGCATTTGAAGCAAGGTTCAAAATAACTTGTTTTGTTCTAACGTCATCACCAAAGAGTAAATAAGGAAGTTCTGAATTAACTTGTAAGTTCAAAAGTAAAGATTTATTTCCAATACGAACATTTACAAGTGAAGCTGTATCTGCAAAAAGGGAAATTATGTCATATTTTGCTGGAACAATTTCCAGACGGCCAGATTCAATTTTCGAAAAATCAAGAATATCATTGATGATTGTTAATAAACTTGCACCAGCGCTTTTTACTTGGCGTAAATTTTCTTTTACAATAAAAGGTAGATTTTCTCGTAAAGAAATGTCTGTGAGACCAACTATTGCGTTCATTGGAGTACGAATTTCGTGGCTCATTACAGCTAGGAATGAAGATTTTGCTTTATTTGCTTTTTCAGCTTCTAACATAGCTTGCTTTATTTGTGAACTTTGCTTTACTTCACGAATTAATGAACGGTATCTTGCTAAAGATAAAACAATTCCTGCAAGTGTGAAAATATATGTATTCGGCATATAAAGTGCTTTTGGCGGCATTTTGAAGATAAAAATCATGGTGAGGATTTGAACTATCAACATTAGGAATAAGACGGCAGCCATGATGATGGGATTCAAGTAAAAAATTGAACCTACTACAGTAACACAAACAAAGAACAAACCAATTGAAGGTGAAAATCCCGATGTGTAATCTATATAGGTCATAAAAAATGCCCATAATAATATGAAGAAACAATAAATATAAGTTGAAACTAGAATTTTTCTAGCATTTTTCTTTGTGTCTTTCTTAAAAAATCGATTAATAAAGAAAATAAGAAAAGAAACAATTGCCATTGATGTATAAAAAATTTCAAAACTTAAGATAGTTAATTCTGGATCTTTATTTGAAATAAATAAATCAAATAAGAGGAGTAAAACTTCAAGAATTGAAATTATCGGGCAAAGAAAAAGAAGCATTGAATTATTCCATCTAGCTGATAAAAAATATGCTTCATCAATCTCTTCTTTTGATTTAAGAAATAAGTTTTTAGTTTTATGACTCAAAGAAAGCCTCAATTCTGCTTGTTAATTCAGATGCGCTACAATCTTTTAGAATATATCCGTCAGGTTTTAGAGACATAACTGTTTGAACTTGCTCTTTGCTAGAAACTCCAGTTAAAAATATTATAGGGATTTGTTTTGTTGATTCTTCGGCTCGTATCATTTTGAATAATTGAGGACCAGTTAATCCTGGCATTGAGTAATCCAAAAGTATTAAATCCGGTTTATGTGATACTAAGAATGTTATGGCGGCAGTTCCAGATTTAACAGATGATACTTTGTATGTTTCTTTTAATATATTTGTGACTGTATGTAAATAAACAATATTGTCATCAACTACAAGAATATGCTTTTGATTAGTTTCTAATTTAAAAGTATCAGGGAAAAAAGCGTTTTTGATGCTTTCCAAAATTGAAGAAATTGTCGCTGGTGTGAGGATGATTCTGATAAAGTTTCCACCCCACGGACCTATATGTTTTTTGATTTCATCCTTACTACCAATACATAAAAGCGGCATTTTTGATTTTTCGCTATCTTGCAAAAAAGTATGCAAACTAGTTGTTTCATCTTGAGACAAGTCTTTAACATAAATTACAGCTTTTGTTGGTGATGTTGTTTCAATAATTTTTGATATTTGAGTCCAATCATAAGGGACAAGTTTAACTGAGAATGATTTTGAAAGTTCATTAAATAAATCACCAACGGTTGGTGAAAGGTTTGCTATAAATAAGAGTGTTTCCATTATTTCAGAATAAAGCCTTATTTTTTAGAAAGCAAGATTTATTTTTTTATAGAAAAGAAGGAGATAAGAAAAGGCTTACTTCATATTTCAGAAGTAAGCCTTTTTTGTTTCAATTAATAGAAATTATCTATTAATTGAAAACTATTTGTCAGCTTTAATAACAGCCTGAGCACCAGCAAGACGAGCAAGTGGTACACGGAATGGTGAACAAGAAACATAGTTCAATCCAATATCAAAGCATAATGCTATAGATGCAGGATCTCCACCGTGTTCTCCACAGATTCCAAGGTGAAGGTCAGCTTTAACTGAACGTCCTTTAGATTCTGCAATTCTCATCAATTCACCAGGACCATCTGGATCAAGTGTTGCAAATGGATCATCTTCAATGATGTTCTGTGAAAGGTATGATTCAATGAACTTACCATAGTCATCACGGCTGAAACCGAATGTTGTCTGAGAAAGATCGTTTGTTCCGAATGAGAAGAAATCAGCAAATTTAGCAACTTTATCAGCGATAAGAGCTGTTCTTGGGAATTCAACCATTGAACCAATCTGGAATGAAAGTTTTGTACCACATTCTGTGTTAACATTAGCAATTACAGCTTCTGCTTGAGCACGAATCTGTTCAACTTCACGGTAAGAAACAACGTTAGGAATCATAATCTGAACTTCGTGTTTAACACCTTCTTTGTCTAACTGAGCTGTTGCACGAGCGATAGCTTCAACTTGCATTTCGTAGATTTCTGGGTAAGTAATAGCAAGACGACATCCACGGTGACCAAGCATTGGGTTGTGTTCATCAAGAGCAGCAACTTTAGCTACAAGAGCAGCTTTGTCCATACCAAGTTTGTTTGCAAGTGCTGTTGCAGCTGCATCATTTTCTGCCTGGATGAATTCATTTAATGGAGGATCCAATAAACGGATAGTTACTGGACGACCAGCCATAGTTTTAATAATTTCGTAGAAATCCTTCTGTTGGAATGGAAGAATTGCTTTTAAGTTTTCTTTACGAGCTTCTGTTGTTTCAGAAACAATCATTTTCTGGAATGATGTAAGTTTTGGTTCATCAAAGAACATATGTTCTGTACGACAAAGACCAATACCTGCAGCACCAAAACGGAATGCATCTGCAGCGTTCTGTGGTGTATCACCATTAGCAAGAACGTCAAAACCTTTAACTTTCTTACCAGAAGCAGTTGTTCTTACTGATTTAGCACGAACTTCATCTGCCCAGCTAAGGAATGTTTCAAGATCACCAGAGATAGAAGCTGCTTTAACAGCAATCTGTCCTTCGTATACTTTACCTGTTGAACCATCGATAGTAATAAAATCACCTTTTTTCAATGATTTTGCACCGATTGTTACAGTGTCATTTCCTGGGAATTTAACAGCATCACAACCACAAACACAAGGTGTTCCCATAGCACGAGCTACTACAGCAGCGTGAGATGTACGTCCACCAGTTGAAGTCAAGATACCTTGAGCAACAGCCATTCCGGCAATGTCATCAGGAGATGTTTCTTTACGAACTAGCATTACTTTTTTGCCGTCTTTAGACCAAGCTTCTGCTTCTTCTGCTGTGAATACGATTTGTCCACAACCAGCTCCAGGAGATGCGTTTAATCCAGATGCAATAGCTTCTGCTTTTTTAACAGCTGCAGGATCCAATGTTGGGTGGAGCAACTGGTTCAATTGTTCTGGTTCTACACGGAGAAGAGCTTGTTCTTTTGTAATAAGTTTTTCTGCTACCATGTCAACAGCCATTTTTACAGCTGCAGCACCAGTTCTTTTACCATTACGACACTGTAACATATAGAGTTTTCCCTGTTGAACAGTGAATTCCATATCTTGCATATCATGATAGTGTTTTTCTAGACGGTTGCGGATTTGGCAAAGTTCGTCATAGATTTCTTTATTTTCTTTTTCAAGCTGAGAAAGTTTTTCTGGAGTACGAATACCAGCAACAACGTCTTCACCTTGTGCATTCATTAAGTATTCACCCATGAATACGTTTTCACCAGTTGAAGGATCACGGCTGAAACATACACCTGTTCCTGAATCATCACCCATGTTACCGAATACCATAGCCATAACAGTAACAGCAGTACCTTTAAGAGTACCTTCTTTAATGTTGTTTAACTGGCGATATTTGATAGCACGTGGATTGTTCCATGAACCGAATACAGCTCCGATAGCACCCCACATCTGTTTTTTAGGATCTTGAGGGAAATCTTCACCTTTTTCTTGTTTATACATTGCTTTGTATTTTGTAACAATTTCTTGTAATTCTTCAGTAGTAAGTTCTGTATCTTGTTTGATACCACGATGAGATTTAACTTCATCAATGATAGCTTCAAATTTAGCGTGTTCAACGCCCATTGCAACATCACCGTACATCTGGATGAAACGACGATAAGCATCCCATGCAAAACGAGGATTGCTTGTTTTGTTAGCAAGACCTAAAACTGATTTATCATTAAGACCGAGGTTCAAGATTGTATCCATCATACCTGGCATAGAGATAGCAGCTCCAGAACGAACAGATACCAATAAAGGATCGTCATCAGCTCCGAGTTTTTTACCCATAACTTTTTCAAGTCTAGCTAAATACTCATCAACCTCTTTCTCCAAACCATTTGGATAGTTGCGGTCTAATTTGTAATATTCTTGACATACGTCAGTAGAAATTGTAAATCCTGCTGGTACAGGAAGGCTTAAAGGTTTCTTAGCCATCTGGGCAAGGT
>CAYFND010000003.1:0-55531 GCA_964344405.1 uncultured Treponema sp. | reverse complement strand
TCCTGCAGGAACTGGTAAACCAATATTAGTCATTTCTGCTAAGTTAGCACCTTTACCACCAAGTTCAGCGCGCATTGACTCATCGCCATCAGCATCGCCGTTTCCAAAAAAGTAAACATACTTTGTTTTAGACATTGATTTTACTCCATAAAATAAAAAATTTGCTTAGTTAAATAGTTCTACTATTTTACAATCAAATGTTATAACAGTCAATCAGTGGCAATGTCGCTCCATTAATCTATGTTATGTAAAAAAATAAGAAAACATGATGAAAAATCACATTTAAATGTTCAGATAAGTTGTTTATAGTGTAGTTATGAATGAAATCAATAAAGTAACATTGAAAAAAGCAAAATGTGCAGTAGATTTAGGCGATGGTAGCGAACGTGGTTTATATGTAAATCAAGATTATATTATAGAAAAGATGAAGCGAATTCATCGTGGAATAAGCTTGATGTACACTTATTACCCAAAAGAAAAATCTTGGCCGGTTAGAGCTAGCATTGCTCATCCTCAAAAAACTCCATCTGGAGCTTGGGATTATCCTTATGAAGATTATTTTCCATATCGTGGTGGTAAAGAGGGAAGACTTGATGATGAACCATTCAATTTTATGAAGGAAATTCGTCAGAGAGGACAGGATGTTGTTTTAACAATGACAATTGACCCAAAACTAACAAAAGAAGATTTGATTTTAGTTGCTAAAGATTTGCGTTGTTATGGACGCGTTTTGCTAAGAGTGAATCATGAATGTACCGGAGGATGGTTTTGCTTTACAAAAAGAGCGACTTATCCAGAATTGGCAGATTTTTTTGTTCTTGTTAGCAATGTTATGCACGAATATGCGCCAAATGTAAAAATGATTTTATGTGCTGGAATGTTTGATGAAAAAACTCAAAAAGTAGAAATGGAAGATATTTTCTTGGAAGCTTTTAAAGTTGCTGATTATTGGTCTGGTGATAAATATTTGTCTTTGAATTGGGGATGGCCGGTTGAAGTTGCTAAAAAGGGTGGTTCAAGCTTTGTTTGTTATGATGTTGATGAAGTTTATGATTGCGCAAAAAAAACTTGGTACAGAATAAAAGAAATCACAGGTCAAGAAAAACCAATGCTTCTTTCAGAATTGAATGCAGATGGCGATGTTACAGGTGCTTATGAACAAGCAAATATGATGAAACATTTTATGGAACGCCTTAGAAAAGATAAAGACAATTGGCTTTCTGGATTCACTATGTATCAATTTAGAGATGATGGACGTTTAGGTTTGGAGATTACGAATCCAAATAATAAGGATGTTGGAATTGAACAACCTATTCTAAGTGTTTATAGAGATGAAATACTTAAAGATTTCTTTAGACCAGAAATAGAAGTTGGTGAAAAAACAAGTTTGCCTTCCATTCTCAGATGGGGTAATTCCGAAGATGCCGATGGAATAGAAATCTCTGTACAAGTTCAAAAAAATCCTCAATATGCTGAATTATATTTTAGTGAAGATTCAATAGATTTGAATTTGATGATTGAATTAAACGGATATTGGTTTTACAAGAAGCCGGGCGTAAAATATATAGATTTGATGAGCTACTTCTATAACAATCAAATTAAAAAGAGGACTGAAATCAAATTAAGATTTTTTGCCCCTCCAAAAACTGGTGTGAATGAAATCACAGAAAAATTTGACTGGCAAAATAATGTTTATACAGAAATCAAATCTTTACCGGAAATCAGAATTGAAACTGAACCGGTAAGTTTGGTAAAGCATTATAAAGATTAGAAGTTCTTTAATTCTTCTGCTAATTGTTCCGCAATTTTTTGATGGGTTTTAGCAGAAGGATGCCAATTAGTAGAAATTCCGTCTGCTTCATTTTGAACTGGAAATTTTACAGATTTTATAGAAACAGATGGAAATTCTTTTTTAAATAAAGCGACTGATTCTGTTACTGAATCACATAAGTCTTGTCCCATTACACCTAAACAACAACAGATTTTTGCATCTTTATGAATGCGATGGATACTTTCTATAAATTGAAATAATCCGTTTACAAAGGCAATTCTTCTTTCTTCAGTGTTTCTAACAAAGCTGGCGTCGTTTGTTCCAATGTTTATTACAACGATATCTGGAACATATTTTGAATTATCCCAAACTTCTGGTTCCATCCCCAATCTTATTTGGCAGGATTTATCTGTGTAGGGAAATAAACTTGGCATTACAATTGTAGTGTCTGGAATATTTATTGAAGCGTCTACATATTTAGAAATAATTCCAATTCCGCTCCAACTGATAAGGTTAAAATCTGCATGTAATTTTTGAGCTGTTAAAAAGGCATAAGCTAAATCTGGACGTTCTTGTTGGGTTGTGAATAAATCTTTTACAAAAACATTCTGCGGGTCATAGACACCTTCAATTCCATAACCACAAGTGATTGAATCACCAATAAATAAAAGCTTTTTGTTTTTCTGAGTGTTCTTGTTTTTTGGAAGAACCAAGCTGCCGTCAATTTCAAGATTGACCAATCCTGCATATGAGAAAGCGCTTTCACTAAGTTTTAGCACTTTTATAGAAACTGTTTCTTCTGTTGAGGATTCAAATATTGTAAAAGTTTCTTCGTCTTTTGTTAAAGTCAGTTTTTTTGAAAGTTCAGTTGGAAAATTTGACCAGAATGATGAATTTTCATAATCTGATGGAGAAACTTTGGTGATATAAATTCCCAGAACACCTTTTGTTGTGTCCTCCCAAGAAGGAGCGTCGCTTTTTATTGTAATTTCCGCTTTCTTTCCAGTGAAACAAAAATCAAATCCGCTGGCAGAGTAATCAAAATATCTAATATTATTAGAATCAAAATTTCTTCCGTACCATGTGAGTGAATCGTTTGTAATCTTCATTAATTCTTCCTTAATCTATAAACTTTGGAGTTTCTCTCTTGTGACCAAATGGCTCGTCGTTCTGGAGGTAGAGTTTTAATATCATCAAGAATAAAGCCAAGTTTTTCAAACCAATCAGAAGCTTGTGTCGTAAGGATGAAAATATCATTGATTTTATTTTGATGAGCTTTATTTATTAAAACTTCAATCATTTTAGGTCCAATTCCCATGTGAGTAAATGAATCATCAACTGCTACAGCGGCAATTTCAGCTTGTTTGTCTGAGTAAACGTGAAGAGATGCGCACGCTCTAATTCCTCCGTCCAATTCATAAACTATGTAATCGTTTAATGATTCTTCAATTTGGCGTTCTGTTCGTGGTAAAAGCTTGCCGGAATTTACCAACGGTTTTTGGATTGAAAGAACAGAAGGAATGTCGTTTTGTTTCATTTGGCGGAAAGTTCCGTAGTCGTTTGTGTAAATCATTGTTCCTGAACCCAAATCAGAGAAAATTTCGCTCAAGAGTACACCGTCAACATTTCCGTCCACAATATGAACACGCGTAACACCATTTTCGCACGCTTCTTTTGCAGATGTGAGCAAAGTTGGTATTATTCCTTTTGATTCAGGATTTTCTTGTAAAAATGAATCAACTTGATTTATATCCATAGCTGGAATGTCGCCGTTTTCTGCTAAAGGAAAATTCTGCGGAATATTGTATGAAGATGAGTTTAGCGTTGGTGAACTTACATAAAAGAAAAGTTTGTCTGCTTTTAAATTAATTGCTATTTGTTGGGCTAAAGAAATAGTAGAAATGTTGTAAGGTCGTCCAATTGAATTCCAACCTATACATGGAAATATTGGGATAAAACCATCTGAAAGTACTGTCTTTATGGAAGAAATCTCTAATTTATCAATTTCTCCGGCTGTACTGTAGTCAAATCCGTTAATTATTCCTTTTGCTCTAGAACGAACCCAGTTTCCAATAACGGCTGTAATTCCATTTGCTGCCAAGCTTGTCATAACAGTATTTGAAACATCAAAAGCTGCCATTTTTATTAAAGGCATTGCTTCTGCAGATGTAATTCTTGTGTTGTTTTCATATGACCATTGAATATTTGCTGATGAAAGAATCTGGTCTATTCGATTTCTTGCGCCGGGAACAATAATAACTTGGATTCCAGCTTTGTGCAAAAGAGCTATATCATTTATATGACTTGAGAAAATGGGAGAATCAATAGTTTTTTCATCTATATAAATTACAATAAGTGCGTTTTTGAATTGTTGAACATAACGAATAACACCACGTATATTTTCAGCTTGTTTAGATTTCATATTGCTAAAAATTATATTAATCAAAAGAAAAATTAACAATATAAGTTTGATTTAATTAAATAAATTAATCTTTTTTTGAATTGTTATATGAATAAACACATCCGCAATAGTCTTGTCTATAAAGGTTGTATTCTTTGCTTAATTCAAGACTGCGTAAAAAACCACTGTTTTTCTTAAAGTCAGAAAACAACCACTTTACGTTCTTGCTGTTTTCACATAGTTCTTTGCCAATTTCGTTGATTTGTAGCGAATCTTTGAAGGGGCTTATAGATAAGGTTGTACAAAAATAATCAAAGTTATGAGTTTGTGCATAATCGATCGTTTTTTTTAAGCGAAACTCATAGCAAAGATGGCAACGTCTACCTTTTTCTTTCTCTTTTTCAAATTCAGGATGATTTTTTATATCAATTGAATCATAGAATTCTTGCGGATTGTAAGTTTCTTCTACAACTGTGATTTTATTTTGTTGAACAGGCGGAAAAACTTTGTAAAAATCTTTTAATTCATCAAGGCGTCTGTGATATTCAGATTCAGGATAAATATTTGGATTATAATAGAAAACGGTGATGTCAAAAAAAGAAGCTAGATATTCAAGTACATAAGATGAACATGGACCGCAACAAGCGTGAAGTAACAGTTTGGGTTTTCTTGAGCCGTCCAAATTTGCAAGGATATTATCTAAATCTTTTTGATAGTTTTGTTTCATTATTCTTCTGGAACATAGTCAGCATAACCTTTTTTTAAGGCGTTAGTTGCTGTACTTATGAAAACTAAACTTCCAAGTTCATCAGCTTTTATAACTGGAACTATTGGTTTGTTGTTTGCAATCATGTCGTCAACGATTTTAGCTGATTTGATTCCTTTTGAACCTTCGTTTTCTAGAATGTTGATATTTTGAATTTTATGGTCTTGAACAGTTATTTCTAGAGTTAAATGCATAAAGCTAGTTACTGAAGAACCTGTATAAGTTCCATCTTGAACATTTTCCATAGAAATAGAGTAGTAAGGTAATTCTCTTGCTTCTTTTATTTGACTTCTGCCTTTTTGAACAAAAATTGAACAAAGCATTAACACGGCGATAATTGAAACTAATAAAAAAGGAATCTTAACTTTCATGACGCAAAGTATATCTTATCAGTAAGAAAAAAATAATAGTTTGCATGAAAAAAGATAGAAAAAGTGTTGTAAACATATCAATTGACAAAGAAACTTTATATCAATATCTTATAAAACTAATGAGCTGGGCGTTCATTCAATTTCCTAACCGGATACGTTGTTGGAAAATAGGATGAGCGCCTTTTTTTGAATGTTTTGAGGTACTATGAATAAAGCTGTTTTACTACTTGCAAATGGTCAAGTTTTTGAAGGTAATGGATTTGGTGCTTCTGGTTGTATAATCGGAGAAGCTGTTTTTACTACAGGTATGACTGGTTATTTGGAAACTCTTACAGATCCTAGTTATTTTGGTCAAATTGTTACACAAACATTTCCTTTAATTGGAAATTACGGAGTTATTCATCCAGATTTTGAAAGTGAGAAAAGTCATGTCAGAGGCTATATCGTTCGTGATATTTGTGAAGCTCCTTCAAATTTTCGTTGTGAAGGTGATTTAGACTCTTTCTTAAAAGAAAATAAAATTATTGGTCTTTGTGGAATTGATACAAGAAAACTAACAAAGGTTTTGCGAGAAGCCGGAGTTATGAACGGAATGCTGATTTCTGGTGACAGTGAAGAAGCAAAAAAAGCTTTTGAATCTCTAAATAATCCAGCTCAAAAAGAAGAATTACTCAAACAGATTAAAGCTTATGTTATTAAAGATGCTGTAAAAACAGTAACTTGCAATGCTGTTAAAATTGAAGAGTCAGCTGAAGTTGTTTTTGAAAGAAGTGCAAAATATAGAGCTGTTCCTGTTACAAAAGACGGTCTTAAAGTAAATGACGAAAAAGAAGCTATGAAGAATGGCAAAGGTAAGAAAGTTGTTCTTTGGGATTTTGGAGCAAAAGCTAATATTCGTCGTGAATTGTTAAAACGCGGTGTTGAAGTTATAACTGTAAAATGTGATACAAAAGCTGAAGATATCTTGAAGTTGAATCCAGATGGAGTAATGCTATCAAATGGTCCTGGCGATCCTGCTGAAAATGTTGAAATAATTGCTGAAATCAAGAAAGTTTGCGATTCAAGAGTTCCAGTTTTTGGAATTTGTCTTGGACATCAAATGTTGGCACTGGCGCAAGGTGCAAAAACTTCAAAACTAAAATATGGTCATCGTGGTGGAAATCAACCTGTGAAACAACTTTCAACAGGAAGAGTTTACATTTCAAGTCAGAATCATGGATACGCTGTAGATAATGATACTTTGCCAAAAAATGTTGAATTGAGTTTTGTTAATACAAATGATGGAACTTGTGAAGGCATAACATATACAGATATTCCTGCTTTTAGTGTTCAATTTCACCCGGAGGCAAGTGGCGGTCCTTTGGATACAAACTTCTTGTTTGATGATTTTGTCAATTTGATTAATAATCCAAGTTTGTTTAAGAATTATAAAAAGAACTTTGAACGTGTAGATGCAATTACATATTTTAAGAGTTCAATAAGAAGCACAGAATAAGCAACATAAGTTAAAAACACCTTAAGATATATCTTAATGTGTTTTTTTTGACTAAGGTGACTTGTTTTATACCTATTGACAAAGTAGGTAAATAAATGTTATCTATATTTTGCCTATTATTTTAGTAGGTATAAAAATATTTAGGAGTCAATCATGTCAAGAATTTTCACTTCAGCTGACCAACTTATTGGTCATACACCTCTTTTGGAACTTACACATTTAGAAAAGGAATTCAACTTGAATGCAAAAATAATTGCTAAAGTTGAATATTTTAACCCATCTGGAAGTGTAAAAGATAGAATTGCACTTGCTATGATTGACGATGCAGAAAAATCTGGAAAACTAAAGGAAGGATTTACAATTATTGAACCAACATCTGGAAATACGGGAATAGGTCTGGCTAGTGTAGCTGCTGCAAAAGGGTACAAAATAATTATCGTTATGCCGGAAACAATGAGTGTGGAACGTCGTCAATTAATGAAAGCTTATGGAGCAGAATTAGTTTTGACAGAAGGTTCAAAAGGGATGAAAGGAGCAATTGCAAAAGCTGAAGAATTGGCAAAAAGTATTCCAAATAGTTTTATTCCGGGGCAGTTTGAAAATCCGGCTAATCCAAAAGTTCATGAAAGAACAACTGGTGCAGAAATTTATGAAGACAGTGATGGAAAGGTTGATGTTTTTGTTGCAGGAGTTGGTACAGGTGGAACAATTACCGGTGTTGGTCATTATTTAAAGTCAAAAAATCCAACGGTAAAGATAATCGCTGTTGAACCAGCTTCTTCACCAGTTTTATCAACTGGAAAACCAGGAAGTCATAAAATACAAGGAATTGGAGCAGGATTTGTTCCAAATACACTTGATACAAAAGTTTATGATGAAATTATAACAGTTGAAAATGAAGACGCTTTTTCTACAGGAAGACTGATAGCTAAAAAAGAGGGAATCCTTACAGGAATTTCATCTGGAGCGGCTGTTTGGGCTGCTATTCAAATTGCTAAAAAGGATGAATATAAAGGAAAGAATATTGTTGTTCTATTACCTGATGCAGGAGACAGATATTTGAGCACACCGTTATTTTCAGAATAAATTAAGATGTAACAAATCCTTAAAACTAATTTTTAAGGATTTGTTTTTTTTTACATAAGCGGAGAGAAAACTCTAAAAATTCTTCCAATCATACGTTTAATTAAAGGAAACTTCTTGTAATCTTTTATAGTGAATTCGGAACACTCTTGTAATGTTGTTTCAAAATCATTTTTTATATCATTAATAACTTTTGATTTGTAAATAAATGTTCCGCATTCAAAATGATGGAAGAAACTTCTGTAATCCAAGTTTATAGAACCAACTGTTGCAATTTTATCATCAGAAATAAAGGTTTTTGCATGGATAAATCCTTTTTCATAACAATAAACATGGACATCGTTTTCAATTAAGTTCTTTATGAATGTTCTACCAATACAAAATGTAATTAGATGGTCAGGCTGGCTTGGAACTATCAAAATAACTTTAACACCGCGTTTTGCAGCAAAAATCAACGATTCCTTTATCTGATTATCAATAACAACATAAGGCGTTGTGATATATAAATATTCTTTTGAATTCTCAATAATATATTCGTAAACATCTTCAGCAATATCTTCATTGTTGTAAGCATCATCATCATAAGGAATTACAAGACCATCAGCTTCATATTTAGGTGTTGAAATTTGAAGATATTTATTAAATTCTTCGGGTGTTTTAGAATTTGCTACATTCCAAGTTTGAAGGAACATACTTGTAAAATTCTGAGCGGCTGAACCTTTTACCCTAATAAAATTGTCTTTCCAATAAGAGAATTTATTTTCTCCTATGTTGAAGTATTGATTTGAAAGATTAAGTCCGCCAGTGTATCCAATTTCACCATCAACAACAATGATTTTTCGGTGATCACGGTTATTTTGTTGTGTAGAAAAGAATGGGATGAGGGGCAGAAAAACTTTTGCGTTTATGCCTAGTTTCTTCAAATAATTCACGTATTTTCTTGTGGAAGTCATAATTGAACCAAGCGCGTCATAAAGAATGCGGACTTCAACACCTTCCGAAATCTTTTGCTGTAGAACTTCCAACAACAACAACCATGATTCATCAATATCGATGATGAAGAATTCTAGAAAAATAAACTTTTTGGCAGATTTTATTGTATTTAAGAAGTCTAGGTAAAAATCTTCACCGCAAGGATAATATTTTAATTCATTGTTTATATGAGGATTATTGCCGCTTTGTATAAGAAGATAATATCCAATTCCCCGAACTTCAGGAAAAGAATCAAGAATTTTGAAGGAGTTATCATCGTTTCGTGTGTAAATCTCAGTTTTTGCTTTTAACTTAGTCAGTTTTGATTTTAAAAGATGACCGCCGCCATTAATATGATAAAGAATGTAGCAGGCTAAACCAAAAATAGGAAGGATTAAAACTGGTAACAACCAAGCTAGTTTATATTCGGTTTTTCCATTGAGATTTGATAAATAAATATAGAAGATAAGTGTAATAACTAAGTTACCGCCCAAGAAGAACTCAATGTATGGTTCAAGCTTTAGGACGACTAAAAAAGTAAGGACAAGTTGAGTAAGCAACAAAAGGGCGATAAGAACAACTCGGCTAAAAACGCTTTGTTTTATTGCTCTTTTCACCCTTTTATCTTTGATTATTATGTAATTTAAATCTTCATCACGCATAGATGAAAATTATAAACAAATATTCAAACTAAAACTAGTAATTAGTTGCTTCAACTTGGAAATAACTCTTTGGATGTGCACAAACTGGACAAACTTCTGGAGCTTTTTTTCCAATAACAATGTGTCCGCAGTTACGGCATTGCCAAATTGCATCGCCATCGCTACTGAAAACAACATTATCTTCAACATTCTTTAAAAGTTTGCGATATCTTTCTTCGTGATGTTTTTCAATTGCACCAACCATTTCAAAAAGCTTTGCAATATGATCAAAACCTTCTTCTTTTGCTGTTTTTGCAAATGAATCATACATATCTGTCCATTCGTAGTTTTCACCTTCTGCAGCAGCTTTTAAGTTTTCTGCAGTTGTTCCAATTCCACCATTCAAAAGTTTGAACCACATTTTGGCATGTTCTTTTTCATTACCAGCAGTTTCTTCAAAAATGGCTGCGATTTGTTCATAACCATCTTTTTTAGCTTTACTTGCAAAGTAAGTGTATTTATTTCTTGCCATTGATTCACCAGCAAAAGCTGTTTGTAAATTCTGTTCTGTTTTTGATCCTTTTAATTCCATAATTGATTCTCCTTAGTTTGTAATAATTACAAATATATTATGATTATAAATATATACTAGTTTAAGAAAAAAACAAGTTAATTTTCAAGATAAATTAACATTTTCTATCGTTGACAATAAAACTTAAGATGTTTAACATATATAAGAAATCAATTGGAGAAATTATGAAAACAATAGGTATTAAGTTAGCAGATGGTTCTTTTTATCCCGTCTTGGAAGAAGGAAATCCTCAAGAAAAAGAGTTAGAATTAACTACAGCTAATAATAACCAGACAAGAGTTATGGTTGATTTATATCGATCTAAAACTTGTACAATGGACGATGCCGAATATGTTGATACACTTCAAATTGATAATTTAGTTGAACATCCAACGGGAGAACCTGATATTTCATTTAATGTTTCTCTTGATGAAAATAATAAGCTTTCAGCAAGAATTGTTGATTCTGAAACGGGTGCTCAAAGTAATTCCACAATTACATTAGTTTCTAGAACTTTGGAAGAAAGATTGAATACAGATGATTACGAAATTTCAGATAAGAATGATAAAAAAAATTCAGATAATACAATAAAAACAGCTGCAGTTGGTGGTGGATTATTGGCCGCTGCTGCTTTATTAGCAAAAAAAGCTGATGCAGAAAATTCTGTAACAGAAGAAGCTCCAACAGATGAAATAACAGAAGCTGTTGATGATACAGTTGAATCTTTTGAAATGCCAGAAGAAACAGCAGAGATGGCAGATGAGACATTTGAAGAACCTGTTGAAACTGTAGAAGAACCAGCTGAATCAATTGATACAGAAGACTTTAGTGATGCAGCGATTCCAGAAACTGAGGAAATCACAGATGAAAATCTTTCTGATATAGAAATTCCTGATATGGATTCTTTTGAAGAACCAACAGAAACTGTTCTTGAATCGGATGAAACAATTGAAGAACCGGTTGCAGAATCTGTTGAACCAGCTACAGAAAATATTGACGAACCTGTTGAACAAACTGAACCTGATTTTGATATGGGGTTGCCTGAATCTTTTGATGAAGTAATTAGTGATGAAGAAGTATCTCCTTTTGAAGATAATGTTGCAGAACCAGAAATAGTTGATTCTACAAATGAAGAGATTTCTGCTGATGAACTAGTTGAATCAGATGACAACACGATTGCATCAGAGGAAATTCCAGAGACTGAAGAAATCACAGATGAAAATCTTTCAGATATAGAAATTCCTGATATGGATACTTTTGAAGTACCAACAGAGACTTCTGCTGAATCGGATGAAACAATTGAGGAACCAGCTGAACCAGTTGATGAATCAACAGAAACAGAATTAGATGATTTTAGCGATATAGAAATTCCAGAAACAACTGAATCAACAATTGAAGATTTTAGTTTGCCAGAAGAAATGACTGATTCTGCAAATTTACCAGAGGAATCACCAGAAACTGATGCTGATCAGACTGAAGTGGGTGCAATTGATGATGAGGCTGTAACAGAACCTGCTGACGAACCTACAGAAACGATTGATCCAACTGAAGAAGATTTTAGTGATATAACAATTCCAGATATGGACATGGATCCTTTTGAGGATAAAACAGAAATTGATGGCGATTCAAACCAAAATACAGAAGAATCGGTAGAATCTTATGGAATTCCAGACGACCCTGTTGAAGAACCTGTAAAACCAGAGGACGATGCATTTGACTTCAGTGATATTCCAGATATTGATGATTTTGAAAATCAGAAAGAAGAGGGTGATATGAAATCAGATAATGTAAATTCAGATAGAATAAGTTTCACAGGTCTTTATGACAAAGAAACAGAATTGGGTGAATCGGCAGTTCAAGAAGAAATCAAGAATAAAACAAAAACACCAATGATTATTTGTGTAATTTGTGCAGTAATCTGTATTTTAGCAACATTATTGATTCTTTTTGTTATTCCTTCAAAATTGAATATTTTTAATAAATCTGAAAAACAAGAAAAAACTGTAATTGAAGAAGTAGTTGAACCTGTAAAAGAAGCAGAACCTGTTGTTGAAGTGATTCCAGAACAGAAAGAAGAAGAAGTTGTTGTTATTGAAAAAGCTGAAGAAGTAGTTCCGGAAAAACCTGTTGTTGTTGAAGAAACACCAAAAATTGAAAAAACAACTTACAAAATTCGTTGGGGCGACACTTTATGGGATATTTCAAACACATATTATAAAAATCCATGGAAATACAAGACAATAGCAAGCTACAATGGTATTAGAAATCCTGATCATATTGTTTCAGGAACCGTAATAGAGATTCCATCTGAGTAGAAAGTGATAAATAAACCACAGAAATTAATTATCTCCGTATTATTTAATTTGATTTTATTGAGTTTTCTTTCATGCTCAATTTTTTCAGATAATTCATTAAATTCCAAATATGGTAAAGATGCAGATTATTTTATAGGTCTGCAATTATTATCTGAAGGAAAAGAAAAAGAGGCTGTTTCTAGATTTAATAGGGCTTATAAAAAAGGAACGGCTTATTGTTCTAGAAGAAGTCTGGAAGAACTTTGCAAACTAGGTTCGGTTCAAGAAAGAATCAAATATTGTGAAAAGCTGCTTGAATTATTCAATGATAAAGATTCTCGTTTGTTTTGTGTAAAACAGTTTGGTGATTTTGGTGAAACAAATAAGATAATTGCAATAACTGAAAATATTGATATTTCTGAAGAAGATGATGAAACAATAAAAATAAGATTGGAATCGTTGTTACAGCGAAGTGATTCTAGATTTAATGAAGAGCTTATGAATTGGTTTACAAAGAAGGCTGTTTCTGTAAATCACTATAAATTCTTTAGAGATTCATATAAGCATACCGAAGATGAAGAAAATTATTCTGCAGAAGAGTTCTTATTAAATTATAGAATTTTATTATATAAAAAAGATTATCTTCAGAGTTTTGAAAAATCACAAAAACTGTTGGGTTTAATTGAAAAGAAAGAAATTGTTGAAACAACTCAAATTGCTTCAGATTTGGGCAAGACTTTTCTATATGGAAATACAAATTTTAATCAAAATGCCGCTTATTTTGCAAATTTAGCAGAAAAGAAGACAGAAAATCAAATTGCTTTTTATTATTGGTTTTATGCGGGAAGAATGTTGGAAAAATCTGGAATTGATTATAAAAAAGCGATTATTTATTTTACAAACGCAATGGAATATTCTGAAAATTCACTTCAAAAAGATAATGCCTTGTGGTATCTGCTGAAAGTTAAATCCAAAAATGAATTCAACAAATTGATTCCAACCCTTTCAGATTACGTAAGTCTTTGGTCGGATCCTTATTATTTTGATGATTTCTTTGACGAAATGATAAACTCTCTTTTTGTACAAGGCAGCTGGCCTTTATTTTATGATGTTTATAAGAAGATAGAAGGTTATGCTTCTGATGAAATTGTAGCTAGATTTGCGTATTTATCTGCCAGATTAATAGATTTGGGATTTATCAAGATAGAAAATAAAGATGATGTTAAAACAGAACTATTAAAACGTGCGTTAAACTCTGGGTCGGACTTTTATTATAGATTGCTTTCTGCCTATTATTTGAACCTGAATGAAAATGAATTAAAGACTCTTTTTCTAAAGAGAATGGGTGATAATCAAAAAAATGTTGATTCATCGTTTGAAATTTTACTAAACGGTTATTGTGATTTTGGATTTCCTGAAAAAATTTATAGTGAATGGTTGGAAAAAGACAAATCAGAAATATCTGTTGAATGTACAATGAATGTTGCAAACTTTTTAAGTAAATGTGCTACAGAAGAAAATCAATATGGAATGCAAAGTATAAGAATGGCTTCAAAAGAGATTTTTAGTGCAGATGATGATTTTCCACTTGAATACCTAAAGCTAGCTTATCCAAAAAATTTTTCAAATTATGTAGATACATATTCTGAAAAATATGATATTAATAAATCAACTATTTTTGCATTAATCAGAAGTGAAAGTTTTTTTGATCCAAATGTTATCAGTTATGCAGGTGCTATAGGATTGACTCAATTAATGGATTTTACAGGTGAAGATATTGCACGAAAACTGCATAAAGAAAATTATTCACTTACAAATCCAGAAGATAATATAGAATTTGGAACATATTACCTTGCTGAAATGAAAAGACGTTGTGATGATTCTATTTTGCAAGCATTTTTTTCATACAATGCTGGTATTACAAGAGTTAGACGTTGGTTGAAAAGCTCTTTACAAGAGATGGGGCAGAAAAAAGATATTCCAGGGGATTTGTTTTTAGAAACGCTTCCTTATGAAGAGACAAGAGAATACGGAAGAAAACTTGTTTCAGCTTCAGTTTTGTATGAATGGATTTATTCTGAAACTCCAAAAGATGATTTTACAAAAATGATTGAATACCTTATGTATTAAAAAGTTTAATAACAAATCAATTTTGAATTGATTTGTTATGGGAGAAATGATGCAAAATCCTTTGGCAGAAATTTTACCACAAATTTTACATTTTACTAAAATTCAAACAACACAACTTGTTTTATTATTAGGAATTATTGTATTTGTTGGTGCTTTTGGCGGTTGGCTGTTCCAAAAATTAAAGATTCCACAAGTTGTTGGATATATTGTTATGGGAATTATTATTGGTTCATCAGGATTTCATATTCTTGAGCCAACGGTAATTGCAGCGTTAGATCCAATCAGTACGGTTGCTCTTTCTTTGATAGGATTTTTAGTTGGTGGTGAATTAAAAATCAAAGTAATAAAAAAATATGGAAAGCAATTTGTAAGCATTTTATTATTTGAAGCAATAACACCGGCAATTATTGTTGGTTCGTTAGTAACTTTAGTTGTTTATTTATTTACAAAGAATTTTGTTCAAGCGATTTCAATTGGACTTTTGTTGGGAGCGATTTGTTCTGCAACCGCACCGGCGGCAACTACAGATGTTTTGGTTGAATATAGAACCCGTGGTCCGCTAACTACAACAGTTTATGGTATTGTTGCCATGGATGATGCTGTCGCGTTAATTCTGTACACAGTTGCTTCTACAATTGTAACTCCATTGATTGGTGGAAATGCGCCATCTTTTGGTGTTCAATTATTGAATATTTTTAAAGATATTTTTGGTTCAATCTTAGTAGGCTGTGCATTTGGATTTATCCTTAGCTTGATTTGTAGAAAATTGATAAATGAAGAAGGAAGAATGCTTTCTTTCTCTTTAGGTGCTTTGTTTCTTTGTACTGGAGTTTGCAGCTTATTGAATCTGGATAATATTTTAGCATCTATGTCGCTGGGCTTTTTTATTGTAAACTTTACATCTGCAAAGACACGTTCAATTTTTCCTTTAGTTAGTAAGTATACTCCTCCAATTTATGTTCTTTTCTTTGTTCTTGTTGGAGCAAAATTAAATGTTTGGATTATTACTCCATTTTTAGGATTGATAGCAATAATTTATGTTTTGGGAAGAACTTTTGGTAAAACTATTGGTTCAATGTTTGGTGCTTGGATTACAAAAGCTCCAAGAACAGTTCAGAAATATTTACCGTTCTGTTTGCTCAGTCAGGCTGGTGTAGCGATAGGACTTTCAATTGCAGCTGGTAATGATTTTTCAGATTCAATCGGGCCGCAGATTCTATTGATAATTACTGCAACAACATTTATTGTTCAATTGATTGGACCAATATTTGTAAAAATTGGAGTTACGAAAGCTGGTGAATGTGGTTTAAATGTTACGGTTGATGATATTAGAAAAACTTCAGCCGTAAAAGATGTCACTTGGGGCAACGAGAAGGTTTGTGATAATAATTCAGTTTCTATAGTTAGTGATACAGATAGAATTTCAACAATATTGAATTCGTTCAGTAAAAACCAGAATTTGAATTACGTTGTAAGAAGTTCTGAAGATGGAACTTTAGTTGGAATAATCATCTTGGAACATTTAAAAAAAATCATGCAAATTGGTGATTTTGCAGAAACAATGCTTGCTATGGATATTATGGATAATCCAACAGTTTTGTGCAAACCAAATACTTTGTTACCGGATGCGTATGAATTATTTGAAGAAAATGATATAGATTGTATACCGATTGTCGACGATGACAACAAGACTTTGGGTATTTTGGAAAAAACAACAGTTGATCATTATCTACATACAAAAATTATTGAATTGAATAGAAAAGTTGAAAATATGGAATAATTTTGGAGGAAAAAGATGGCAGAAGAAAAAACTCTTGAAGAGAATGTAAAAGAAGCTATTGATATGTTTCGCCCTCAGTTACAGGCTGATGGTGGAGATATGGAATTTGTTGGAATAGATGAAGAAAAAAAGGTTCATTTAAATTTAATAGGAGCTTGCGGCAGTTGTCCAATGGCGTTGATGACACTGAAAATGGGTGTGGAAAGATATTTAAAAGATGCCTGCCCGGAAATTACAGAAGTCGTTCAAGATAATGCAAGAAATTCATCAGAGATGGATTTTGGAGATATGTAATGGTAATAGCAAAAGATAAAATGGTGTCGATTCACTATACTTTAAAAGATGTAGAAGGAAATCAATTAGATAGTTCTGTTGGTTCAACTCCTTTAGATTATATCCACGGTTATGGAAATTTGATAACTGGATTGGAAAGAGAACTTGAGGGAAAATCTGTTGGTGATAAAATCCATGTTCAGATTGAACCAAAAGATGCTTATGGTGAATTTGATTCAAAATTAATTATGGATGTTCCTAGAGACAGATTTGATACAGCTGAAGAAATTACTGTTGGAATGCCTTTTCAAGTTATGACTCCACAAGGGCCAATTATTGTAAGAGTAACAGAAGTTTCTAAAGATAATATTAAAATTGATGGAAACCATGAACTTGCTGGAAAAGAGTTAGTCTTTGATGTTGAAATTATGAATGTTCGTGATGCAACAGAAGAGGAACTTTCTCCATCAGAAGGTTGTTGCGGTGGTGGATGTGAAAATTGTGGTGATGGAGGCTGTTCTTCTGTTGAAGGCTGTAATTGCGATGGCGGTTGCGGCTGTAACTAAAAAAGTTTCACTCTAACAAATTGAGCTTATTAACAACTGAAGATTTTCTTCTTTGGTTGTGTTTTGTAAGTCAACAGTTATATCAGATAATTCCTGGTATAACTGAAACCTTTCCTTATATTTGTCTAAAAGCATAAATCGGACGTCTTCAATTGTTTTTGGATTTTGTGTAGCAATGTATGCAGGTATGTTTGCAATAGTACCATCTTTTAGAATCTTAACTTTTTGCATTATTCTTTCTACAGAATAATTAATATCCAATCTTAAAAAAACAAATAGATTTGCTTGGCGCAATTCATTCAATGCTGGTGCGTTGGAACAAATACCGCCACCTGTAGCAATTACTTTTCTTGGATTATTATCCATAAATATTCTTTTACAAGCTGCTTCCTCAATTTGCATAAAAACACTTGGACCATTATTGCTATATAAAATTCTTGGATTTAAACCAGATAATTCTTCAATGATAGTATCTGTGTCATAAAAGGTGGATTGTAAATGATTAGCTAATAATTTTCCATGAGTGGATTTTCCGCAATGTTTGCAACCTAATAGAACAATGGAATCATTTGTATGTGAGCTCATAATACCAGTATATCTTTTGTAATTGTAAAAGTCCAATCTTTAATGTATTCTGAAAACATATATGTATGTATTGTTTTCATTTTTACCATTAATTATATTTTCAATATTTTGTTTGTTTCGTTTTCATATAAAAATTTCATATATATTATTGTCCATTTTATTAGGACTTGTGTGTATCTTTCCAATTTCAATAATTCAATATTTTCTTTCACCTTTATTAAAAATTGTGAATATTGGTATTTTTAGTACATTTGTTACTTCCATTTTGCTTTATGGATTTATTGAAGAATTGTTTAAAACTCTATTTATGATTCCAATTTCTAAAAAAATGAGTTTGTTCAATTTTTTAATTCTATCTTTCATCTTTGGTTTGAGCGTAGGTTGTTTTGAAAATATTATTTATTTTATAGAAAAATTACAAAATGCAAATAGCAATGGAACAACTTTATTATACAGTTTGATATTACTCAGAACATTTTCTTCTGTAATTATCCATATGACTTGTTCTGGATTGTGCGGAATGTTTATTTATAGTGTTTCAAAAAAGAATAAACGCATAAGTTGTTTTGTATATGCAATACTTCTTCATGGTTTCTATGATTTCTTTGTGGGCTTTAATCAAAATATACGATGGTTCTACATTGCTGTAATTTTATTAAGCGCAATTGAATGTAGAATTAAATATCAAAAAATCAAATCAGATATTCTAAATCTTCCCGAATCAAATTAGATAATCAAAACACCCTATTTATTTTTGAAAAAACAGATGTAGTATTATTGTGCTACATATTATGAAAAAAATAATTAAAATCATCAAAAATTTGTCTCTTTTTAAAAAAATGATGGCTGCTTATTTGTTTATAGGTGTGATTTTGATTTTTTTTAGTATTCTGTTGTCTTCATTTAACTCTCTTAAATTTATTAAAGAAGAGAATAGTTCAATAGCTCAAAAAAATATTTCTTTGATTGTTGATAGCATGTCCTCCAAAATAAATACTATCGATAAATTTTCTCAATTTATTCTAGCAAATCAAATTGTTCAAGAAATGTTGAATAACAAAAAGCAGTTAACTTCTGTTCAAGGAGTTAAAACTTTAAATCCACTTTTTTTAACTTTTTTAACAATGGTTCCAGATATTTCTTCAATTACAATTTTTAATAATGAAGGAGATTATTTTGGCCATGATATTTATAAACCTTCTAGATATGATTTTAAATCATTAGAAGAAGCTCCTTGGTATAACGAAGTAATTGATTTGAATGGTTATTACAAAATCTTGTTAAATGCAGGTTATCCGCTGCCTTTGAACGGAAGTAAAAATGTAGTTTCTATGATTCGTAGCGTTTATGATTTGAACAAGCAAGCCAATCATTTGGGAATGTTGGTGATCAATCTGGATGAGAGTTTTTTTACAAATTGTTTTAACAATCAGAATGAAAATAACATTTATATAACAGTTATAGATAAATCGGGTAGGTCAATAATTTCTAGTGAGAAAAATGTTTTATATCCAATAGAATTAATTGAAAAAGGGCTGATTCAAAACAAAAAGAAAAACAAAATTTCGGCATATTTACAGATTCCAGAAACTGATTGGTATGTTGTGGAATCAATTTCTTATGCTTCTGATATCAAGACGTTAATTTATAGTAATAAATTGCTGATTATTCTGCCCGTAGTCATAGTGCTTTTGCTTGTTATTGTAACAATTGTGATGAATTTCATTATAACAAAGCCAATTCATGAATTAACACAAGTTATGCAGTCTCATCATGATGGAAATTATATTAAGTATGATGAGATTTCTAGAAAAGACGAAATTGGTGTTTTGATTCGTACTTATAATTCCATGCTGGATTCAATAAAAAAAGAGGGAATTCGTAAAAGGGAAGCAGAATTATATGCGCTGCAAATGCAAGTAAAGCCTCATTTTTTATATAACACAATTGATACGGCTAGAGCTCTTGTTCTTTCTGGAGATTCAAAAGGTGCAAATACCGTTTTGTTGTCTTTGGGGCAGTTTTATAGGGATAGTATTTGTGGAAATTCAGAAGTAATTCTGCTGAGAAACGAAATTGACATGATTAAAAACTATCTGACAATTCAAAAAATAAGATATGGTTCGTTGTTTGAAGTGGAATACGATATTGATGAATCCTTGTTGTCTAAATCTGTTTTGAAGTTGATTTTGCAGCCCATTGTGGAAAATGCCTTATATCATGGAATAAGGGAATCTGGACATTCTGGTGTTATAAAAATCAAATTGTGGAAAGAAGAAGAGAAAATAAATATATCGGTTTCTGATAATGGAAAAGGAATCTCTGAAGAAAGAATAAAATCATTGTTGGAAGGAAGATCTCTGAATAATGATAAGAGTTCAATTAAAGGTGAAGGAATTGGTCTTTGTGGAACAATTGATAGGCTTCGGCTTTTTTACCATATAGAAAATCCAATTAAAATAGAAAGTGTTGTTGGTAAAGGAACAAAAATAATTATTAATTTGATGGAGATTTAAGAATGTATACATTGATGATAATTGATGATGAAGTTAATGTACGAACGTTATTAAAAAGTTGCATTGACTGGAAAGAACTAAATATAAAGATTGTAGCAGAGGCTGGTTCCGCAAAAGAAGCTTTTGAAATTTTGGATAAAATTGATTCTCCTGACATTATGTTTGTTGATATTTGTATGTCTGTTGTGAACGGACTTGATTTCATTACAAAGATTAGAGAGAAGAATACAACTTCAGAAATATTAGTTATTAGTGGAATGAATGATTTTTATTGCGTGCAAAAATGTATCCGGTTGAATGTAAATGACTATATTTCAAAACCAATAAATGAGACATATCTTTATGAAAAAGTGAAGAAAATATGTGAAAAGAGAGAGAAAATACAATGTAATCAAAATTTGTTGAATATGTTGAAAAACGCAGATGTTCAAATAAAGAAAAAAAACAAAGCAATTCAAGAAATAATTGAATATACAGAAGCTCATTTCTGCGATAACAAAATATCCCTTCAATTATTGGCCGACACGTTTTCTTTGAATCCAGCCTATATTTGCAGGGCTTTTAAACAAGAGACTGGCAGGAATTGGAATGATTATTTAACAAAATTACGAATTGAAAAAGCGATTGAAATCTTAAAAACTACTGATTTGAAAAGTTATGAGATTGCAGAACAAGTTGGGTATTCTGACGCAAAATATTTTAGTTTGTGTTTTAAAACCTTTACAGGTGAAAAATTTACGAAATTTAAGCAAAATATTACGTTTACGAAATAGAATTCTGGTTTGATACTTTGTTTAGTTTTGAGAAAAATCAATTAGGAGGATTTTATGAAGAAACTAAATAAAGTGATTACTCTTGTAGCGCTGATATTGTCTGCTTGTGTGTGCAGTCTGACAGCAAAGAGTACTTCAAAGGCAAAGAAACCAACAAAATTAAAGGTTTGGTCAATTTGGTCTGCTGATTCTGAGAGTAACAAGGCTCCATTCTTAAAAACAATTGAAGAATTTAAAGCCGCTCATCCAGAAATTGAAATTGAATTAACAATGAATGAAGCTGAAGCCTACAAAACTAAGATTAAAACGGCTGTAGCTGCAAATGATGCTCCAGATGTATTTTATTACAACGCTGGTGGAATGTTAAAATCTTTTGTTGATGCAAAAAAAGTACTTCCACTTGATCAATATATGTCAAAAGACGATATGAGCAGAATTGTTGATGGCGCTTTGGCAAATATGACATTCAATGGACATGTTTATCAACTTCCATACACAATGGCTTGTTCTGTTATGTTCTGTAACACTGATTTATTTGATAAATATAATGTTAAAATTCCAGAAACTTGGTCAGAATTGATGACTGCTATTGAAACTTTCAAAAAAGCAGGATTAACACCAATGGCTGTTGGTGGAAAAGACCGCTGGCCAACTTGTATGTATACAGATTTAATTACATTACGTGCTGCCGGCTATCAAGAATGTGATAAAGCATTCTACAAAAAACCAGGTGCTTCATTTAAAACTCCAGGTATGAAATTAGCCGCTCAAAAATATGAAGAATTGATAAAAGCCGGTGCATTCCCTAAAGATGCAGTTGCTATTACTCGTGATGAATCTGAAGTTCCTTTCTACAATGGTAAAATTCCAATGTATATCAACGGTCAATGGACAGCAGCAAACTGTCAGGCTAAATCTTCTTCAATTAGAGGAAAAGTAAAAGCCGTACGCTTCCCAACTATTGAAGGTGGAAAAGGTAATATCAATGACTTTATGGGTGGAGCTGCAGAAGGTTTCTGTGTAAGTGCAAAAACAAAAAATAAAGAAGCAGCTGTAACATTGTGTTCATATTTAGCTGAAAATCATTCAAAAAATGCTTATTTAGTTGGAGCTGGTATTCCAAGTTGGAAAATGAATGTTGATGACAGCAAAATCGATCCACTTATCAAATCAATTGTTGATTTAACTTCTAATGCAAAAACATTCCTTCTTTGGGGAAATACTGCTTTGGAAGGAAATGATTCTGAAACATTGATGGATATTGTTCAAGAAATGCTTGCTGGTGATATTGATGCAAATCAATATTGCGACAAACTTGAAGAGATTTTAGAGTAACTCCTTTTTGGTGCGGCAAATTCTGTTTGAGTTTGTCGCACTTTTCTTTTTTTTGTAGGAACTTAATATGGACAAAGTTTTTTCTGATAAAAAGGCAATTTGTTTCTTTATATTGCCGGCTTTAGTTTTTTTTCTGGTGATAGTTTTTATACCAATATTTATGTCTGTTTATTACAGTTTTTTAGATTGGGATGGAATTGGAGTTGGAAAATTTGTGGGACTTAAAAATTATATTTATCTTTTCACAAATAAAAACTCAGTATTTTGGAAAGCGGCAAAAAATTCATTTTTGTATGCTTTAGTTTCTTTATTTATTCAATTACCTATTTCTTTGATTATTGCCCTGATTTTAGCATGGGGTGTAAAACATGAAAACTTTTACAGAAGTATTTATTTTATTCCAGTAATTATTTCTAGTGTTGTTATAGGTCAATTGTGGATGAAAATATACAACACTGATTACGGTTTGTTGAATGCTTTGTTAAGAGCGATTGGTTTGGAAGATAAATGCCAGATGTGGCTTGGTGATAAAAAATATGTTTTGGGAGCAACGTTTGTTCCAATGTTATGGCAATATGTTGGATATCATATGTTGTTGATGTATGGAGCAATCAAAGGAATTTCGCCAGAAATATTTGAAGCTGCAAAAATTGACGGTTCGGGGCCAATTAGAACATCGTTTAGAATTACAATTCCGTTGATTAAGCCGATGATTCGTGTTTGTACAGTCTTTTCATTGATTGGTTCTTTAAAGATATTCGATTTGATTTTTATCCTTACAAATGGCGGTCCAGCTGGAGCTAGTGAAGTTCCTGCAACTTTAATGTATAAAACAATCTTCTTAAGAAATAAATATGGGCAAGGAAGTGCGATTGCAGTTTTTATTGTACTTGAATGTTTGTTATTCACACTTGCAATTCAAAAACTATTTTCTATGAGGAAAGATTATGAAAATTAGAACTAAAATCAATCGCGTAATTCTACAGATATTTCTTCTTTTATGGGGTTTTGTAAATCTTTTTCCAATTTATTGGTTGTTCACTTTCTCATTAAAAAACAATACTGAAATTTTTGGTGAAAATATTATCGGTTTACCAAAATACTGGATTTTTTCAAATTACAAACAGGCTTTAATTGGTGGAAAAGTTGGGCTGTATTTGTTAAATAGTATTTTGATTACAGCTTGTACTGTTGTTTTGACTGTTGTACTTTCGGTAATGGCATCTTACGCTTTAACTAGAATGAAGTGGAAAGGTAGAAAATTTGTAACAATTCTTTTTACAACAGGAATGATGATTCCAATTCATGCCGCTTTGCTCCCACTCTTTATTGGTATGAGTAGAGTTCATATTCTGGATACATATTTAGCTCTGATAATTCCTTACACAGGATTTGGTCTGCCAATGGGAATAATGATAATTACAGGATTTATAGATGCAATTCCAAGGGCTATGGAAGAATCAGCTTGTATTGATGGCGCAAGCATTTATAAGACAGTCTGGTCAATTATAACACCGATGTTGATTCCTGCGATTGTTACTGTTTCAATTTTTACATTTATTCAATATTGGAATGAACTTTTATTTGCTCAAGTTTTTATTAGTAGTGAAAACTTTAAAACACTTACAGCTGGAATTCAAGGAATGTACGGCCAGTATCAAACAGATTGGGGTTCAATTGGAGCCGCTTTGATGATAGCAACCTTGCCAACCTTGGTGATTTATTGTTGTATGAGCAGCCAAGTTCAAAAGAGCTTCTTGGTTGGAGCTGTGAAAGGTTAAAATAATACGAAATAGGTAAAATCACTGCTTGACATCTGAATATAAAGGTTTAAATTTAAGAAAAATACAAAAGGCTACTCTTCAAAAAATTGAATAGCCTCTTATGGAGTAAAATATGCCTTATTTGTTAGGTGTTGATTTAGGTACATCAGGTACTAAAACAGTGTTATTCAAGGAAGATGGTTCTGTTGTAGCTTCAAAGACAATTGAATATCCATTATATCAGCCAAAAAATGGTTGGGCAGAACAAGATCCTCTTGATTGGTGGCACGCAACTTGTGAAACTTGTAAAGCTGTAATAGCAAAAGCCGGAATTAATTCAAAAGAAATTAAAGGTGTTGGTATTTCAGGTCAAATGCACGGACTTGTTATGCTTGATAAAAGTGGAAATGTAATAAGAAAATCAATTATTTGGTGTGATCAAAGAACTGCAAAAGAATGTGATGAAATTACACAAAAAGTTGGTTCATCACGACTTATAGAAATTACCGCAAATCCAGCATTAACAGGATTTACAGCATCAAAAATATTATGGGTTCGTAACAACGAGCCAGAAAACTATGCAAAATGTGCTCATATTCTTCTTCCAAAAGATTATGTTCGCTATATGTTGACTGGAGAATTTGCTACAGAAGTTAGTGATGCATCTGGAATGCAATTACTTGATGTTCCAAAAAGACAATGGTCAGATGAAGTTCTTTCAAAGCTTGGAATTGATAAATCTTTATTAGCAAAAGTTTATGAATCACCAGAAGCTACAGGAACTGTAAATGCTCAAGCTGCAGAATTGACAGGTTTGGCAGTTGGAACAGTTGTTGCTGGTGGCGCTGGTGATAATGCCGCCGCAGCCGTTGGAACTGGTACTGTAATCGATGGAAAAGCTTTTACTACAATTGGTACATCTGGAGTAGTTTTTGCCCATACTTCAAAATTGAGCATAGATCCAAAAGGAAGAGTTCATACATTCTGTTGTGCTGTTCCAAACGCATGGCATGTAATGGGTGTAACTCAAGCTGCAGGACTTTCACTAAAATGGTATAGAGACAATTTCTGTAATGCAGAAATGGAAACTGCCAACGGAATGGGCAAAGATCCTTATTATTTGATGGACCAACAAGCTGGAAGAATTCCAATTGGAAGTGAAAAACTACTTTATCTTCCATATTTGATGGGAGAAAGAACTCCACACTTGGATCCAAATTGTAGAGGCGTTTTCTTTGGGCTTTCAGCAATGCACACAAAATATCATCTTTTAAGAGCTGTTATGGAAGGTGTAACTTTTAGTCAAAGAGATAGTGTCGAAGTTTTAAAAGAAATGGGTGTTTCAATTGATGAAATGCTAGCTTGTGGTGGTGGCGGAAGTTCTCCATTATGGCGCCAAATGTTAGCTGATACATTCAATTGTCCTGTAAAAACTGTAGTTTCAAAAGAAGGTCCAGCTCTTGGTGTTGCAATTCTTGCCGGAACTGCTACTGGAGTTTACAAAAGTGTAGAAGAAGGCTGTAAAGCTGTAATCAAGTTGAATCCTTCTCAAGATCCAATTAAAGAAAATGTTCCTGAATATCAAAAGTATTATGAAATCTACAAGAGCATTTACCCAGCCCTTAAAGATAATTTTTCTAAATTAGCTAATTTGTAATAAAGTAAAAACTTAATAGGAGTTAATATGCGTATAAAATCAGTATTTTCACATTCATTTGAAAAATATGGAGCAATTCTTACAGGTTATGATGTAAATGATTTGCTAAAGAAGTTGGATGAAAAAACAGAAAAACCTGCATCTGCTGTAATTTATGAACCAGGTGATAAAGATTTGGAAAGTCTTCCAATAGCAAAAGAATTATCTGATAATGCTTACGGTGGAATGCCAATTCAAATTGGATATTGCAACGGTAATAACACAAAGTTGAATTGTCTTGAATATCACAGAGGTTCAGAAATAAATATTCCTTCAAATGATATGATTCTTTTACTAGCACCGTTACAGTCTGTAAAGAATGGAAAACTTGATACAAATACAGTTGAAGCTTTCTATGTTCCAAAAGGAACTGTAGTTCAAGTTTATGAAACTACTCTTCACTATGCTCCATGTAATGCAGTTGTTAATGGTGAAGTTTCTAAAGAAGGTTTTAGAGTTATTGTTGTTTTGCCAAAAGACACAAACACCGCAAAACCAGCTCTTACAGAAAAGAATTTGGAAGATAAATTGTTATGGGCAAGAAACAAATGGCTCATAGCTCATCCAGATACAGCAGAAGCAAAACAAGGTGCTTTTGTTGGTTTGATTGGAAAAAATATTGATTTAGCTAGTAAATAGTTAAATAAAAAATCCGATGAAGTATTTCATCGGATTTTTTTTGCTTTTTCTGTTTTATTCTTCGTCTTCCAAGTGGATTACAAGAATATCAAAGAAAGGAAAGTCTTTATGTTCTGTCGTATAGGTAAATAAGTTGTCATATTCTGGTGGGAATTCAATAGAAATATATTCACCTTCATAAATCAGAGTATTTAATGTACATTGGTCGTCAAACCGTCTGATATTAAAAGAACCTAAAACTTCAGTTTTCTTATAATCATCACCAGATCTCTTCATTCTATAAACTTTTCCAGAAAATTCTTTTTCTGAAGAAAGATTATGTATTTGAATCTGATTATAATCATCATTCTTTACACGAATAATTAGTGGATCTGCAAAAAGAAATCCAGTAAACAACAAAGCAATTGTAAAAAGTATAAGTTTTTTCATAACCTCATCCATCCTTATTGAAAGTATACAAGATAATAAATAAAAAGAAAATATAATTAATTGACAATGAAAAGAAGTCAAATTATTCTAATATGAATTAGTAGAGGAAAAAAATGTCGATTAAAAAAAGAGCTGACTATATATCTTGGGATGAATATTTTATGGGAATTGCAGAATTAGCTGCTTTTAGATCTAAAGACCCAAACTCTCAAGTTGGAGCTTGTATTGTTAAAGAAAACAAAATCTTGTCAGTCGGTTATAACGGATTTCCATACGGATGTTCTGATGATGAGTATCCATGGGAAAGAGAAGGTGAATTTCTAGATACAAAGTATCCTTTTGTTGTGCATAGTGAATTAAACGCTATCTTAAACTACAAAGGTGAAAGTCTGGAAGGTTCAAAAATATATGTTACCTTGTTTCCGTGTAATGAATGTGCAAAGGCAATAATCCAGTCTGGAATTAAAGAAGTGATTTATTTTAATAATAAATATGAAGGAACACCGGCTGTAGAAGCATCAAAAAAGATGTTTAACTCGGCAAAAGTGAAGCTAACAAAATACGAAGCAAAAGGAAAAGATTTAATTATCAAAATATAGGTAAAATTCCTAGTTGACTTCTGCATTTATTAGTATAAATTTGAAACAATATTAAAGTGAAATATAATTGGTTTTTAAATTAAGGAGAACTTTTTATGATGAATAACATTCCTAATGTGAAGCTTGGAATTATTGCTGTAAGTAGAGATTGTTTTATAATCTCTCTTTCTGAATCAAGAAGAGAAGCTATTGTTAAAGCATTTGGTAAAAAATCAGAACTTTATGAATGTAAAGTAACTGTAGAAAACGAAATCGACATGCTTAAAGCTGTTGATGATGTAAAAAAAGCTGGATGTAATGCACTCTGTGTATTCTTAGGAAACTTTGGTCCAGAAACTCCAGAAACATTAATAGCTAAAAACTTTGATGGTCCTGTTATGTATGCAGCTGCTGCAGAAGAGCATGGAAACAATTTAATTGATGGTCGTGGCGATGCTTATTGTGGCGTTTTGAACTGTTCATACAATTTAGGTCTCCGCCATCTTAAAGCTGTAATCCCTGAATATCCAGTTGGAACTGCTGAAGATGTAGCAAAAATGATGGAAGATTTTATTCCTGTTGCTAGAGCTTTAATTGGTTTGTCAAAACTTAAAGTAATCACATTTGGACCTCGTCCACAAGACTTCTTTGCTTGTAACGCTCCAATTAAAGGTCTTTATGATATTGGTGTTGAGATTCAAGAAAATTCAGAATTGGATTTATTAGTTTCATACAAAGCTCACAAAGATGATAAACGTATTCCAGATGTAGTAAAAGAAATGGCTGCTGAACTTGGTTCTTCAGGAAACAAATATCCTGATTTCTTACCAAGAATGGCACAGTTTGAATTAACACTTTTGGATTGGGCAGAAAAAAATAAAGGTGCTAGAGAATATGTTGTATTTGCTGATAAATGTTGGCCAGCATTCCCAGAAGCATTTGGATTTGAACCTTGCTATGTAAACAGCCGCCTTGCTTCAAAAGGAATTCCTGTAGCTTGTGAAGTAGATATCTACGGTGGATTGAGCGAATATATTGGAACTTGTGTTACTGGTGAACCAGTTACATTGCTTGATATTAACAACTCTGTTCCAAGTGATATGTATGAATCAGATATTAAAGGCAAATTTAAATATGATTACAAATTAACTGATACTTTCATGGGCTTCCATTGTGGAAACACTCCATTCTGCCGTCTAGCTTCTTCAAGTTCACCAGCAGTAAAATATCAATTGATTCAGCATCGTTTGTTGGAGCCAAAGGGTAGTGATCCTGATTTTACAAGAGGAACTCTTGAAGGTGACATTGCAGCAGGACAGATTACATTCTTCCGCTTGCACGCTAATCCTGATGGAAAACTTCAAGCTTATATTTCTCATGGAGAAATTTTGCCTGTTGCAACTCGTTCTTTTGGTGGAATTGGAGTTTTTGCTATTCCAGAAATGGGAAGATTCTATCGCCATGTATTGATTTCTAAACATTATCCACACCATGGAGCTGTTGCTTTTGGTCATGTTGGAAAAGCTTTATACACAATTTTCAATTACTTAGGTGTTGAAGATGTTGCATATAACAAACCAGCTGGTCAACTTTATGTAGATGAAAATCCATTTGCATAATAACTAGCCAAAATTAATAAAAACACCGTGAGTAAAAAGAAATATTCACGGTGTTTTTTTATTTAACTGATTGAATTTAAAAAGGAAAATGCTATTATTCAGCTATGATTAAGGATTTGACATCAGGAAAACCGATGAAACTTATTTTAAGTTTTTCTATTCCTGTTTTTTTAGGATATTTGTTTCAACAGTTTTACAATGTAATTGATACAGTTATTGTTGGAAAATTTCTTGGTGTTTCGGCTTTGGCAGCTGTTGGTTCCACTGGTTCAATCAATTTCTTGATTGTTGGATTTTGCATGGGATTATGTAATGGTTTTTGTATTCCAATTGCAAATAAGTTTGGAGCAAAAGATTACAAGACTTTACGTCAATATGTAGCGATGAGCTGGGTTTTGACAATTGTAATATCAATTGTTTTTGCCGTGATTACAGTTCTTATTTGTAAGCCTATGCTTGTTTGGATGAAAACTCCTTCTGATATCTTGCAGGAATCTTATAACTATATTGTCATCATTTTTGTTGGAATTCCAATTGTGATGGTATACAACTTGATGGCTGGAATAATTCGTTCTTTGGGTGATTCAAAAACTCCTTTATATTTTTTGCTGATTTCTTCAGTTTTGAACATTATTTTAGATTTGTGTTTCATCTTGATTTTTAAACTTGGTGTTGCTGGAGCGGCATTGGCAACTGTTATCTCTCAATTGATTGCCAGCGTATTGTGTTTTATTTACATGAAATCTCATTATGACATTATCCGTTTGGAAAAAGACGATAAGAAAATAAGAAGGCATCATTTTACAGTTTTATTGGGAATGGGTGTTCCTATGGGCTTGCAATATTCAATTACAGCCATTGGTAGTGTAATTTTGCAGGCCGCGGTGAATTCGCTTGGTTCTTCAGCTGTGGCGGCTATTTCTGTTGCAAGTAAAATCTGTATGTTCTTCTGTTGTCCTTTTGACGCAATGGGAACAACAATGGCAACTTATGGTGGACAAAATACTGGAGCAAGAAAATTTGAAAGGTTGAATACGGGGCTTTATTCTTGTTCGTTGTTAGGATTGATTTATTCAGTTTTAGCTTTTGTAATAATGTTTTTCTTTGGTGAAGAATTAGGACGTTTATTCTTAAATCAAGAAGATATTGGAATTTTGTCTGATGTAAGAATGTTTTTAATTGGAAACAGCATTTTCTACTTTCCGTTGGCCTTAGTAAATATAATCAGGTTTATGATTCAAGGAATGGGCTTTAGTAAACTGGCAATATTTGCCGGTATGTTTGAACTAATTGGAAGAAGCGTTTTTGGTTTGTTCTTTGTTCCTCTTTTTGGATTCAAGGCGGCCTGTGTTGCAAGTCCTATGGCTTGGATTTTGGCAGACTGCTTCTTGATTCCAGCTTATTACAAATGTAGAAACAAAGTGATGAAAGAGGAAATTCAATAGAATTATTTTTTTGTAATGTGAATACCGTTTGACGTGATATATGCAACTTTTGTATTCACATTATCTGTTATTGTAATTTCGTAAAAACACACGCGTTTTCCATCTTTAATCAATTTACATTCAGAAATCAGTGTGTCTCCTTTGGGAGAACCAAGATAATTGATTGTGCTGGAAGCTGTAACAGTTAAAGTGTCTTTGGTGTTTGAAGCTACAGCAAAAGAAAAATCGGCCAAAGTAAAAATTGCGCCACCCATAACACTATTTGCTGCATTCATGTGTTTTTTTTCAATTTTCAAGCTGCAGCGTGAATAGTTTTCAAGAACTTCTTCAATTTTGATTCCCGTTGTTTCTGTGGCGAATTTGTCATCTTTGAAAAATTGTTCGGCTTCTTCTTTTGTCATAAAATCTCCAGAATTATTTGATATCTTTGATTAGGCAGTTATTATCTTCAATGAATAAAGTTGCCTTTTCTGAACCGGCCAATAGGTTTTCCAAAATGTTTGCTTTTGAGCCGTTGGCAAGTAAAAGTGGGATTCCGTATTCAGTTGTTTTTTCAGCAGCTTGAATTTTTGTTTCAATTCCACCTGTTCCAAAAGAATTTGTGTTTCCAATGGTGATTTTGCTGCGTAGTTCAGAAATGTTCTTTACTTCGGTGATGAGTTCAGCTTTTGGATTAGTTTTTGGATTGTCGGTGTAAATGCCATCAATATCGCTGAATAAAACTAATAAGTCGGCACTCCAAAGAATGGCGGTTAAAGCACTCAAGTTGTCATTATCACCAATTCTAATTTCATCAAAAGAAACAGAATCGTTTTCATTGATTATGGGGATTACACCTTCATCTACAAGGGTGAACAAGGTGTTTCGCATATTAAGCGTTCTGTGGTCGTCTTCAAAATCTTCTTTTGTGAGCAATAATTGTCCAATGTGGATATTCTGCATATTAAAAGCCAATCGCCATTGGTTCATCAGTTCAACCTGACCAATTGCACAAAGTGCTTGTCTATAGTGAACGTCTCTTTTGCGGGCCCATTCTTTTATTGTTGCAAGTCCGCTGACTTGAGCTCCAGAAGAAACTAGAACAATTTGTTTGCCCATATCAATTAAATCTTTACATTGTCTGGCAAAACTCTGCATGAATTCAACATTTGTAGTTCCGTCTTCTTTTGCTAAAGTGTTGCTTCCAATCTTGATAACTATTTTACGTGATTTTTTTATTACTTCTGAAATATTCATAAATTTTCCTATGTTTAACGGATTTGACCATTTCCGTCTATTAGATATTTTGTTGTGGTAAGAGCCTTGATTCCCATTGGTCCACGGGCGTGAAGTTTTTGAGTACTGATTCCAAGTTCGGCACCAAATCCAAATTCTCCTCCATCAGTGAATCTTGTAGAGCTGTTTACATAAACACAAGCTGCATCAATTTCTGTTTGAAAAAGCATAGCGTTAGTGCGGTTGTTTGTGATAATTGATTCTGAATGCTTTGTGTTGTGAGCGTTGATATACTCAATTGCCTCTGAAACATCAGAAACCTCTTTTATTGTGCAGACAAAATCTAGAAATTCAAAACCATAATCTTGTTCTTCTGCCTTAACAACAGAAACGCCAGTTTTTGAAAGTATTTCATAACATTTTTCATCAGCGCGGAACTGAACTTTTTGATTAAACTTTTCAGCTAGTTTTGGTAAAAACTCATTAAGTGCGTTTTTGTGAACAAGAATGCATTCAATTGCGTTGCAGGCTCCCGGACGTTGGGTTTTCGCGTTGTATGCAACTTCAACAGCCATTGATAAATCAGCGGATTCATCAACAAAAAGGTGACAGACTCCGGCTCCGGTTTGAATGACAGGAACTTTGGCTTTTTCTACAACGGAATTAATTAGTTTTGCTCCACCTCTTGGTAAAGCAACGTCAATTCGTCCAACAGCGGTAAGAATTTGATCAACTTCGTCATGATTTTCACAAGGGGCGAGTTCAATTGATTCTGGAACACCAAAACCTGCAGTCAGTTCACCAGACAAACCTTGTTTAATAATTTTAACAAGTTCTTTGTTTGAATTAATTGCAGATGACGAACCCCTTAATAAAATTGCGTTTCCACTTTTATATGCCAAACAAAAAGCGTCAACAGTAACGTTTGGACGGCTTTCGTAAATGATTGCAACAATTCCAAGAGGAACACGAACTTGTCTGATTGTCATTCCATTTGGAGATTTCCAACCGGCAATTTCTTCACCAATGGGGTCTTGTTGTGAAATTACGACATTTATACTTTTGATAATGTCATCAATTTTTTTATCATCAAGGGACAATCGTTCAACAAGTGCGTCTGACATCCCTTTTTCTTTTGCGTTTTTTACATCAAGAAGGTTTGCTTCTAGAATATTCTTTCTATTTTTTTGTATTTCTGTAATGACAGATGATAAAGCCTTGTTTTTTTGTGAAGCATTTTGAATAGCCAGTCTTTTTGCACCTTTACGTAATGAGTCTGTTGTTTTGATAATGTCCATATAAACCTCAAAAAAGTTATTTAAAACAAAAAAACCGGAACATCAGTCCCGGTTTGAGCATATACTAATAGTTTGCAAGGAAATACATTCCCAACATCATAGATATCCGGCACTTTTCAATTGACCAATCAGTTTTGGGAGGAAGATTAGAAATGTACCACCAGAAAATTCCAAATTCAGGATCAATTCTTAATGTATATTCTTCAAAATCTGGAGAAGTTGTATTTTGTCCAAACATTAATGAAACAGCAGAATTGATGATTTGTAAGAATGTTGGATATTCGTCTTGCCAAGAAAAGTTTTCTTTAGAAATGAAATGATTTAATTGATATAGAAGTTTGTCTTTTGTTCCGATGTCGGCTTGTTCAACCCAAGTCTTCTGTATTAAAAGAGTGAGATTGTGTTTAAAACTTAAAATCAATTTTTGTGTATCGTCTTCTGATAATTTTGATAATGAATCATTATAACCAAAAGCTGACGCAATTATGTCTACATAACTACTATAATTTTCAGTTGAAGTTAAAAAACTTGATAATGCTGATATTGTTTTTGGATCTAAGAATTCTGAAATTAGTTCATTTGTTTTTTCTGTTGACATATTTGAAATAATAGTTTTTTATTCTTATTTTTTCAAGTAGGTATGTGGAAAAAGATATTAATCATACTTAAAAAATACAGATTTATTAAAAAAATGAATTGTGCTACAGTATTTTTATGAATGAAAATAATTTGATTACAATTAATAATTGTAGAATTGAAAATAAAAATAAAACTGTAATAGAGAATTTCTCTTGGGAAATGAAGTCGAATGAAGCATGGTTGGTGATTGGTCCAAACGGCGGTGGAAAGGCTGATTTTGTTAATGCGTTGGCAAATACAGAAAAAATTATTCCAAATTATGAAAGGCAAGAACAAGATAAAAAAACTTCAATCTTTTCATCAGTGTTTGCAGATTCTGTAGAAATTGTTTCTTTGGAAAAAGCCGCTTTATTAATTGAAGAGGAACGTCTAAATGATGAAAGTGAATATATAGAAGGCGGCGTTGACATTGGAAGAACAGGCCGGGTTTTTATTGCGGAAGGAATTTGCGGAAAAATTAAAAGAAACGAACCTTTGCCAGATGTTGTGAGCCAAGTTGAAGCTTATCCGGCAATTAAATTGTGCGGAGTGGAAAAGATTCTTGATAGAGGAATTAAATATATGTCCACTGGTGAAATTAGGCGGACGCTTTTAGCAAGGGCGTTAATTTCTGGGAAAAAACTGATTATTTTAAGCGATCCTTTTGCCGGTCTGGATGTTGAAAGCAGGACAATCCTTCTGGATTTCTTTACTTCACTTGTAAAGAATCAAAGCAAGAACACCGCTGGCAGCGAATATCCACATATACTTTTGAGTATGGAACGTTGGCATGAAATTCCATCTTCAATTACAAATGTCATTGAATTTAGAAATAAAGAAGTAACATTTTTGGGTAGCCGTGGTGAATATGAAAAATTACTGCAAGAAAGAGAGCTAGCTCAAGTTGAAATCAAGGAAACTCAAAAAAAAGATTTTTCAAAAGAGTTGCAAGATACATTAAAAGAAACTGAAGTTCTACAACAAGCTGATTCAAAATCTGAAGAGAAAGAAATTCTGATTGAAATGAATCACGTAAATGTGGGCTGGGATGAGCATAAAGTTTTAATTGATTTGAACTGGAAACTTGTAAAAGGCGAACACTGGTTGATTAGAGGACCAAATGGTTCGGGTAAAACAACATTCCTTGAATTGATTACTGGCGACAATATGCAGGTTTTTTGTAATGATGTCCGACTTTTTGGAAAAAAACGTGGAAGTGGCGAGTCTATTTGGGACATCAAACAAAAGATGGGAATTGTTTCATATAGATTGCACGTTGAATACAGAATGGTGAATGGAACAAGTTTGCAGAATGTAATCATTTCTGGTTTTAGAGATTCAATTGGCTTGTATGGAAATCCAACTGATGTGGAAATTGCTGCCGCAAGAAGATGGCTTAAATTGGGCGGTTTTGAAGGCAGGGAGAATGAATCATTTGGAAACATAAGTTATGGTGAGCAGCGCGCCATTTTGATTTTGCGTTCAGCTGTAAAATGTCCGCCAATATTGATTTTGGACGAACCTTGTCATGGATTGGATGAGCAATATAGAGATAAAATCCTTCATCTGTTAAATATAATAGCAGAAAATGGAAGTTCAACTATGCTTCACGTAACGCATGATCCTTCTGAGGTTTCAGAATTTGAACATAATGTTTTGGAATTGAATCCTGCAGAAAATCCAATGTATAAAGTTTTGCATATATAAAAACAAGTTGAATTAAACTTTTGTAACTTACTTATACAGAAAGAATTACCGATATTTTAAGATATGATAAAAAGAAGAGATTTTAAAATTTTACTAATATTATTTGTTCTAACTTTATGTTCTTGTACTAAAGTGCGAACAGATTTGGAAATACCGGAAGAAACAGAAAACAATGAGCAGGAAATAGTTCTAGAAGAAACAAATCTGGAACCAAAATATCAGCTTAGAGAAGTTGAAGGTGAAAAAGTTTCTTTTTCTGAAACTTGGGGTTATGTAACTCAAGGTAAAGAAGACGAATACAATGAAGAAATGCCGGTTACAGATGTCTGTTACTTTGCAGCTGATGTGAACTGTTATGGTGAATTAATCAATATTCCAGTTAGATCAAAACTTAAAGTGAATGATGAATCGCGTGTTCATATAGTTTTTATTTGTGATAGTAAATCTTTAACTCATTTTGTAATAAATCCGGAATATGGAATCAGGAAAAAGATTCTAAATGATATAGTTAAAGCTTCTGAAGGTTTTGATGGAGTTCAACTTGATTTTGAATTAGTTCCTGTTAGAGATAGAAAAAACTACATCAGTTTTATTGCAGATTTACGGTATAAATTAAAAGGAAAGATGCTTTCTGTATGTGTTCCCGCTAGGTTCAAATTGTTGTCTGAAGACGTTTATCCATATGAAGAGATTTCAAACTATTGTGATAGAGTTTTTGTCATGGCTTATGACGAACATTGGTCCACAAGTAAACCAGGTGCAATAGCGAGTGTTGATTGGTGTAAAAAAGTTATGGATTATGCAGTAAAGAAGATTCCGGAAAATAAATTGGTGATGGGATTGCCTTTTTACGGAAGGACGTGGAGCGACACTCCAACTTCTGGTGCGTGGTATTTTAGCGGTGTGAATAGGATTATGACTGAAAATGGAGTAGAAACTGTTGAATACATCGATGATATTCCGTCTTTTACTTATACAACAGAAGTCAACGTAACTGGATATTTTAATGACGTTTATTCTTTGGTGAATATGTGCAGAATTTATAAAGAAGCAAATGTTCAGAAAGTGGGATTCTGGCGAATTGGACATGAAGATAGTAAAATTTGGGATTGGCTTGTTATTGAAAAATAAATATTTGTGTTTATTGCTACATAGCTATCTTTTCATTAAACTGTTTTTCAATATATAGATTAATAAATTGAAGTAATTCATTTAGTTGTTTTAGGAGTAATTATGATTTTTTCACCTGTCGAAATACAAGAAACTGTAAATATGTTTATGCGTCAAAAACTTGATATCCGTTGTATTACAATGGGAATTTCGTTGTTTGATTGTGCCGATTCAGATATGAATCGTTCTTGTGATAAAATTTATGATAAAATCATGAAGAAAGCAGGAAACTTATTAAAAGTTGGACAAGATATAGAAAAAGAATTTGGTGTTCCAATTATTAATAAACGTGTTTCAGTAACTCCAATTTCTTTGATTGCTGGTGCAAGCAATGCGACATCTTATGTTCAATATTGTAAAACTCTTGATAAATGTGCAAAAGAATTAGGAATCAACTTTATTGGTGGTTTTAGTGCTTTAGTTCAAAAAGGAATTACTCCTGCAGATAAAATTTTAATTGATTCAATTCCAGAAGCTTTAGCAACAACTGATTTTGTTTGTTCTTCTGTGAATGTTGGAACTACAAAAAGCGGAATCAATATGGATGCCGTAAAAATCCTTGGTGAAACAATAATCAAAACTGCAGAAGCTACAAAAGAACGTGATAGTTTGGGATGTTCAAAATTAGTAATATTCTGCAATGCTCCAGAAGACAATCCTTTTATGGCAGGTGCTTTTCATGGTCCTGGAGAAGGAGATGCCGTTATTAATGCCGGTGTTTCTGGTCCTGGTGTAATTCTTGCAGCTGCAAGAGAATATAAAGGCCAACCAATTAATGTTTTGGCAGACGGTATTAAAAAAATGGCGTTCAAGATTACTAGAATGGGTCAACTTGTTGGTGCAGAAGCTGCCAAAAGATTGGGCGTTAATTTTGGTATTTTGGATTTGTCTTTGGCTCCAACACCAGAAGTAGGCGATTCAGTTGCAAGAATCCTTGAAGAGATTGGACTTGAAGGTGCTGGTGCTCCTGGAACTACAGCTGCTTTAGCTATGCTCACTGATATGGTTAAAAAAGGCGGTGTTATGGCTAGTACAAATGTTGGCGGACTTTCTGGCGCATTTATTCCTGTTTCTGAAGATGAAGGAATGATTAACGCTGTAAAACAAGGTTCAATCACTTTGGAAAAATTGGAAGCCATGACAACAGTTTGTTCAGTTGGACTTGATATGATTGCAATTCCTGGTGACACTCCAGCTACAACAATTAGCGGAATCATGGCAGATGAGTTTGCAATTGGAATGGTAAATAATAAGACTACAGCAGTTCGCTTGATTCCTGTAATTGGCAAAAAAGAAGGTGAATGGGCAGAATTTGGCGGATTACTTGGTGGTGCTCCAATTATGCCAGTGAATAGATTCAGTTGTGCAGATTTCATCAACCGTGGTGGAAGAATTCCAGCTCCAATACATTCATTCAGAAACTAGGAAAGGTGATAAAAGTGGCAGTATCAGATTTTATCAAAACGAAAAATGAAAGATTGAACAAACAATTTGAATTCACAATTGAAATTGATAAAATGTGTGATATTTTACGAAGAACTGTTCTAATCAATAAATCTAGAAGAGAGAATGATGCAGAACATTCGTGGCACATAGCTGTAATGGCCCAACTTTTTACTGAATATACAAAAGAAGAAATAAATGTTGGACGCGTAGTTCAAATGCTAGTTGTTCATGATTTAATAGAAATTTATGCTGGTGATACTTTTGCTTACGATGTAAAAGGCAACGAAGATAAAGAAGAACGTGAAAAATTAGCAGCTGACAAACTATTTGCTATACTTCCAGAAGATCAAGGAAGACAAATTCGCCTTTTGTGGGAGGAATTTGATGCAATGGAAACTTCTGATTCAAAATATGCAGCTTGTATGGATAGACTTCAACCTTTTTTGAATAATACACTTACAAATGGACATACTTGGATTGAAGGAAAACCAAAACGTTCACAAATTGAAGAAAGAATGCACGTTATTAAGGAAATGATGCCTGAAGTTTATGAATGGGTGGAAGAAAACATTCAAAACGCTTTTTCTAAAAAATGGTTATCTGAATAGATAAAAAAAGCACTTGAAGTGTGAAGTATTCCAAAAAGGAATGAACATCAAGCTCAAGTGCTTTTTAGTTTTAAAGAATCTAACTTGTTACAGATTTAGTCCTTTTCTGAAAATGTAATATGTAATTGTGTAGAAGCAAGCAGAAATTAATGCGGCAGAAAGAACTAATGTCCATAAGTTTGCAGCAAAAGAATCCATCCTGATGTGTCTGCTCAAATCAAAAATGAGATTGAAGTATTTTGAAGACACAATCAACATGATTATTACAGTACAAGCTTTTGCAAGTGAATGATGATTGGTGAAAAAGTGTGAAATGCTTTCTGAACAATAGAAGAACAAAATTAAGAAAACAGATAAAGATGCAAATCCCAAAATCAAACTGAGTATAACTTTTACTCCGGAAATTCCAATTCCATTTGATAATGAAAGTAATATTTCTTTGTAAATCCTTGGATTAAATCTGATTAACAAAACTGAAACAAATATTGTTATCAAGCACAAGAATGACCACATTAAGGAAGATAGAATTCTTCCCCATAAGTGTTCGCCAATTGTTACAGGAAGACACAAATTCAAATAAGCTTCATCACCAAACATGCTTTTTCTAAATCTTTTTGCTAACAAAACAACTGTCAGAATGATTATTGCCACTATGAGCGACGAATAAAGAAAAACCAACAAAGATTGAAATGAATTAAAATCAAATTCTGAATCTGAATCAAAATGCATTGAATGAGCGTCATAAGCAACTTCAGTTGGATTATCAAGTGAAAAATTGATTTCTGTAGTTCCTGCAGGAATAACAGCCGGTTCAGGTTTTGGAATTCCCGAAAGTCCCAATAAAAGGGCAACTACACATAAAGCGCCGTATAAAGGCAAGAAGATTCTTGCTGATGATTTAACTTCGTATTTAAACACTTTTCCGATTTTTATAAATGGATTTCTCATAATTAACACTTAAACTCCTCTCTAAATAATTCGTCAATTGATTTTCCTTCTTTCTCTCTGATGTCTTCTGCATCACCTTGACGAACAATGTTTCCTTCTTTGATGAAAATGATGTGATTCAAAATCATCTCTATGTCAGAAATCAAATGTGTAGAAATAATTACTGATGAATTTTCACTGTAATTTGTGATAATTGTATTAAGAATGTAGTCGCGTGCAGCTGGATCAACGCCACCAATCGGTTCATCCAAAATGTATAACGGAACATTGCGGCTCATTGTTAGAATAAGCTGAACTTTTTCCTTTGTTCCTTTGGACATGGTTTTTAGCTTGTCATTAGTGTTGATTTTCAAGTTCTTAATCATTTCTGTAGCTTTATCAAGATTGAAGTTGCTGTAAAAGTCCTTCATCATTGCTAATAAATCGCTGACTTTCATCCATTCATTCAAATAAACTTTATCCGGTTGATAAGCAACAATTTCTTTTGATTGATATCCGGGATTAAGTCCGCAAATTTTGATATCACCGGCGGTTGGAGTTAATAATCCAGCTGCCAGTTTTAATAGTGTTGTCTTTCCACTTGCGTTTGGACCCAAAAGTCCAACAATTGAACCTTGAGGAATGCTTAAATTGATTGAATCCAATGCTGTTTTGGAGCCATATTTTTTTGTTAGATTTGTAAATTCTGCAATGTTACTCATTTATTTGTCCTCCTCCTGAATCATTTGTATGATTTCATTTTTTTGAAATCCAAGTAGTTTCATCCTTTTAATAAACTCATCAATTTCTTGAATAGCTATCTCCTTTTTCATAGAAATAATTTTCTCCTTATCGTTTGTAATGAATCGGCCTGATGTTCGTTCTGTCCTGACCAGACCCATCTTTTCTAGTTCTGCAAGAGCTTTTTGCATGGTGTTGGGATTTACTTTTGCGGCTATTGCCAAATCCCTCACGGAATCCAGTTTGGATCCTTCGGATAATATTCCAGAAATAATACTTAATTTAAAAGTATCTATTAGTTGAATATAAATTGGTTTGTCGCTTGAAAAATTGAAATTCATATTCCTCCATTTAATGTACAATATTGTATTAATAAAGTAATACAATATAAACAGAGGTTTGTCTACTGTATTAGTGAAATAATACAGTAGTTTTTGTTATTTTTTTTTATTTGGATTTATTTTCGTATTTAGAACCGAAATATGCTAATGCGATTCCAAAACATAAACAGATAAGGCAGGCAATTCCTTGTAAAACGCCTGAAATTGAAGAGAATCCTGGGAAAATTGAATAAAATGAACCGATAAGCAGACCTAGAATAACTGCATAAGTAAGTTGAGGAGCTTTTTGAAAAAGAAAACTGATTAATTTAGCTCCACCTAAAAGTCCAATAATTACCCCGACACCGTTTGGCAAAAGAAGGAATAAAGCGTGCAAGAAAGTATCTGGATTGAATAAAGATGGAATACTTGTAATAACGATTGGATAAACACCCATAATCAGCATAATCAAAGAACCAGAAATACCTGGAATAATCATTGCTACAGCGCCAAAAATTCCTGCAATAAAAATTATCAGAAGCAATTTTGCTGTAATTGGTGGTAAGGCGATGTTTGAAATTTCAGAACCGCCAAATTTTCTTTCAAGTAAAGTAAATCCAACAATAACTGAAAGACCGATTATGATGCAGATAACAATAGAGATTATTTTTCCAGTTGAAGGTTTAACAGACTTGTCACCTCTTAAATAATTGAATAATAAAGGAATGCTACCAATAATCAAACCCGTGAAAACAAAATCTGTTTGAGTTGGAAAATGTGCGTATAAAATTGTTACAATCTTACTAAAAAGCAAGACACCCAAGAGCATTCCCAAAAGTAAAGGAATTATAAACTTTTTATTTTTTGCAAGTTTTTTCAAATTAAAGGAAATAGCATCTACAAATTCATTATAAATATTAAAAACAACGGCAATTGTACCGCCGGATACACCAGGAATGACGTTTGCAATACCGATACACAAACCAATCAATAATAATCTAATCATATTCATAAATCGACTATATATAAATTAGGAAAGTTATTCAATTAAATAAGGTGGAAAAAATTTTTATGAAAATTTTGTAATGATTTAATAAATGGAATTTGATAAACTTAAAAATATGTTGTTAATTTCTATGACAGAAGAAAATAGGAATTTTGTTATTCTGTTTATAAAAAAATATGAGCGTTTTTGTGTAGAACTTGCATATAATATTAGAAAGAATAATGAGAATATTTATATTTTATCAAAAAAAAGTACAATTTCTTCTGAAAGCGAAATACTGGGAATTATTCAAATAAGCAAATCATTACATTTTTATATACCTTTTTTAACAGAAGCCAAGAATGATGAAGACATTGATGAGTTGAAATCAACTTTAACTAAAAAAATCGACTTTAACAAAATAAAGTGCGTTAGTGGTGAAAGTGAGATGTCTAAGTTTTTTTTGAATTTGCTGCAGGAACAGGGAAGACAACCGTATCAAACCAACGAGTACATTTTGATGGGGCATTTTGCAGAAGAGGGAAAGAAACTAGTTTATCCTCCAGAAGAATTATCAAGTGGTGATGAAATTGTCTGTTTGAACGGATGCAATCCAGAAATTATTTATCAACTTCAAAAAGAATATTTAAAAGAAGAAGTCATTCCAAAAGGAAAAGAACTTTTAGAGAATGTGTATAAAATTTCAGCACAAGATATTCTGAAAAAACAATTGATTTATGCTGTCGTTGCAGATGATAGATTGGTGGCAAAAGCGAATACAAACGCCATAGGATTTGATTTTGTTCAGATTGGTGGCGTTTATACGGAACCTTTATACAGAAGAAATTATTACGCGTGGTTCTTGGTGTTAAAATTGTGCGAAAAAATAATTAAAAATAAAAAGAATCCATGTTTGTATGTGAATAAGAAAAATCTAAAGGCAATGAGTTTGTATACAAAGATGGGATTTTCTGTATATGGAAATTCAACAATTGCGTATTATTAATATAAAAGAAGAGAAAGATATGATAAAATCAAAAGATATGAATGAAAATAAGAAAGTGATTATTTTGGGTGCTGGAATTTCTGGCTTGTCTGCTGGTGTTTACGCTGCAAAAAGTGGTTTTGATGTAACAATCATGGAACAACATTTAACTTTTGGCGGACTTTCTACTGGTTGGAGCCGTAAAGGATATTTTTTTGAAGGTGGAATGCATTGGCTCACTGGTTCATCCGAAAAGTTGACGTTAAACAGAATTTGGAAGGAAACAGGTGCCCTTCAAGAAAACAATCAAATAGAGAATAGAGACCCTTACTATACGCTCATCGATGGTGAAAAACGTTTGTATATGTATAGAGACATTAACAAACTAAAAAAGCACTTTATTGAATTTGCGCCAGAAGATAAAAAGATGATAAAGAGAATGTGTAAAGATGTTCTTTGTTATAAAAATGTACATCTTCCCGTGAATGATGTTATGGGCTTGAAGTCAAAAAAACATATTCATCCATCATTGTGGGAACTTATCAAGATGGCACCTGCCGGATTGATTTTGAATAAACTGTCGAATATGACGTATATTGATTATGTAAATCAGTTTAAGAATGAAAATATTCGTCATCTTTTGATGTCTGCAATTGGTGACAGGTATAACGCACTTTCTTTTATTTACACATTGGCGTCATTTGCTTCTGGGGATTGCGGATATCCTGATGGTGGTTCAGTGCGAATGGCTCAGAATATGCTCGATACATACAAAAACTACGGCGGAAAGATTCAATTCAAAACAAAGATTGAAAAAGTTGTGGTTGAAGACGGAGTTACAAAAGGCGTTCAAACAAAAGAAGGATTTATTCCTTGTGATGCAGTGATTGTTACTCAAGATACAAGAAATGCCATAGATAATCTGTTTGATTCAAAGATTGAAGAAGAATGGACTCAAAAAATGAGAAGAAATGTTATTAGCGAACAAAACATTTTTATCTCTCTTGGAGTAAAAAAAGACTTGTCCGAGCTGCCATATGCAATTGTATATCCACTTAAAACACCATTGGAATTTGCCGGTTGTAAATACAATGAAATCAGAATAAATAATTACGCAAAATATAAAGACCATTCACCAGAAGGCTGCACTTCTATTACTTGTTTGCTTTTGGGTGAAAGCTATTCTTTCTGGAAAAAAGCAAAAGAAGATGGTTCTTATGCAGAAAAAAAGAAGCAGCTTGGTGAATTGTTTGTTCAAAAGTTGGGTGAATTTATTCCGGAAGTTAAGACAAATCTGGAAGTTATTGATATTGCAACACCGTGTACATATGAAAGATATTGCAGTTCTTATGAAGGTTCTTGGATGAGCGTTTGGAAGAAAGGCGGAAAGCAGGATAATTACCCGCAGTCGCTAAAAACTATAAAAGGCGTGTACTTTGCAGGTGAACGAATCATGATGCCTGGAGGCTTACCGATTGCGGTTTACACAGGCAGACGGGCCGTTCAACTTTTATGCAAAGATACAAAATCCTTTTTTAACGTAAAATAATTTTTTGATAACCAGTTTTAGCATCAATATAAAGTTTGTTAATACTGGTTTTTAATTCAAGTTGCAATTCATCACCAGAAGTGTGATTACATTCAGAACAGAATTCCAGAAGGACCAAGCCTAATTTTGAACAAGCGTAGAATCCTGTAAGGTTTCTGTTCAATCTGAATGAGTCAGATGCAATTCTAACAGTCAGCTCATTTTCTTTTTCAGCTTTCTTTTCATTTTCTGGAATAACGCTGATATAAGACAAAACAGCTCTGTCTTTTTGTAATCTAGCGTCTGTAGAAAGCTTTCTTAGTGTTGAAGGTGCGCCTTCCGTGCTAAAAGCAAAGTTACACCATTTGTTTGTACTTCCTGTATAAGCGTTGAATCCGTTCATCGGGCAGGTTTCGGCGTGAGTGCAAGGTGATAAAACCTGTTTTCCTGCCTTTATAAAACGTTCGCGTAACAAACTTAAAGTTCTTGCTGATTTTGGAACGCCTGGTTCAATTAATAAAAACTTTGTTTCTTCAGTTGAATAAACTTCTAGTTGGTCAAAATATTTTTTTGTTTGGAATTCCGGCGGCATATCGTTTGTTTGATCAATTTCATTGAACATGTTTGCACAAGTGATGAAATTACATTTTTCATTAATATGGATGCCAAAGCTTCCTTTAACTTTGATAATCTGCCATGGTTCATATTCTGGAGTTTTTGCTACTATTGAAAGATAAATATCTTCACCAAGAGTTAGCGAATTATTTGATAAATCAACACAATACCAAACTAGTTTTTTCTTTCGTAGTTCTGGGCGTGAAAGCCACAATGCACTGACAACAGTAAGTGGGCCGCTTCCTAAATCCATGCAGAAACAGTCGTCTTTTGGAAAGGCTGTTTTTGGGAGGTTTGAAAAAAGGCGGGAAAGTCTGATTAAGTTCCACCAAACAAAATAACGTGAATATGCTGTTAGTTGCACATTTTCATTCATGTAGCCAAGTCGTCTTTCACCTCTGTTATCAGTCATCTGGTGTGATAAATCGCGGATGTTGTCTGGTAAAAGCTGCAACTGGCGGCTGTTAAGCGGTCTTATGCCTTGAAGGACCTTGTCAAAATTATCAATTATTGATTTTACATCTGAAGGAATTAATGATTCGTCAAATAAAGGTTTTTCTGATGTGATTCTGGCATCAATTCTGTTGTTAAAAACTTCTTTATTTTGAACAGGTTTCTTCTCTGTTTTTACTTCTTTTACTTTTAGTGTATTTTCTGTTGTCGCCGCAGCTTTTTTTGATTTTTTTACTCTTTTTTCAGTAAATTTTGTATAAAATTTTTCTTCCAATTTGTTTCCTCTGTTATTTTTTATTTTTCTGAATTAACAAAAAAATACTTGAAAGTTGTTGTCGTGTTTCCTTTATCAGTTGAAGTGTTGAAATTTCTTTTTTTGTGTTCTGGGCTTCATCCAAGAGTTGTTTTCCTGCACCTTCAGCTGTAAACTTTTTTTCGTTAATTAAATATTTAAGTCTAAATATTAGTTCAATGTCATTTTGAGTATAAATTCTTCTTCCAGTAATATCTTTTTGGGGTGAAAAAAGTGGTACTACTTCTTCCCAATAGCGAAGAACATGGGCTTTTACACCAGTGAGAATTTCAACTTCACCAATAGATAATAATTCCAAAAGAATTCCTTGCTAATTATCTTTATTTCTTTTTTCCCATTTTTGACGACTTGCTTTCATTTCAAGTTGAACGGGAATCTGTTCATAGCCTAAATCTTCTCTAATACGGTTTTTTAGATAAGTGATATATGTTTCTGGAACAACTTCAGGTTTTGTGGCAAAAATTAAGAAACTGATTGGATCAACACTTTTTTGAACCATGTAGCGGATTTTAAAATGAGCTGTGCGTGTTGCAGGAGGCGGATAACGGTCCAGCCAATCTTTTAGTGCGTTATTTAGAACAGATGTATCAAGTTTTTTTGTTAATTGTTCATAAAGGGTAATTGTTGTGTTCAATAAATCTACAATACCTTTTCCTTCTGTTGCAGAAACTGGCAGAATCGGTGCGTAATCCATCTGAGCAAACATAATATTGATGTTGTCGCGGGCTTTTTTTAGAGTTTTGTTGTCTTGGTCTTGGGTATCCCACTTGTTCAAGATAAAGATAATTCCTCTACCTTTTTCATATGCAAGAGAACAGATTTTTTTGTCTTGTTCGGCAAGTCCTTCTTGAGCATCAATCATCAGGAATACAACATCACATTCATCCAAAGTTTTAATGGCTCTGTTCACCGAATAATATTCAACATCTTCAGTGACTTTAGCTTTTCGTCTAATGCCGGCTGTATCAAGAACCCTAAAGCTTTTTCCACCATATTCAAAAAATCCTTCAACAACATCCCTTGTGGTTCCAGCGTAGTCACAAACAATTGAAGCATTTGTATGAGTAAGTCTGTTTGATAAAGTTGATTTTCCTGTATTTGGTTTTCCAAGAATTGCAATACGAATGGCCCTTTCTTCAGAAAGAACTCTAACTTTTGAAAAATCGCATTTTTCTGTAATGCTGTCTGACAATTCTGAAATTCTGTCTCCGTGTTCTGCGGAAATAAAAATTAATTTGTTGAATCCATATTTTGCGTAGTTCCAAGCTTCATTTTCATTTCTGCCGCCTTCAGTCTTGTTTACAGCTGCAATTACTTTGTTCCAATAAGGACGCATTTTCAAAATGAATTCTTCATCTTCACCAGTAATGACGCCAGCTTCAAGTAGTAAAATTACTACATCAGCTTTTTCTATCATTGCAAGTGATTTTTCTACAACGTATTCATCAAGTTCAGCTTCAATAGTTCCTAAATCACGCTGAAGTTTGTATCCACCAGTGTCTACAAGGTGGACGGGTTTGTCATTTATAATTGCAGTTGATTCAACAGGGTCTCTAGTTACGCCTGGTGTTGGATTTGTAATGGCAACCCTTCTATGTAAAAATCTATTGAATAAAGTTGATTTTCCAACATTTGGTCTTCCTGCAATAACAACAACAGGTAAACCTTCATATTCTTTATTTAAAAGAGAAGAGATTTCTGTAGCTTCCGATTTATCTTCTTCAACTTTTGGTTTGGAAAAATCAGGTTTTATTTTCTTTTTTGACATAAAAAGTCCTTTTTATTTTCTAACAGATTTATCAGCTGTTATTTTATATTGAAGTAAAAGCGAATGAAATTCAACAAGGTTTTTAACACCAAATTCTTTAAAAATCAAACTCATTTCGCGTTTTACAAGCGATTCACTTATAAAGAACTTAGCCGCTAATTCTTTATATGATGGAGATTTATTAAAATAAGCAAGAATAATTTCTATTTGCCTTTCTGTTAGATTAAAATTATATAAATTTAATTCATCTCCAACATTTGGAAGTTTTGGATTAAGAAGTTGATATCTTGTAACAGGCAGAAGTGATTTTAACAAATTTTCAACTTGAATAAAAATATAGTAGAACAAAAACAAGATGAACAAGAATGAAACAACAGCAAAACAATATGCAAATATATGATGAGGAATGAGGGCTAAAATAATACAATTCCAGAAAATCGCAATTATTATGAGCTTTCTTTTTGCATGAAGTTTGAAATATCCGTTGATATATAAAAAGACAACAATTGTAAAATAAAGGCAAGTTCCTAAGATTTCTTGCTCATAATAAACAGTAAGAATACTTTGAACGAATAAGATGAAAACTTGAATGAACAGATGATGAGGAAAAAAAATAAGATATAAGCACAAAACTACACATATTCCGTTTAGTACAGGGTAAACAATATGGGGATAAGGAATTATTGTTGTGTCTAACTTACTTACAAAAATACTCATCAAAAACGAAAAAGTTATTATTAAGAAAGATGATACGTGCATTAGCTTTTCAGCGAATTTTAGTTTTGTCATAATTAATCTCTTACAAATTATTTAATTTTTTTGCGGAAATAGCTTCTAGTTCTTGTATCGTGAACCGTGAAAGAATTTCCTTTGTGCTTGAAATTAATTTTGGACTCATACTTAAATTGCGAATTCCCATACCTGCTAATACGATTACACTATCGTGTCTTCCTGCCATTTCACCACAAACGGACAAAGGAATATTTGCAGCAGTTGCAGAATTCACAGTATTTTGAATGAGTCTTAATACTGATAAACTAAACTCGTTATATAGATTTGATACATATTGATTTTCTCTATCTATTCCCAGTGTGTACTGAGTTAAATCATTTGTTCCCAAAGAAAAGAAGTCGCTCGTTTTTGAAAGGCAATCAGAAATAATTGCAGCGGCGGCAGTTTCAATCATTATTCCAAGAGGAACATCTTTCTTATAAGGTATTTGTTCATTATCAAGTTCTTTTTTTACTTCATCAACAATTGATAAGCATTTTTGAACTTGGTCAACGCTTGTTATAAGAGGAAACATTATGTGTAAATTTCCATAAACACTTGCTCTGTATAACGCGCGTAGTTGGGTTTTGAATATTTTTGGATAAGTAAGGCTTAAGCGGACAGCCCTTAGCCCCATCAAAGGATTTTTTTCACTAATTACAGGTATATCAACAGAATTGATTAACTTGTCTCCACCGGCGTCAAGAGTTCTGATTGTAACAGGTTTGTCTCCCATTACTTGAAGAACACTTTTATAAGCATTAAGTTGGGATTCTTCGCTGAAAGAACGGGCTGCAGTGTTTGTTGAAATTTCATTTTGACTCATGTATAGGAATTCTGTTCTAAAAAGACCAATACCGTCAGCACCTTCAGCTAAGGCAATTGAAGCTTCTTCCGGTGTTCCAATGTTGGCAAGAATTTTAAACTTTGTACCGTCTTTTGTTACAGCTTCTTTTGTTAAGAAAGAGCGCAATGAAAGTTTTTGTTGATATTCCTTGCGGATTTGAGCCTTATACTCATCAATAGTGTCTTTATCTGGGTGAAGAAGTAATTCAGCTGTTTTTCCATCAATAATTACAGTTTCACCGTTGTGAATCTTTTTACCAAGATTGTTTATTCCTACAATTGTTGGAATTCCATAGTTTTTTGCAAGGATTACAACGTGGCTGGAAACGCCGCCTTCTGTTAATGCCAATCCGGCTATTTTCTTTTTGGAAAGGATGATTGTATCGGCAGAACTTAATGATTTTGCCAAAATGACAGAACCGTCTGGAACTTTATTTATATCAAAAGGATGAACGTCAAGCATTTCATCTAGGACACGTCCAAAAATATCTGTAATATCTTGAGCGCGTTCAGAAAGATAAACGTTGTCTACATTTCGTAGCTTTTGTGCGTATTCTTCTGCTTTTGTCTGAACAGTGTATTCAATGTTATAAAGTTCTTTCTTGTAATAATCCTTAACTTCTTTTAAGAAAACCGGGTCGCTCAACATCAATATATAAGTTTCATAAACTTCACGTTGAATTTTATCTTGTTCTGAGGTTTTTGATAATGTATCCAAATGTTCGGAAAGTTGAAGTGTGACTGTTTGAATTGCAGCTTCAAACTGTTGCCAACCTTCATTTAATTCGTCGATTTTAATATGATGTTGAGGAATTGCGCGCTTCACGGCATCAGGAATTACAAAGGCTGTGCCAATGCCCGTTCCTTCAGCTGCAGGTATTCCAAGAAATACTTCCATAAGTAGAAGTTATTATATCGGTAGGAAATAGTGCTGTCAAATATTTGGTGTTTACAAGAAGCATTTTCTAAGTTAAAAATAGAAGTTATGAACGTTTTGCCAATATATAGCTATCCTTTTAGTGAAGCTTTTTTGATATTCATTTTTTTTAGTGTTTTCGGTTGGGTTTGCGAAGTTGCATTTGTTGGAATTTTTTCTGAACATAAATTTGTAAACAGAGGAATGCTGCACGGACCGTTATGTCCAATTTATGGATTTGGTGGTTGTGTAATTTTATTATTGCCAAAAGTGATTTTATCGTCGTGGGTGCCTTTGTTCTTTTGTTCAATGATTTTATGCACAGTTTTGGAATATTTTGTAAGCTGGCTTTTGGAAAAAATCTTTCACACACAATGGTGGGATTATTCAAAAAATAAATTCAATTTGAACGGACGTATCTGCCTTTTGAATTCAATTCTTTTTGGGGTGTTGGGACTTCTTGTAGTTCATTTTATTCAACCTTATGTGTTAAAAGTTTTGGACTTTATTGGTGAAGTTTGGATTAAATACATTGCAGAAGGAATCTTTGTTATTTTAGCTGTTGATTTGATTCTAACAATAAGACGGCTTGTTGATTTTTCTGTTGCTTTATCAAGAATTAAAACTGTATCAGAAATGTTACGCGATAGATACAAAAACGAAGAATGGTTCCGCGGTGAAACAGTTGAATCAATTGTCAATTCAATTAAACAACGTGCTGCAATGCTAAAAGAGGAATCTGAAAGAGACCATGAAAAGATTAGTGCTGTTCTTCTTGAAAAACTTGAAAGAATGCAGACAAAGAACTTGAACCTAGAAAGCTTTATGAATAGATTCCCAACTTTAAAGAGTAAGAAGTATTCAGAAGGAATTGACTTAATTAGAAACCGAATTCAATTCAAAAAAAATATTGTCAAAACAGATAGATTGAGAAAAAATGAACAGCGAAAAGATAAGAGCATCAAGAAATAGAACTTTAACTCTGAATGAACACGATTTTGAAAATCTTCGTCCTTTGTTATTAAAAAAAGAAGATTTTGAATCTGAATGCTCTTTGGAAAAAATCACAAACAAAGTAATTAATGATGATTTGTTCAGTGTATTTGATAAACTTCCCAAAAAAAGTGTTGATTTGATGATTATTGATCCGCCTTATAATTTGAGTAAGAATTTTAACGGATTAAAGTTTGAAAAACGAACAACCGAGTCATATTTGGAATACCTTGAAAGCTGGTTCCCAAAAATTATAGAACTTTTAAAAGATGACGGCAGTTTGTATATTTGTGGAGATTGGAAATGCTCTTCTGAATTGTATCAAATTGTAAACAAATACATGATTGTTAGAAACAGAATCACTTGGCAGCGAGAAAAGGGCAGAGGTTCCGCTAACAACTGGAAGAACTGTACGGAAGACATTTGGTTTGCAACAATGAGCGATAACTACTATTTTGACGTTGATTCTGTAAAACAAAAGAAAAAGATTATTGCTCCATACAAAGAAAATGGAAAACCAAAAGACTGGGTGGAATCAGAAGAAGGAAACTACAGATTGACTTATCCTTCTAATTTTTGGGACGATATTTCAATTCCTTTTTGGTCAATGCCGGAAAACACCGACCATCCAACGCAAAAACCAGAAAAATTGATTGCCAAACTCATTCTGGCAAGTTCAGCACCATCAGCTTTTGTATTCGACCCTTTCTTGGGTTCTGGAACAACCGCGGTTACGGCGTACAAATTGAATAGAAACTTTTGCGGAATAGAAATTAATGAAGAATACAGCATTCTTGCATTAAAACGACTTGAACTGGCAAAAGAGAACAAATCTATTCAAGGTTATGAGAACGGAATCTTTAAGGCAAGAAACGAATAGAAATATTACAATTCACCTTTTGCTGCCAAATCAATGTACTTTGTTAAGAAATTAAAAAAGTGTTCAGCTTTTGAATTATCAGTTTTATTTTTTTTGTAAGTAATCAACAAGTCCCTGCTGCAAACGGGATTTTCTATGTTTAAAAGCTTAACTTTATCTGAATCAATTTTTTCCCATGAAAAAGCCGGCCAGAATCCAATTCCCATGTTTGCGGCAATCATGTTTTTTACGGCTGCGGGGCTGTCACTTTCAAAAATAATATTTGGTTTGATTCCTGCGTTCTGGCAGTATTTATCACAAATACAGCGAAATTGCTTTGCTCCAGAAAGTGAAATAAAGTTTTCTTTGCTTACTTCTGCTAAGTTTATTGATTCTTTATTGCTGAAACGTTCATTGTTTGGAACAGCTAGGTAGATTTTTTCTGTGCAAACAAAAATTGAATCATGATTAACTAGTGGTTGTTGGTAAAAAAGTCTTGTTGTAATGCAGATGTCGTATAAATCTGAATCTTCATTTTGATTCAGCTGGATGTGAAGCGAATCGTCAATTTTTTGATATTCAATAATTGCTTCTGTTACAAGGGAAGATGCGGCAAGTACGTTCAAGTGGATTGTTGAATTCTCTAGTTTTGCTAAAGAATGAAGTTGGTTTGGTAATTCAAATAAATCTGAAAGCAACGGTGACAAATTCTCATAAAAATACTTTCCATAAGTTGTAAGAACAATATTTCTGCCTTTGGATGTGAACAATGGAACTTCCAGTTCATTTTCCAATCTGTGGATTGCCTGGGTGATTGCCGGTTGGGCAACATGAAGTTCTTCGGCGGCTTTTGTAACGTGTTGAATCTTGGCTACTTCCAAAAAATAACGTAATTGTGTTAATTCCATAACTATTACTTATCAATTCCTTTATGAAAATCTTAAACTATAATACAAAAGTTATCAATACGATAAAAACAATATATTAGATATTATTAAAGCAAATCATTATTCTCTACATGAAGTTTGGATAGTAACTTTTATGGAGGTTTTGTATGGCTGAATTTTTGGAAGCCTTGATGTTGATTTGTTTTGGTTTGTCATGGCCAATTTCTGTAATTAAAAATATTAAATCACGTACTGCAAAGAACATGAGTTTAAGATTTATTTTGTTAATAATTTTTGGATATATTTCTGGAATTATTGCAAAAATCTATACTGGCGCAATCAATTATGTATTAATCGTTTACTTTATTAATTTGATTGCTGTTTCAATGAACGTTGTAGTTTATTTTGTGAATAAAAAAATAGATAAAAAGGCTGAGATTCAGTTTGTAGAAAAGACAGAAAGACAACAGGAGGCTGTATAATGTTGGAAGGTAAAATAGCTCGTTTTGTAGAGATGAATAGAATTAGTAAAAAAGGTGAAGTTGTGTTTTTTGGTTCATCTTATCTTGCAGATATGAATGTTGCTGAATTGGCAGAAAACAATAATATGGATGTTATGATTTATAACCGTAGTTTCCAAAAATTGACATTGGATGACACAGATGCAGTTTTAACACCATGTGTCTACCCTTTGCAGCCTTCAAAATTGTTTGTAAATATCGGTGAAGAAGATTTATCTACATTTGCTCACGATAAAGAAGCTTTTGTTAGTAAATATGAGTGGATGTTGTTGAATATTCACAGAAATTGTAAGAATTGTTCTATATATATTGTTTCAATTAATTCACAAAAGAATAATGTAAAAGAGATGAATGAAACTTTGGAAAGTATTTCTGATGAAACAGGATGTTCTTTTATAGAAATCAATACTGGATTGAATCATAAAACAGAAATCAGCGTTTTTAATAAATTAAAACCTTATATTAGAAATTTCCCAATCAGTTTTACAGATGCAATGAACTGCCAGGTTGGCTGATATTCTGAAATAAACTTATAAAAATTTGATTTTCTCCCCAATTCCCCTTATATTTTAGGGGAATTATTCTATTAACAACAGTCATAACTTGTGCTATAAATCAATAACCCGCCTGAAGAAATTAATGTTATTTGTATAATAAACCGATAGATAAAAAGAGTAGTGCTATAATTTTGAAATTTGTTTTTTAAAAATATATAGTGTATTTGAATAAAGTATGGGGTGAAAGCCTATGAAAAAAGTTAGAATTTGGGTTTTATTAGCATCTATATTAAGTATATTTTTATAATCCTGCGAAATTGGATTGGGAGCGGCTGTAGATACGACTGCTCCGGTTATCAGTATTTCTAATCCTCCAGTTGACGCAGTTGTTAGAGATGCCTTCGCTTTTTCTGGTTCATATTCTGATGATGGTACAGTAATTATGGCTACCATTTCATTAACTGGTGTAAATGTTTCTGGTTCATATTCTTTTGGCGGTAGCTTAAGCGGAACTTCATGGTCTTGTACAATAGACCCTGTAGCTAGTGGTATTCCAGATGGAACATACGAAGCAATTGTAACATTAATGGACTATGGTGGACACACTAGTTCATCTTCAAGAGCTTTTACTATTGATAACACAGCTCCTATTGTTTTCTTGCAAAGACCAGGTTCACGTATTAATGCAGAAGAATCTGATGTTGATACTTATGGACAAGAGTTCTCAATTCAAGGTCAAGTTGCAGATGATAACAGCATTAGCCAGATGAAAGTTTCTGTTTATTCTGATGAAGCAACAACTCAACTATTAAAAACAATAACAATTGCAAATGTTCCTCAAGCCTTGAATGTTTCTGCCGCTAAATTTGGTGATGATTCATATACAGCAATTTATGGTGACACACTTGGAGATAAATTAAAAAGATATTGTAAAATTGTTTGTTATGATGATGCTCAGCGTTATCCTGTTGGAAGTTCTCAATCTGATGCAGACAAGCTTGGTAACGCAAGAGATTATTTCTACTTGCGTGATGAAGTAGCAACAAGTGTCTTATCCAATTACAAAGTAAATGATATTTACCATATGTTCAGCGGAACACTAGCTCAAAATTCAACAGTTATGAACACTTTGAACGATTCTAAATATAAAATAAGCGAAGCAATGTTCTATTTGAATCCACAGAACAGTCCTTATTTCTCTGTTACAGGTATGACATCGTCTACTTCTGCAGATATTGCAACAAATCTTGCTTCAAACGATTTGAATTTTACTCGTGGAAGTCAATTAATAGTTGATGTAAAACAAGGTTCGGACGGATATCCGCTATTAAACACAACAGAAAAACCTTTGAAATTATGGGTTAGTGAATGTAATTCAAATGGTGTAGAAATAAGTGAATCAAATAGAAAATACCTGAATGCAACAGATGATTCTTTGAATATTACAAAGAATGGTACTGATTACAGAATTATTACACTTGTAGATAGAGTTTGTACTATCGGTAAACCATATATAATTGGTGTAGATGGCGAAGACCAAAATGGTGGATCAATTGCTACATTTGGTAAAATTTATGCATTTAATTTCTGTTCAAATGGGGCTGCTCCTGTAATAACAATAACAGCTCCTTCTGCTTCAACTTATTATGTAAAGAAAGAAACAGATGTAACAATTGCAGGAACTGTAAAAGTTGAAGCTAGCGCTGCTGTTACTATAAAAATCTATAAAGATATTAATAGTCCAATTAAAACATATACAGAAAGTTCCACAGAATTAACTAAATCATCTGACGGAAGTAGTGATACATACACATTCAGTTATGTAATTCCGTATTCAAACTTTACAGAAAATGCAGAAAATATAATAAGGGTTGGGGCAACAAGCAATGGAACGACAACAGTGTCAAAAACTTTTGTTTATGATACAAAAGGTCCAAATATTTCACTGACAGTTTCTCCATTGGCAAGTACTTATTATGAGAGTGAAGATGATGACGATTATAAATCTGTAAAAGGTTCAAATTATATAAACGGAACAATTACTCTTAAAGG
>CAYFND010000002.1:56938-93610 GCA_964344405.1 uncultured Treponema sp. | reverse complement strand
AAGAATATAATAAACTTTATATTGTAGGTAAATTAAATGAATAAAATTATAAATCCAATTCTAAGTGGATTCTATCCTGATCCATCAATCTGTAAAGCTAATAATAAATATTATCTTGTAAACTCATCATTCGCATATTTTCCAGGAATTCCAATTTTTGAAAGTGAAGATTTATGCAATTGGAATCAAATAGGAAATATTATAGCAGATGAAAATCAAATGACATTCTGTAATGACAGGATTTCAAGAGGTTTATTTGCTCCGACAATTCGTTTCTTCAATAATAAATTTTATTGTATATGTACTAATGTTGATAATGGTGGAAATTTCTTTGTAACAGCAGAAAAACCAGAAGGTCAATGGTCAAAACCTGTATGGATAAAAAATGCTCAAGGAATAGATCCATCTTTATTCTTTGATGATGACGGAACAGCTTGGTACATTGGAACTAGACCAAATCCAGAAGGTGTTAAATGGAACGGAAACTGGGAAATTTGGATTCAGAAAATAAACATAGAAAATGGTGAATTAGTAGGTTCTCCAAAAGGAATATGGAACGGTGCGTTAAAGAAATGTATTTGGCCTGAAGGTCCTCATATTTATAAGATAAATGGTAAATACTATTTATTACACGCTGAAGGTGGTACTGGTCCTGATCATGCTGTTTGTGTTGCAAAATGTGATACAATAGATGGTGAATGGGTTGGAAAACCAAGTAATCCAATTTTAACGCATAGACATTTGGGAAATTCCGCTGGAATTATTTATGTTGGACATGGTGATTTAGTTCAAAATGAAAAAGATAATACTTGGTGGATGGTTTGTTTAGCTTCAAGACCTTATGGTGAAAAAAATAACAGATTCTGTAATATGGGGCGGGAAACTTTTATGGTTCCTGTAAAATGGGAAAATGAATGGCCTGTTGTATCGTGGGAAACTGGTTTAATAGAGCAAAGCTATAATCTGGATGGAAGCGTAAATAGAGAAGAAATCAAAAAAGAATCTCTGTTTGAAAGCAAAGATGATTTTGATGAAGAAGAAATTAAAGACTACTGGGTTAGCATTGGAACTATTGATAAAAAGATAATCAACACAAATGAAAGAAAAGGTTATTTAAGACTACATGCAGCTGAAGAAATCTCAAAATTTGGTAAAAGAGCAATTTTATTAAGACGACAGACAAGTTTTAGTTATACAGCTGAAACAGAGATTGAATGTAAATTCAACAAAGAAAATGATAGAGCTGGATTAGTTTGTTTTCAAAATGAAACATATAATTACAAATTGCAAGTTAAACTAGAAAATAAAAATATAATTATTCAGTTAATCAAAAATGAAAATGAAAGTTGTTCAATTATTGAACAAAAAAAGATTTCAGAGCAAAACAACGTGAATATTCAACTTAAAGTGATGGCTGAAAAACAAAAACTAAGTTTTTATTATGCAATAAATGGAGAATATCAATTATTGTGTAAAAATGTTGATGCAAGTATTTTAAGTGTAGAAAAAGCAGGTGGATTTGTTGGTTCATTAGTTGGTGTTTATTGTGAATCTGATGTAAAAGATTTTTATGTTGATGTCGATTGGTTTAAATATGAAGATAATACTGAGGAATGGATAGATCATGAATAAAAAACTGACTGTAAAAGGTATTTACAGTGATGGAATGGTTTTACAAAGAAATACAACTAATTGTATTTTTGGTGAATCTAATCAGAATGAAAAAATTAGTATTAGTTTTAGAGAAATCAATCAATCTGTAAATTCTGATGATAAAGGAAACTGGAAAATCGAGTTTAATCCTGGATCTGAAGGAGGACCTTTTGATTTAGTCATAAAATTAGAAAGTGAGCAAATTGAATATAAAGATGTTTTTGTTGGTGAAGTTTGGTTGAGTTCGGGACAGTCCAATGCCCAACTTCCAATGGAGAGAATGAAGTATTCGTATCCGGATGAGTTCAAACTTCCAAAAAACGATAATATAAGAATGATTACGATTCCTATAAAATATTCTTTTGATGGTGAAAAGCAAACAGCTGAAAATCCAACTTGGAAATGTGCATCTCCTGAAACAATAGGAGAATTTTCTGGAACAGGATATTTCTTTGCAAAAAAATTATATCAAGAAATGAAAATGCCAATAGGTATAATTAACGCGAGTCAAGGTGGTTCTCCAATAACTTCTTGGATGAGTGAAGAATCCTTAAAGAAATTAGAAAAAACTGAATATTTAGAAAAATTGGAATTCTGTAAGAATTCTGAAAATATAAATAAAGATATAGAAAAATCTCAAAAAGAATATTCAATCTGGAATGAATTTCTTCAAACGAATGATGAAGGAATGAAAAATGATTGGATTAATTCTAAAGTTGAAGAATTAGATTCTTCTTGGACAGATTTTTGCATTCCTGGACGAATGAATATTAATTCTGAGAGTGGAATTGCTTGGTTCAAGAAAGAGATTGAATTATCAAAATCTCAAGTTGAAGTATTTAATAGTAAAAAAACTTCTTTGTGGCTTGGAACGATTATTGATTCTGATGAAGTTTGGGTGAATGGGATTAAATGTGGGGAAACTCCTTATACATATCCTCCAAGAAGATACAACGTTGAAAATGGTGTATTAAAAGAAGGAAAAAACCAAATCACCATGCGAGTTAAATCTAATTCAGGTAAAATTGTATTTTTTGATGAAAAACCTTATTTCTTGTTTACAGATGATGTTTATGTGAATCCTGTTGCTAGTAGAAATGTTGAAATACACGAAAAAACAATTGTGGGCGATAACTGTATAGATTTATCTGGTGAATGGAAGTTTAAAATTGGTGTTAATGGTTCCAAATCACCAAGTTCAACTTTTTACGAATGGCAGCCAACGGCTTTATATAATTCAATGCTTTCACCATGTTTTAATTATGCAATTAAAGGCGCTTTGTGGTATCAAGGTGAGTCAAATGCAGGTGGATTTTATGAATACAAAGATTTGTTGAAAGAAATGATTTCTTTATGGCGTGAGAAATTTGTTTATTCACCAAAAGATTTTCCTTTTGTTGTTGTTCAATTACCTAATTGGAGTGATGGAACTAACGAAAATGAGTCTGAATTAAATTGTTCATGGGCTGAATTACGAAACACTCAGCTTGCAGCTGTGGAAGAAACAGTAAATTCTGGATTGTCTGTAATGATTGACGGTGGTGAATGGAATGATTTGCATCCAGAAAAGAAGCTTACTGGTGGAACAAGGGCTGCTCTAGAAGCTTTAAGAATTGGTTATGAAAAAGAAATAAATCATGCTCCAAAAATTGTTGTTTGTTACAAAAAAGAGAATTCCTACAGAATTGAATTTGATTGTGATGATTCAAGTTTGATTTGTTTTGATAGTGAAAATGGTTTTGTTGATTTTGAGAAGTCTAGTGAATCTGTAAAAGGATTTTCTTTTGTAGTGAAAACTTTATTTTCAAAAAAGATTGTTGATGTAAAAGCTAAGCTCGTTTCACAAAATGAAGTTGAAGTGGAGATTCCTCAAATAAAGGGAAAATTACTTGAATTAAGGTATTTGTGGGCTTCTAGCCCGAAAGAAGTAAACCTTTACAATAAAGATTTACTTCCTGCAATACCGGGTAGATTTATAATTAATTGTTTATAGAATTATTCAACTCCGTTCCAACAATAAGTGCATAATTTGCAAGGTTCAAGACCTACGCTTTTCATCATGTCGTCAAGGCGATGATAGCGTAGTGTTGTGAAATGCAATTGTTTTCTTATTTCTTCAACAAGCCAGTCGTATTTTGGATTGTCTGGATTGCAATACTCTTGTAACACTTCTTTTGAAACGTTGTCACCTTCTTTTTCTTTGATTATTTTTCTTGCGATTAAATCTAATTCTGAATTTGAGCGTGAGAAATTTAAGTATTTGCAGCCAAACATGATTGGTGGACAAGCTGGTCTGATGTGAACTTCTTTAGCTCCGCTTTTATACAAAAAGTCAGTTGTTTCCCGAAGTTGAGTTCCTCGAACAATTGAGTCGTCAATTAATAGAAGCTTTTTTCCTTCAATTAAAGATTTTACAGGAATTAACTTCATGTGGGCGATTAAGTTTCTTTGAGATTGATTTACAGGCATGAAGGAACGTGGCCATGTCGGAGTGTATTTGATGAAAGGTCTGGAAAAAGGTATTCCTGATTCATTTGCGTATCCAATTGCATGAGCTGTTCCGGAATCTGGAACTCCGGCTATCAAATCGGGATTGACTTTTCCTTTATCACGAATGGCTAGATATTTTCCACAATTGTAACGCATTTCTTCAACATTTATTCCTTCATATGAAGAAGTTGGATATCCGTAATAAATCCAAAGGAATGTACAAATCTTCATCTCTTTAGAAGGTTGTTGAATAGTTGTTAATCCTTTGCTATTGATGAAAACAATTTCTGAAGGTCCTAATTCGTGAAAATCTTTGTAACCAAGATTGATATAGGCAAAACTTTCAAATGTTACACAAAGAGCGTTGTCTTTTTTACCTATTTGAACAGGAGTTCTTCCAAGTTTGTCTCTGGCGGCAAAAATTCCGTCTTTTGTAAGTATTAAAAGAGAGAGTGAACCTTTTATCTTTTCTTGAACGTATTTAATTCCTTCTTCAATTGACTCTTTATGATTTAATAAAGCAATAACTAATTCTGTTTGATTGATATCTCCACCACTCATTTCCAAAAAGTGGGTGTAACCGTTATCAAGGATTTCCTTAACAAGTTCATCTTTATTGTTGATTAAGCCAACTGTAGTAATTGCAAAATTTCCAAGTCTGGAATTTACTAATAATGGTTGAGGTTCATAATCACTTATACAACCAATTCCCATTTTTCCATGCATATCGTTGATGTCATTTTCAAATTTAGTACGGAAAGGAGAATTTTGTATATTATGAATTGAACGAATGAATTTTCCTTCATCTGATAATATTGCTATTCCTCCACGCTTTGTTCCTAAATGTGAATGATAATCGATTCCAAAAAACAAATCTGTAGAACAATCTGATTCTGATACAACACCAAAAAAGCCACCCATAAAACATCCTTAAAATAAGTAATTATGTAATTTTAGCTGAAAAAACAAAAAGACTCTATTATAATTTGTATAATTCTTATATTGCTTGTTTTCTTTTGAAATAATTATTATACTTTAAATTACTAATTTTAGGAGTTTTGATTTAATGAAAATAATTAATAAATGTTTATTTGCTGCTTTAGCTCTTTTTCTTTGCTTTACAACTTTTTCTTGTCAACAGACAGAATCTAATGAATTGTATGTTTATGGTTCATGGACAGCTTTAACTCAAAATACATATACAATAAGTCTTTCAGGAATTTCAATGAAGGATTCATCTGGATCTAAAACTTATGAAGGTAGTAATATCACTATAATTCCTTATTCTTCAACAGCAGGAATGATTTTTGTAAAATTAACTAGAGCTCTAAAAACTGGTTCAACTACTATTTATACAGAAACAGCGTCTGAATCCACAGATGTTGGAAATTGGATTGGATTTTTATACAAAGATTTGACATCTGTTTCTATTTCTATAAAAAAAGCCAGCAAGAGTAGTGGAAAAACTTCTATGAGTACATTGAATGAAGCAATTTCTGAGTTCTCTATAGATAATGGATATTTTTCTGAATTTGATTATTGTTACAGATCACTTTAACAATTTGTTTTCATAATAAAAAAAAGCCTAGAATGTAATAGTTCCAGGCTTTTTTTATTTATACAACTTTTATAATATTTGTATTTTTTGTTGAAGAGGCTTTATTGCTCCAAGTTTTTGGGAAACTGATGAAGGGGAAGATTCTGCTGCGTAAATTATGTAGTTTCCTTGTGGAAGGACTTGTTCTCCGTCTTTATCAATCGAAATAAAATCTTTCTTCTTTAATGTGAAGTTGATTGTTTTTTCTTGATTTGGTTCTAATTCAACTTTTGAATATTTGCGTAATGTGTATAAAGGATCATCTTCTGATTTCTGCTCTTTTGAAATATAAAGTTGAACAACTTCTTTGCCATTTATCGTTCCTTCATTTTTTACATCTAATGAAATCTCACAAATATCATCTTCTTCATTTTGTAGTTTCGAACTCTGATTATTGATGATGTTTGTTTTTAGATTTGAAAATTGAAATTTTGAATAGCTGAGTCCAAATCCAAATGGGAAAAGCGGTTCTTTTGTGATATATCTGTAAGTTCTGTTCTTCATGCTGTAATCGCTGAAATCAGGCAAGTCTGAAGTTGATTTTGGGAATGTAACTGGAAGATGTCCGCTTGGATTTGTTGCTCCAAAAAGAACGTTGGCAATTGCATTTCCACCTTCTTCACCGGCGTACCATGTGAACAAAATTGCATCTGCAAAGTCTGGATTAAAAGCGATTGCGGCTCCACCTGTTAGAACTAGAATTATTGGTGTGCCACGGTCATGCAACTTGCGCAAGTATTCTTCTTGGTGTGGTGGTAGTTCAATATAATCTCTGTCGCCTTTTGTTGATTCAATTGAGTCGCCTTCTTCACCTTCCATCATGTTGTCCAAACCAAAACAAGCGATTACGACATCAGCATTTTCTGCCATTCCCAATGTCCAGCCTTCTTGTTTGCTCTTGTTGTACATTCCACAACCAGGGTGATAATCAAGCGTGATATTTGGCATATCTTCAATCTTTCCGATAATGCCTTCCAAAATTGTTACAAGTCTTGCATTAAAACCGTAATAATTTCCCATTAAGCTGCCAATATTTGTAGCTGTTGGTCCGATTACAAGAATCTTTTTCTTCTCATCTTTTATTGGAAGGATGTTGTTTTTATTTTTTAGTAGAACGATTGATTCTTCAGCTACATTCAAAGCTAGTTGTCTGTTCTGAGGAGAATTGATGTCTTTTCTGTTGAGTTTTCCCCATTTTGATTTTTCTGGATTATCAAAAAGTCCAAGTTTAAAGCGGGTTCTTAAAAGTCGGGTGAGCGATTCATCAATAGTCTTTTCTGATAAAAGATTTGTGTGAACAGCTTCAACTGCGTCGTGGTACGTGCATCCACAATTCAAGTCGCAAGTGTTGTTGATGGCCAATGCGGCACTTTCTGCAGAAGTTTTGGTAACTTTGTGATTTTCGTGGAAGTCTCTAATCGCCCAGCAATCACTTACAACATGACCTTTGAATCCCCATTTTTTGCGGAGGATGTCAACTAAAAGGAATTTACTTCCACAACAAGGTTCGTCGTATAGTCGTTGGTATGCTCCCATCACCGATTCAACACCTGCATCTACAAGTGCTTTGAAAGCTGGAAGGTAAGTTTCCCATAAATCTTTTTTAGAAGGTTTTGCATTGAATGTGTGTCTGTCTTTTTCTGGACCTGAATGAACTGCAAAATGTTTAGCACAAGCCGCAACTTTTAAGTTGTCGCTGTCATCACCTTGAAGTCCTTTTACAAAAGCAACTCCGGTTTCTGCTGTTAGATAAGGATCTTCTCCGTATGTTTCTTGAGCACGTCCCCAACGAGGGTCTCTCACGATGTTGATGTTCGGCGTCCAGAATGTGAGTCCTCTGTATTGTGAATGAACATTTGCTTTATATGATTCGTTGTAGTTTGCCCTTGCTTCTGTGGATATTGCGTCTGCTTCTTTTTGAGCCAGGTCTTTGTTGAATGTTGCAGCCAATCCGATTGCTTGTGGAAAAACTGTTGCGTTGCCACATCTTGCAACACCGTGTAAACATTCGTTCCACCAGTTATATTCTGAAATCCCTAGGCGTGGTATGGCCATACTTGAATGAAGCATCTGCGATACTTTTTCTTCAACTGTCATTTCTTTTAATAATGATTTAATTTCTTCATCAATTTGATTCTTATTCATAATGATTAGTATAAGTGGAATCGCAAAGAAAAATATAAAAGAAATCCCTTAAAATAGAATGAAAATACACTTTGTATGTGAGGTTTGGAAATATTGATAAAGAATTTTCAATATAATATACTAAAAGAATGTCAGATATTAATGTTAATGTTTCTAAAAAACGAATTGAATGGATTGATATAGCAAAACTTCTTGGTATATACATTGTTTTAATTGCTCATAATTCAATAGATATGAAATGGTTGAATATTTTTACATCATTTACCTCTCAAGCTTTTTTCTTTTTGGCTGCTGTTACAACTTCAAATAAATCAATTAAAATAGATATTCAAAAAAGTGTTAGAACAATTTTAGTTCCATACTGCTGTTTTTTTATTGTAGGATATGTTTTTTGGTGGCTTCCTGTTGAGTTTATGAGAAATCCGCAAGTGTGGGATAGAAGCCTTAAAGAATTGGTTTTAAAACCTTTTGTGGGATTGCTCCTGGGAAATCCAAGTTATACATCATTCAGCACAATGGTGAATTGGCCTTTGTGGTTTTTGCTAACTTTGTTTTGGCTGAAAGTAATTGATTCTTTGGTTAGTGCTATTAAAAATGAAAAGATTCGTATTATTGTAAACGTTCTTCTTGTTTGTCTATCAATTTATATCGGTCAAAATGGAAACTTTGGTGTTTTGAATGTTGTAAAGAGATGTGTATTCTATACAGCTATTCAGATTTATCCAGCTTTTATTTTGGGAAAATTATTCAAAAAATATCTTTTGCCAAAAATGAAGGATGAGTCTGTTTCTGTAAAAAAGAATTTGGTTTTAGTTTTGGAACTTGTAGTTAGCGTTGCAATTTTGTTGTTGAAGGTTTATATCGATTCAAAGATGGGACATCATAACGGTGTTTATTTGGAAAAGATAAATTGGTTTGTAGCTTGGCTTGGAACAGTTTCTGGAATTTGGGCTGTAATTTCTTTGGCGAGATTGATTCACCATGTTCCATCTTTTATTACTTTTTTAGCAAAGAATACAATTTGTATTTTTGGATTCCATTCAATTATTAATGGATATCTGCTTGTTGTAGTTGATAAAGTTTTTGGAACAACATTTAAAACCTTCATGCCTCTTTATGTTTCTATGATTTATGCAATAATTTTAATGCTGCTATGTATGATTCCTTGTATCTTGGTGTTGAAGTTTGCACCTTGGATGCTTGGTGGTTCTAAAAAGAGCAAGTAGGATAAAATGGAAGATAATGTTTGTGTAAAAGCAAAGAAAAGAATAGATTGGCTGGATTTAGCAAAACTGATTGGTATTTATTTTGTAATTATGGCCCATCAACCAATTAATCAAGATGTGATTTTTATATTCAATGGATTTGCAATTCCTCTTTTCTTCTTTTTGTCTGGGATTACAACTTCAAATAAATCAGTCAAAGAAGATATTATTAAAAGTGCAAGAACTGTTTTGGTTCCGTATGTTTGTTTTTTTGTGATCAGCTATTTTATATGGTGGCTACCAATTGAATTCTACAGACATCCAGAAACTTGGAATAGGGATTTTACAGATATTATCTTAAAACCGTTCGTTGGTCTGTTAGTTGGTTTTGCAGGAAATTCCTCTTACAGCACAATGGTGAACAGCCCTTTGTGGTTTTTGCCTTGTTTCTTTTGGACAAAGGTGATTGATACATTAGTTAATGCTGTTAAAAATAAAACTGTTTACAGAATTTTGAATGTTTTGATTTTTGCGCTTTCAATTGTTTTGTTTAAGCTTAATTTACATGTTGGTCCTTTTAGAATTTTAATTCAAGCAATACTTTTGTATCCAATTCTTTTATGTGGAAAATTCTTCAAGAAGTATTTGCTTAAGTATTTTACAGATGAAACTTTATCTATTAAAAAGAGACTTGTGATTTTTATTGAATTTGCAGTCAGTTTGGCTTTATTTGCATTAAGAACTTATCTAGAGAAAAAGTTGAATATTGTTAGTATTTATATGGGATTTCAAGGAAGTTGGTTGCAATGTTTGTTTGGTGCCATCACTGGTGTTTGGGCTGTAATTTCTTTTTCTAGATTGATAGGCCGGTCTCCAAAAGTATTAAGAACTTTATCTCAAAATACGCTGACAATTCTGGGCTTTCATATAGTGATTTATTTATATTTGATTATTTTCTTGGATAAAGTTTTAAACATCAATTTTAGGACATATATGCCTTTGGGATATTCGCTGATTATAACTACAGTTGTATTGTTCTTATGTTTGATTCCAATTTATTTAATTAAAAGATTCTGCCCTTGGATGTTGGGTGCAAAAAAGAACAAGTAAAGATTTACATATAATTAATAACTCGTTGTTTAAAATAAAAACACGACTTTGTACCTCCCAAAAAAATGGGTATATGTCAAAGTCGTGTTTTTTTATTCTCTAATTACAATAGATTTTTATTTTAGTAAATCTAAGTTTTTAGATATCAATTCACAGCGTTGTTTTACACAATCTGGTGAACGATGTGGATCTTTTGGTGTGTTGAATGTGTAATCAATTAGTTTTTCTACTGTTGTTGTTGCGACGTGCATTCTTGTGTCTGAAGAAGCGTAGTAAATATAAACGTTTCCGTCTTTTTCAATTGCACCATTTGTGAATACAACGTTAGAAACATCACCTGTTCTTTCTTTTCCAAAAGGAACAAGGAAAACGCCGCTTGGTTCTGCAATCACTTTTGCTGGATCTTCCAAAGATGTAGCGTAAACATACAAAACATAACGTAAACCGTCAGCTGTGTTGCGTACTCCGTGAGAAATGTGAATCCAACCTTTGTTTGTTTTAATTGGTGTGGCACCAGCTCCGTTTTTAGCTTCTGTAATTGTGTGATAAACTCTTTTACTGATGATTTTTTCTTCATCAATTACTGCGTTTGTGATATCGTCACATAAACCAAAACCAATTCCACCACCGCTACCAGTGTTGATAAAGTCATCCATTGGACGTGTGTAAAAAGCGTATTTTCCGTTTACAAATTCTGGATGAAGGCATACGTTTCGTTGTTGAGGTGAATGTTTTGTGATTAAGTTTGGAAGTCTTTCCCAAGTTGTTAAATCTTTTGTTCTAACAATTCCTGCAGCTGCAACAGCGGCACTTAAATCGTTGATAGAGTTGTCTTTGCTTTCTGAACAAAAAACACCATAAATCCAACCGTCTTCATGTTGTGTGATTCTCATATCATAAACGTTTGTTTCTTCTGGGCATGTATCTGGCAATTGAACAGGATAATCACGGAATCTAAATCCGTCTATTCCGTTGTCACTTTCTGCAACAGCAAAAAAAGATTTTCTGTCATTTCCTTCAACTCTGCAAACTAGACAGAATTTTCCGTTTAAGTAGATAGCGCCAGAATTCATTACTGCATTTACGCCAAGTCTTTCCATAAAGAATGGATTAGTCTCTTGATTTATGTCGAATTTCCATGTTGGAGGAATGCTTTCTCTAGTCAAAATTGGGTTTACATAACGATTGTAAATTCCGTTGTAAAAGTTTGTATCGATTTTGTTCTTGCGGTTAATGAACTTTTCGTACTTTTTTTCTTCTTTGAAATATTGTGGATGAATCATTTTATCTCCTTAAAACTGGCTCTATTTAGGCGGATTATTTTTATCACCTAAAAAATTAGTTTGTTTGTTACTTAATATATTAAGTTAATTTACTTAAAAAATCAATAGAAAAAACAAGATGAGAATTATAATTGAGTTCTTCCTTTAAAGCTGAGTGACAAAGTGCGTTTATCTATGTATTCTAAATCGCCGCCAACTGGTATTCCTGTTGCCAATCTTGAAACCTTGATGTCTGAGAATTTAGAAATGGCTTCGTTTATGTAAAGAGCTGTTGTGTCACCTTCAACAGTTGGATTTGTAGCAATAATTATTTCTTGAACATTTTGTTCTTTAATTCGTTGTAAGAGCTGGTTGATTGAAAGTTGGGATGGTCCAATTCCTTCTAGAGGTTTTATTAATCCTCCCAAAACGTGGTACAAACCTTTGTAGTCACCGTAAGCTTCAATTGTAAGAACGTCTTGCGGTTGTTCAACAACACAGATTTCAGCTTTGTTTCTGAGCGGATTAGAGCAAATTGGGCATGGATCATTTTCTGTCCAAGAACCGCAGACTGAGCATTTTTTTATTTTTTGTTGTAAAACTGATAAACTTTGAGCAAAATGATTTATGTAGGATTCATCTTGTTTTAAAAGCCAGTTTACAATTCTTGTTGAACTTTTTTTTCCAACTCCAGGAAGTTTTGAAAAAATGTTAACCATGTCGTCAAACGCGTTCATGTTTTATCCTAAAGTCCAAATTTAGATAAATCCATTCCACCAAGCAATGAATTTGTTTTTGATTTTATTTGTTCTTGAACATTTTGACAGGCACTTCTGTAAGCGGCAACAATTAAATCTTCAAGCATTTTTACATCTCTGTTGTCAACGCAAATTGGATCAAGTTTTATGCTGAGCATTTCAAATTTTCCGTTCATTGTGATTGTGACCATCTTTCCACCAGAAGAACCTTCTGCAGAAATTGCTTCCAATTCAGTTTGAAATTTTTCAGATTGTTCTTTGATTGATTGTGAATTCTTTAGTAAGTCGAATGGATTCATTATAAACCTCTTTTTAAATTTAGTTAGACTATGGTTCCTTTGAACAAATCGCATAATATTGAAACTTGTTTTGGAATATCAATAATTCTATCAAGATTATTCATAGCTTTGTCTTTTAATTTAATAATAAAACTCATGTTTTTGCCAAATATTTTTGATATTTCGTCTTGAATAACTTGTTTCTTTTTTTCTAAGACTGAAAAATCATATTGATTGGAAATTGAAGCTTCAATTCCATTTTCAGTAACTTTCCAGTCTTCAGTTTTTTCTAACGCGGTAACAGTGAATCCGTCATTAACAGATAAAGTTGCAGAAATGTTTCCCCTTAGCTGTTTTAGTGTGATTTCGCGACCATCTTTAATAATAACTTTCTCTTCATTGGAAGGGTTTATTGGAGTTTCACTTGTTTGTTCGTATGAATCAGCTAAATCTTGGTATTCTTCGTTTGAATAATTGAGAGGTTCATCATTGTCGTCATCTGGAGGAGTTTCTGTATTTGACCAATCATCATCTGAAAGAGTCTGTTTTATTTGTTCTGCCGAATGAGTATCAATGTTCAGCACTGATTGTTCAGGCGGCAGTGCTCCGCCATTATGAAAAGGGGCTTGTTCTTCCTTCTGTTCTGTCAGAATAGAAAATGTCGGCAGGCCTTCTGGTGTGTGAGTTTGATGCTGTTCTGTTTGAGTGTTAAATCCTATTTGTTTTTCAACTTGGTTGTTTTCTTGCAAAGATTGTTGCATTTGTGCAAATTGATTTATTGCTTGAGTCTGTTGAATGTCCGGAATTGATTTTTGAACATTTTTTCCAGCTGCGTTCATAAGCAAACTTTGAGCTGCATCAATTGCTTTTTTAACTTCAACATTTGAAACGTAAGAAGAAAGCCAGCAAAGTCTGGAAAAAGCCAATTCAAGTTCAAAACGTGGAGAAAGTGAATAACGGATATCACGATAGAGCTGCAAAAATATAGAAAGGGCTCTTTCTATTTGTGCTGAATTCCAAGCGTTGAGAATTTTCTCACTATAACGTTCTTTTTTGTTTCCAATCAATGATTCTTTATCAATTCCACTTTTGATGAAAAGCAAACTACGGATGTAAGTGCTGCAGTTTGAAATGAATTGTTCAATTGAAATGCCGTTTTGTAATGTCTCGTTGATAGAAATAAAAACTTCATCTACTTTACCAATGACGCATAATTCAAAAAGGGCGTTTAATTGTTCAACTCCAACTAATCCAAGTTTGTCTTTTATTTTTTCATAAGTGATGTTGTTGTCGCTGAATGAGACAATTTGATCAAACAAAGTATAAGCGTCGCGCATTGAACCGGTTGATTCCCGTGCTATCCAAAAAAGAGCTTCGTCTTCTGCTTGAATGCCAAGTTCATTTGCTGCATCACGTAGACATTCTTGAACTTTTTCTATTTGAACTAATCTGAAATTGAACTGTTGGCAACGGCTTTTTATAGTTGCAGGTACTTTCTGTAGTTCTGTTGTAGCAAAAATAAATATAACATACGACGGAGGCTCCTCTAACGTCTTCAGCAAAGCATTAAAGGCACTTGTTGAAAGCATATGGACTTCATCTATTATATAAATCTTGTATCGGCAGCTGTTTGGTGGAAAAAGGACTTCATCTTTAATTTGGCGGATATTTTCTACGCTTGTATTTGAAGCACCATCAATTTCTATTACGTCAAGGCTTGAACCTTTTGTGATTTCTTTACAGTTTGAACATTCACCGCAAGGATTGTCTGTCGGTCCGTTCTGACAATTGAGTGCTTTGGCTAGAATTCTAGCAGTTGATGTTTTTCCACATCCTCTTGGACCTGAAAGAAGATATGCGTGTGCGATTTTTCCTGATTTGATTGAATTCTTTAATGTTTCTGCGACAAATTCTTGTCCAACTAAATCATCAAAATGTTGAGGACGACGCCTGGTGGCTGTAACTTCATAAGACATGAATTAATTATAAGTTAATTTGATAAAGTCTTCAATCTAAATGACTGATTGAAGAAACATTCTTTTTTAGTTAAGATTATTGAATGAAGTTGTATGGTGAAGTTTTAATATTTTTTTTATTGCTGTTAATTAATGGCAGAATTTTGTTTTTGCGTCATACAAAAAAAGATTCCATTGTAATGATTGCCCCGGTTTGCGTTTTGTTATCAATTCTTTTGATTATGGCTTGGGGTTTTGAGATTTTAACTTGTTTTGCGTTATTGCTTTCAATTATTGTAACGTTATCAAATTTTCATGCAATTTCAAGATATTCAGCTAATTTGTATGTTGATCATTATAGTCCGCTTATGAAAGTTTGGGCTTTTATTACAATTGTTTTATCAATTATTGCAATTCTGTTTTCAATTATTTTTGCACCAGTAAAGAATAAAGATAAAAATCCCCAAATTTATGAAACACTAACTAGATACAAGGGTGATTTTAGAAGTGGTTTTGATGAAGAGAATTCAAAAGCTTTTTCAAAAAGCAACCTTTATTTGACTGAGTTTACAATTGCACCAAATATAAATTCCCGAGATGTTGTCGTCGTTGTTGTTCCAGATAAAAGAGGCAATTTGGAAACCTATAGAAATTATTTGGAAGCGTTGTCTCAAAGTGGATATACAACTTATTTTGCAGAATTCTATTCAAAAGATGCTGAATGGCTGCATTCCTTTGCTGACAGAAAATCATTACGAAAAATTGCCTTTATTCTTAAAAGTCTTTTTGATGATTCATATTTTCAAAGGGAAAGGGAATATTTTACTTATCTAACGATTAATGAATGTTCAGAGATGATTTCTCTTTTATCTGAAAAATGCGGTCAAAATTGCAAATATTTCTTTATAGGAGATGGAATAACTGTTTCTGGTGTGAACACTTTTGTAAAAGAAAATGCAGATAAGGCGATTGGTGTTTTTGCAATGGATTCGGTTCCTGAATATAAGACTGCAGGTTATGGAACTGTTGCTCAAAACGATCCTTTATTGGCGGCTTATCTGGGTGTAAAGAAAGATAGTGATGGTGAAGTTACCAAGTTGCTAGTTCAAAAGACAAAAGATGAAATTCAAAAAGCAATGAAAAAATAAAAGGTGGAAAATTATGAATTTAATAGAAGTAAATGAATATTTTAACTCTTTTTTGAAAAGTGAGAATTATTATAAAGATATTTCGTTGAATGGAATTCAAATTGAGAATTCTGATTCAAAGAATAAACAGATAAAGAGAATTGCCTTTGCCGTTGATGCGTGCGAAGAAACAGCCGTAAAAGCTGCAGAATTGAATGCTGATGTTCTTTTTGTTCATCACGGACTTTTCTGGGGGCAATGTGAAAGAATTACAAATTCAATGTACAAGAGAGTTAGTTCTTTTATAAAGAATGACTTGGCTTTAATTGCGTATCACATTCCGCTTGATGCTAATAATCCTTATGGTAATAATTATGGAATTGCGAAGAAGATTGGTTTACAGAAGTTAGAACCTTTTGCAACATGGCGGGATATGATTATTGGTGTAAAAGGTGAATTAAAGGAAGAATTGACTTTTGAAGAAATTAGCGAGCTTCTTTTTTGGGAAAATAAAAAATCCGCAAATCTGTTGAAATTTGGAAAAGATAAAATTAAAACAATAGGAATCTCTTCTGGTGGTTCAAGTGAAGATGTTGATCAAGCGGCAGAACAGAATCTAGATTTGTTTATTACTGGAACTTTTGAACACGAACAATATCATTATGCACAAGAGATGAAAATCAATGTTCTAGCTGGCGGTCATTATGCTACAGAAACTTTTGGTGTTTGCGCTGTAAAAGAGAAAGTTGAAAAAGAAACTGATATTGAATGCTTTTTCATAGATTGTCCGACCGGTTTATAATCAATTCTATTATTTCCATTACATTCTAGTTTTTTTGCTTATATCAACTTTTCAAGTCTACGATGCGTTGATTGAGTGATGGCACTTGTTTTGCTAGAATGAGCTTATGAATTCACAAAAAATAGGTAATTTGATCAAATCCTTACGCCAAGAAAGAAAGATGACTCAGAAAGAAGTTGGTGATGCTGTAAATGTATCTGATAAAACTGTCTCTAAATGGGAATGCGGGGCCGGCTGTCCTGATATTACACTTTTATCTTCATTAAGCAAACTTTTTTCTGTTGATATAGAAGGTCTTCTTTCTGGAAATCTGAAAAAAGATGACAAACAAGGAGGAAATATGAGAAGAATTAAATTTTATGTATGTTCACAATGTGGAAATATAATGACGAACACCGGAGATGCTGTAATCTCTTGTTGTGGAAGAAAACTTGAACCGTTACAGGTGAAAGAAAATAGTGATGAAAATCTTGTAGAATTTTCTGACAGCGATGATGAGATTTGTTTGAAGCTTAATCATGAAATGTCAAAAAATGATTTTGTGCGTTTTGTTGCATGGGTTTCTTTTGATACGTGTATTGTAAAAAAATTGTATGCCGAACAAGAGGCTTTGGTTTTGTTTCCAAAAGTTCATAAAGGCAGTTGGTATGTTTGTGATTCTACAGAAGTTGTGAAAAAAATAACAAATAAATAAAAAATCATTCTGAAATAACTTGCTTTGGAGAATATTATCTTTGAGGTATGAATGAAGCGGTTTTTTATTTTGTTTTGTGCTTGTTTGTGTTTCTTATCATGTAGTGATGGAAGCGTTTTCTTGAATGAGCGTCCTAGTGAGAAGAAAGTTGTTTCGCTTGTGGAGTGGAATTTGCAAACTTTTTTTGATGGAGAGACGTCTGGTTCTGAATATGCTGAATTTACGAAGAGTGGTAATTGGAACAGAGATAAATATGAAGTGAGATTGAAGAGGCTTTGCGATTTTATTGCGAATGTCAATGCTGATTTTTATGTTTTCGAGGAAATTGAACATGTGGGAGTTATTCATGATATTTGTAATTTGTTAGCTGGATTTTCGTGGGATGAGGGCGAAAAATGGATGTATTCGTGTTTTGCGAAGAATGAAGATTCTTCTATCGGATGCGGGGTGATTTCTAAATTTCCTATTGTGAGCGTGAAAACTCATGAGATGGATATAAGGATTCTTAAAGAAAATCAACCTTCTTCGAGACCTTTGATTCAGGCATCTTTTGATGTGGCCGGAAAGAACTTGGAAGTTTTTGTGGTTCATTGGAAGTCTAAATCAGGTGGTGAAACGGAAACTGAAATTTGGCGGGATTGGCAAGAATCGATGTGCGGATATTGTTTGAGTTCGTTTTTGAATGAAAGTGCTGATGTTGGAAATAAAGCGGCGGTAGTTTGCGGTGATTTTAACAGAAGTGTTGAAGATTTTGTTTGCAAAGTCGGTTCAAAAAGTAATGAAAATAATTCTGTGTTTAGATTTGTTGATTTTGGCTCAGGAAATTTTGTTTCGTTGTTCTCTCCGTGGCTTGTAAATGATACTAATCTTTTTGATTACGGTTCTTACTTTTATCAGGATGAATGGGAACGCATTGATAATGTTTTTAGCGTAGGCAATTTGAGAATTATTGATTTTAATCCAATGGATGAAGGCGAGTGGGTGAATGATGATGGAACACCCTTTAGATATTCACTTTTTAGTGAAAAAGGATATTCCGATCATTTGCCTCTTTTTTGTAATTTAGAATTATAAAGAAAGAAAATTTGCACCAAGTTTGTTCATAACTTCAAAAAAGTGCGGAAATGAAACACTGCAACATTCTGCCTCGTTTATTGTAACTGTTTCACCGTTTGGCAAACCTAATCCAAGACAGGCTAACGACATGGCTATTCTGTGGTCTTTATAGGATTCTACTTCTCCACCGTGAAGTGTGAATTCTGGATTGAGTTTTCCATCTTTTGTATAAGGTGAATGTCCGTTGATGATTAAGGAATCATTGCAAACGTGGTTGTCTGCACCGAGTTTTGAAAGTTCCTTTGTCATTGCATCAATTCTATCAGTTTCTTTTTTACGGCAGATTTCAATATCAGAAATGACTGTCTTGCCTTCAATAAAGCAAGCGATTACAGAAAGTGCGCAGATTGCATCTGGAAAATCTGAAATTTTTATATCGAGTTCTTTATTTGGCAGTTTCTCAGTTGAAAGATATTTTTGACCTTTAACACCAAGAGTGTTCTCTTTTTTATTCCAAATAATTTCTGAACCAACAGAATTCAAAACATTCACAATTTCTTGGTCGCCTTGAGTTCCCGAATTATCTATATTTTGGATGACAATGTCACTTTTTGTGATTAAACCTGCAATTAGTGGAAAAGCTATAGCTTCCCAATCAGAGGGAATTGTACAGTCAAAAGCTTTTATTGCAACGGGTCCTTTTACACTAATAGATTTAAAATCAGCAGAAACAGTGGATTCAACACCAACGTTTTCCAACCATTTTTGAGTCATTGTTAGATATGGCGTTTCTTTTGGTGAAGAAAGCGAAAATGAAAAAGTTCCGTCCATTTGAGAAGCTGCCATCATGAATCCGCTTATATATTGAGAAAGTTTGCCGTCTGTAATAAGTGTTTTTTTGTTGTTTATTGGACCTTTAAAAACAAAGGGTGGAGTTCCGTTTTGTTTTATGGAAAAAGATTCTACATCAAGTTGTTTCAAAGCATCAATTAAATGATTTACGGGGCGGGTTTTGATGGATTCATCACCTGTAAAAATGCACCAACCAGAAAGAGTTGCCAAAACAGGACACAAAAAATACATCAGGGAACCAGAATTTCCGACATCAATTATGTCATTTGGTAGATGTAGATTTTTTCCTGCACCTTTTACAGTCCAGATGTTATCTTTTTCGTTGATTGAAGCACTCGCTCCAATTTGATTTATTGCTGCAACAGTAGAAAGGCAGGCGTTACTTGGAAGGGGATTTTTTATATGAGAAATTCCTTCTGCAAGAGTTGATAAAATTAAAGCTCTTATTGTATGACTTTTAGAACCTGGTACTGTAACATTACCATTTAATGTAGCATTTTGGGATTGAATCTTCATAAGGATAATTTAGCATAATCATGAAGTTCAAACTAGATATTTTGAAAAATAAAATTGCTTTAGATTGAATTGAGATACTATTTTTGGTAAAATTAAAGAAAATTTGGTGGAGAATTGTATTTTGATAAAAAAAGCAATCGTTTATGTTGAAGATACTGAAAACATAATACCTTTTTCTCAGTTTTTAGTTTCATCTGGTTGGACAATAATGTCTAGTGATGATACAGAGGAATTGTTGAAAAGAGAGGAGATTCCTGTTGTTCATGAATCTGGCTTAACTGAAAATGTAAATGATAAAAATGATACATTTCAAGTTATTAGAAAATTGTTGAATTCAAATTTAAATAATGATTCTGATGAAAGCATTTCTCTTGTATGTATGAATATTTATCCTTTAAAGGAGTCTGAAGAAAAAAGGAATTTACCACGAAATTTTTATTTAACTTCAATTTTAAGAAATTGCTTTGTAAATTATAAAAATATATTGATTTTAACAGATCCGGAAGATTATCAAGAAGCTGAAATTCAAATAAGAACAGATTGTGTTACAGATGATTTTAGAACATATTTAGCCGGAAAGTTGTTGAATATGATTTCTGCATATGATGGAGCTGTTTCTAGTCAGATATTTTCTATTAATCCATATGCAGATAAATTTTCAAATTATTTATCAATTCCATATGAAAAAGTTGGAAAAGTTATTCCTGGAACAAATTCACAACAGCAGGCTTGCATATATTCAAAAGAAGGTGGATTCAATTTTCAAAATAATTCTCAAAGAAAAATATACAGAGATTTACCATATAACATTATATCTGATGTTTCGTTTGCTTTAGAGCAAATAAGGATTCTTTTTCAGTATTTGAGAAATCAATTCACCGTGAAAAGCGTAAATTGTGATAATTATGAGTTCGTGACTCAGTTTACTCCATTAACAGGAACAGTTTTTACAATTGTTGTTAAGTACAAATCAATTGTGGGCGCGGCTCTTGCAGAAAACGTGTTGGATTCATTTCACAAAACATATTCGTATGATAAAGAAAATATAGAGGGAACAATTTTTGGTTGTAGTGCTGTGATTGATGAAAAAGCAGCGGCAGAAATTGTAAATTGTAGTTTTGCCGCAGTTTTTGCTCCTGATTTTACAAATGAAGCTAGAATTATATTAAATGAAAACAAAAGTATGCATTTGATAACAATTTCAACAGAAATGGGAATCAATTATGAAGCTGAAATGATAAATAACGGACTGTTGATTCAAACAAAGAATAATTCCTTATTTGACAAATGGTTTATAAAAACAGTGAATAGACCTTCTCAGTCAAAAATTGACCAAATGGCTTTTGGTATGCTTTTAGTAATGAATATAAAAACATATTCTGCCGTTTTAATTAAAAATAATGCTCTTGTTGGAATTGCTCAAGGCGGAATATCATCTATTGATGCTATTGATGAAGTGTTAAAGGATGCTCAAGAGAATATTCAGAGAAACGAAAAAGAAAAAAGTGGTGATGGAGAACCGATTGCTGATGTTTTAGTTTGTGATACAGCAATTCCTTTATGTGATTCTGTGAAAAAGTTGATTGATTGTGGTGTTACTGCAATAATTCAAACTGGTGGTTTACTAAATGATGATGAGTTTATAAAATATTGTAATGAACGTGATATTGTAATGGTTTTCACGGGAATGACTCATATTTCATATTAGTTTTGATTTTTTATTTTTGGATTATTATATGCTTTATTATTTAGGTCAATATCTTCAACCTTATTTTGGACCTGCAAGACTTTTTCAATCTTATGCAGTACTTATTACATTAGCTTTATTTTTAGGATTCTTTTTATCATTAAAATTGATTCCGAAATTTTATAAATATCTGCCACATGACAGAGGTAGAGAATTCACTTTATCTGCTGATGCTGCAAAAGGAAAACCTACTGGCGCAGGATTCATTTTTATTACGATATTTGTAATTCTTTGTTTCTTCATCATGCCGATGACAATCACTCGTTCTTGTATCTTATTATTAACTTGGCTCACCATGTTGACCGGTTATTTGGATGACAGAAGTATTACGAGTTGGGGTGAATATCTAAAAGGTTTCCTTGATTTGGTGATTAGCGTTATTACTTCCATTATTTTGTACATAGGTTTGAAAAAAATATCAGCTGACGGACAAGTTTGTTTCTGGCTGCCTTTTATTTCTAGTCATGTAGTTGTAAATCCTGCTGTTTATATTATTGTTTGTACAATTATGTTATGGGCTTCAATTAATACTACAAATTGTACTGACGGAGTTGATGGACTTTCTGCAACTCTAGTCTTGCTAGCTTTGATTACTCTTGGTGCGATTTTCTATTTTGTTTTAGGACATGTTGAAATTGCCAGATATCTTTTAGTACCACATTTATCCTCTGGCGCAAACTGGGGTGTTATGCTCTTTGCTTTGGCTGGTGTTGTGATGGGTTATTTGTGGCATAACGCTTATCCAAGCAAATGTTTGATGGGTGATGCCGGAAGCAGGGCTTTAGGCTTCTTTATTGGTGTTTGTGTAATGGTTTCTGGCAATCCATTTATGATTCTTGTTACATCTTCAATTATTTTTATTAACGGCGGAATGGGATTGGTAAAAGTATTTTTACTTAGATTCTTCAAGATAAAAGTTTTTGAAAAAATTAGATTTCCATTGCATGATCACATGAGAAAAAATCATGGTTGGTCGCCAACTCAAGTTTTAATTAAATTTGCCATCATGCAGGTGTTAATAACAGTTGCTATGCTTGGATTATTCTTTAAAGTAAGATAAATATTAGTTTTGGAAAAGAATTGCTAAAGTGAGTGCATCTTTGGCAATGTTTTCAATTTTGCAGTATTCGTTTGGTTGATGGGCTTGATCGTCAAGTGTACTCCAAACAGCTGCGTCAAAACCTTTTCTACGAAGTTCAGCTCCAACTGTTCCACCTCCAATACCAATACATTTAGCTTCAATTCCGTGAGCTTGTTTTATTGCAGCTGAAAGTTTTTTTACAACAGGTGCGTTTTGCGGTGTTGCAGGAGATTCTGACTTCTGTGGAATTGTCATTTCAATTTTTACACCATAATCAGATTCAATTTTTCTTGAAATTTTATTGATTTCTTCAAGGACTTCGCTCAATTTGTAGCAAGGTAGGATTCTGCAATCCATGTAAAAAGTATCTTCGCCAGGAATGATGTTTACGCCGTCAACGTTTTTAAGTCTTTTTGTAGGTTGAAATGTTGAATAGTCTGGTTCAAACAGAGAATCCTTTTTGTTGAAGACTTTTTCTAGGTGGTTGATTTGTAGACTTAAATCGCACGCTGCAAGGCAAGCGTTATTTCCACTGTCTGGGCGGGATCCGTGTGTTTGTTTTCCAATAACGTGGAAGCATAACCAAAGAAGATTTTTTTCTGCAATTTCAATTGTCATTCCTTTTGAATCACCACCATCTGGAATTAAGATTATGTCTTTCTTTGAAAAGAAGTCGTAGTTTTTTAAGATGTATGTGATTCCGTAATCGCTGCCGCATTCTTCATCAGCAACAAAAAGTAATTTTATTGTGTGAGAAGGTTTGATATTGTTCTTTACAAAATACAAGGCGGCAAAAGCGGAAGAAACTAATCCTTGCTGATTATCTTCAACACCTCTACCGTATAAAATTCCGTCTTTTTCTGTGACTTTCCATGGATCAGTTTTCCACAAAGACAAGTCACCGGAAGGCACAACATCAAGATGAGTCATAACCCAGGTGGTGTAGTCATCAGAAAGACCAGGAATTGTTACAATTAAACTTGGACGAACTTTTTTGCTAACACGGGAATCTGGAGCTTCAATTTTTTGAATATTTGAAAAACCATTTTCTTTAAGCCAAGAAAGAAGAACTTCGCATTTTTCATATTCGCCATCGCCTCCGTTTTCTGGAGCCATAGCAACTGTTGATGTTAGTAATTCTTCCAACTGAACCATTTGTTTTGTATTATTAGCTAAAAAAGTTTTGATTTCGTCCATTTTTTTTGTTCCATTAAAAATTATTAATTCGATTATTGATTATATGCATCCCAAGTTGTTTTTACCAAAGTGTCGATGTCGCTGTATTTTGGTTCCCATCCAAGAAGTTCTTTTGCATATTTGCTGGTTGCGTATAAACAAGCTGGATCACCAGGGCGTCTAGCGTCATCATCAGCCTTAATCTCTTTTCCAGAAATGCGTCTTGAAGCTTCAATTAATTCTTTTACTGTTGTTCCGTTCTCTGTTCCAAGATTTACAGCAAGACTCTTGTTGTTTTTTTCTAGATAATCAATTGCCATTACGTGGGCACGAGCCAAATCTGTTACATGAACGTAATCTCGGATGCAAGTTCCATCACGAGTGTCATAATCTGTTCCAAAAACTTTTAGACCTTTTTTCTTTCCAATTGCAACTTCCATAATTCTTGGAAGCAAATTTTCAGGATTTTGTTCTAGTCCGTGAACTACGCCTTCTGGATCATAACCTGCGGCGTTGAAATAACGTAAAGCTGCAAATTTCATTCCTTTTAGCTGGTCGTACCAAGCCATGAATCTTTCAATTTCCAACTTTGTGAAACCATAATAGTTTTCTGGATTCTTAGGATGATTTTCATCAATTGGAAGATACTGTGGAGAACCAAAAACTGTAGCAGAAGAGGAGAATACCATCTTTAAACAATTATATTTTACAGCGGCATTCATAATGTTGATTGTTCCTGTAATATTGTTTATTGAATATTTTTCTGGTTTTACCATTGATTCGCCGGCCGCTTTAAAAGCTGCAAGATGAATGAATGCGTCAAAGCCTTTAGAAAAAGCTGCTTCTATTTCAGAAGGGATTAAAATATCACCGTGAATAAAATCATTCTGAGGGAAAAGGTTCATTCTTAAACCTGTAGACAGATTGTCAAAAACTGTAACTTGATGATTATTTTTTAATAATTCTTTTACAACATGACTTCCAATATATCCTGCACCACCAATAACTAAAACTTTCATGATTACCTCATTTTTATTTGATATGTTAATAATAGTGAATGCGGTGCTTTTTCTCAATAGGAATATTTTTCTTTTAAAAAAGTGTATTGTAATTTTTAAATTATAATAATAAACTTTAACACATGAAAAAATTAATATTTTTAGTTGTTATATGTTTGACTGTTTTTATTTCTTCTTGTGCTACTGTAAAAGAAATTCCAGAAAATCTTACTGTTTCTCAATTGATTCAAAAAGGTCAGAGTGAATATACAGCAGGTCATTATGCTAATGCAGAAGTTTATTTTTCTGTAGCAATTCAACGTTTTGGAACAGACGCTGCGGTTTATGTTGAAGCAAAATATGAACTTGGTCATCTTTATATTAAGACTAAAGATTATAAGAATGCTTATTCAGCTTTGACTGAAGTTATTTCAATTTATGATTATGCTTCATCTTCAGGAATTCCAACTGCTTACAAGAAACTTTCTCAAATTGAATTAGAGAAGATTCCTGCAAATGTTCTAAGTACTTTGTCTGCAGAAAAATAGATTAATTCTTTGGAAGCAAAATGGAATTAACTGTAATTCCTTTTTGCTTTGCTAAAGTTAGAACATAATCTTTTGAGTATTTTTTTGTCCGCCTTGGTGTTGGATGTGGCTCGGCATCACCAATAAGGATTATTTGTTTTTGAGCGTTTTCATTCCATTTAAAAAAGCTTACAGAGGCATAAATTGCTTCATATACAGCTTCTGGAATATCTCCACCTTCACTTCCATAAATACGCACTGATTTCAAATTCTTTTCAAAGACTTTTAAATTATCAGTAAATCCGTAAAACTTAACAGGCAGCCCTTCATAGTTGAATGAATCGCCATAATCTCTGTAAAAAACAAGTCCGATTTGTGAGTCATGAGTTTCAAAGAACTCTTTGATCAATGGAGTTAGACTTGATTTGAGTTTTTCAATATCGTCTTTCATACTTCCAGTTGCATCAATTGTAAGGACAAGATTTACTTCTGAAGAAGAGGGGATTTCATCTAAAATTGAAGAGATATCGTTGATAATTGAATCTGGACCTTTTGAATAAATCACGTTTTCTGCAATTTCATTGAATTTTTCGCTGGCTGCAGGATTGTAATCATCATTCAGAACAACGGTATCTTTTTCTTTTGCCGGTTTTTTAATTGAAACTAAATCAAACATAAAGGGATTGTCCACAAAGTCTCCAGAATAGTCGGCGTAAGGTTTTTGGAATGTGCGGATATTGATGAATGTTCCTTTTCCAATCTTGATTTCGCCATTTCTTGTCCATTCGTAGCCGTAGACAATTGTTTGTGGAATGAAGATGTGGAACGCCTCGGTGAAGAAGTCAGTTTTTTCTGTTGTGGAATCAACCAAGCTGTATTTTGAACCTTCCGAATCAAGCTTCTTGCCGTCTAGATAGCGGATTTCATCTCCGTTTATTGAATTGTATTCTTTAGCCCGGTACGCGTAGTTATCGCTTTTTCCTTCCGGGTCTTTTGTTGTCTCTGTCAGTAGGACTGAATTGATGTTTTGATTTTTTTTGATATACAAGTGATATCCGTCTTTTGATTGAATAATTTTGATATCATCAGCTCCGATTCTAAGTTTGAGCTGTTCTGAAGTGTATATAATATTTTGAGATTCTTTTGTGTTCGTTAATTCATCACTCTGTGCAAAAAGAAAAAAGTTAGTTGCGAGAATTGATAAAATGAAAAAAAATTTTCTAAAATTCATACTTAAATATCGGTTTATAGGAATAATTATGTTACAGAAATTATCAACTAATTATTATTGACAAATGTCAGAAATAAAGCGTATTATTGACATATGACAAAAACAAAATAAAAAGATGAAAATGCAAAAATTTTAATCTTTTTTAGATTGATTTTTATCGGAGGGGTTTTATGCCACGGCCAGTCAAATATAGAAGAATCTATAAAGAGCCAGATTACGACGGATTTGAACCAAATGGAATACCTTGTAACGAACAAATCACGCTTAGTGTTGATGAATATGAAACAATCCGGTTGATTGATTTGGAAAAGCTGACACAAGAGGAGTGTTCGCTCAGAATGGAGGTTTCCAGACCGACTGTTACAGCTTTGTATGAAAGTGCAAGATATAAAATTGCAGATTGCCTTGTGAATGGAAAGAAAATGATTATTTCAGGCGGAAAATACAAACTGACAGAGCAGATGTTTGATGCTTGCAGAAATGAAAATAGTGAATTAGAAAAATTATATTTATTGAAAGGAGAATGTGTTATGAGAATTGCTGTAACATATGAAAATGGAACTGTTTTCCAACATTTTGGTCATACTGAAAATTTTAAGATTTATGATGTTGAAGACAAAAAAATTGTGAAAGAACAAGTTGTTGATACTCAAGGACAGGGGCACGGTGCTTTGGCGGGATTTCTTGCAGAAGCAAAAGTTGATGTTTTGATTTGTGGTGGAATTGGTGGTGGAGCTCAAACTGCGCTGTCAAATGTTGGAATCAAGCTTTTTGGCGGTGTGTCTGGAAGTGCTGATGAAGCTGTGAATGCTTTTTTAGCTGATACATTGCAATTCAATCCAAATGTAAAATGCAATCATCATGGGGAAAACCACACTTGTGGAAGTGAAAGTCATACTTGCGGCGGAGGTAGTCATTCTTGCCACGAAAACTAAATCTGAAAGTGAATTAAAAGTTGAAGCTTAAAAATTGCAGAAGAAGGGTGAATGTTTGAATAAGTTCAAATGTTCACCCTTTTTGTTTATAAAAACTTCTTCTTGAATTTGGACGATAACAATAAGATCCAAATGGAACTTACTGCTATTGTGGGAATTAAAAAAAGATAATTCTGCGATTTTGCAAGTTGTGTAAGCCAATATGTTGGCAGAATTGTGAAGAAATATTTGATGAAGTTTGGAATGAAATAAACGGCTGGAATTCCAAGAATTAAAAATCCGCACATTTTAATCAACGCCATTCCTTCAAGTTTGTTTTTTGCAAGAGAGATGACCATCATTGATGTTATCAAGCTGAGCAAGACTGATGAAAAAGAAATTGAAAGATTCATCAAAAAAGAGATTTGTGTTATAGAAAATATTGAAAGAAAAACCATATCATAAAAAAGAGCAATTACAGAAGGAATTCCAATTCTACTGAGCAAGTAACCACTTTTTCCAAGGGGTGTAACACATAGATATTTTGCTGTTCCGTTGTCCATTTCTGAAAGAACTGTCATTACTCCGGCAAATGTGAACATCATCGGTGTCATTATTGCGAGAAGTAAATCAAAAATCAGAAAGTATGGAGAAATTATTTGAGCTTTTTGAAACTCTGAACAAAGAACTTTTTCTAAAAGTGGGAGGGCGAACTTAAAGATAATTCCCATGAAGATTGGAGTAATCAAACAAGCGACCAACATAAAATCATGCGTAATTTCTTGAATAAAGGGTTTCATCGCGTTTAAAATTTTTCTCATATACGTACTCCTCCTAATTTTTCAAAAGATTTTCTTACTTCTATTTTGCAGATAAAAAAGATGGCTGCAATCCAACAAAGAAGTGAAAGTATGGCAAATGGTAGTAAGTCTTTTTCGCCGTTTATCATTCGTATTGCAGCAACTCCCGGGTGAAGAATCCATATTGGTGAAGAAATCACTTTGAATAAATATAGAAGCGGTGGAAGGCAGATTAAAATTTCAAAAGGAACTGTCGCTATCATAAAACCGTTCAAAGTTTCCACGCGTGAGGCAACAATCAAACTGACTAAAGAAAACAGGATTGAAGATAAAGCTGTTCCTAAAACTACAAGGGCCAGATTCTTTGTGCCGGCGAAAAGACATAGAATTAAAGCTATGACACAACCTGTAACCATTATTGAAAAAACTTTTGATATGATGTATTCGCTTTTTAACACTGGTGAAACGGCTATTGAATTGGAAACCCGCTGGCTTTTTTCTAATAAGACTACAGCTCCCATGAAGAAAAGTCCCATTGCCGCTGGATCTGTAAATACAAGAATTACAGCTGTAATCTGTTTTGCATTTTGGGGGATAATTGCCAATAGGCATAAATAGAAAACTGTAAAGGCGCAATAAATTAAGAAAATTCCATATTTGTACAGAAATCTAAATTCATTAAGAATTAAATTGAACAACCTCATGATAATTTCCTTCCTGTGACTTCCATGAAAATGTCACCCAGATTTGGTTCTGTTGAATGAATTGTAAGGATTTTATTTTCTGCAATGGCTTTGTTCAAAACCAAATCACCAGAGACATCGCTCAATTTGCAATTTCCCTCTTTTTCTATTCCTGAATCATTGTATGTGTAATGAATTGTTCCTGCACCTTTCTTCATGATTAAATTATGAGGTGAATCTAGAAGTTTGATTTTTCCATCAACAATAAAAGCTACATTATCACAAAGTTCTGCGGCATCCTGCATATTATGAGTTGTTATGATTACTGTGACGCCTTTTTTCTTCTGCTCAAGGATTAAATCCTTCATCAGTCTTGAATTTGCAGGATCCAGACCGCTTGTCGGTTCGTCCAAAAAAAGGATTTCTGGATTGTTTACAAGGGACTTTATAAAGTTCAAACGGCTTTTCATTCCTTTTGAGAATTCAGACACTTTCTTATCTGAATCTTGTAAAAGTCCGACAGAAGAAAGCAAATCGGCTGTGTTGCAGTTTGTGTTTTTATAAAGGGATGCAAAAAACTCAAGGTTTTGTCTGGCTGTAAGTTTTTCATAAAGGGATGGATATTCAAAATCGATTCCAAGTTTTTCATAAAAAGTGTTTGTGTGATTTTTGACTTCAACACCGTTTACAACAACATTCCCAGAATAAGTGGTAATCATTCCAATTAAGATTTTCTGGATTGTACTTTTACCGGCTCCCGAAGGTCCCAAAAAACCAAAGATTTCACCTTTTTCCACATTAAATGTTACATTTTCCACAAAAGGTTTTTTAGTGTAACTAAAGTTTAGATTATTTATTGCTATCATCATTTTCACTCCACATTTGATTTACAATTCCTTTTATTAATATATTTATGACTTCTGTAAATTCATCTCCAATTTCTCTTTTGAACATAATTGTAAAGAAGATTGCTCTGAATGATGCTGAATACTTCTTTAAGGAAGAATCATTCAAATTTGGAAAGATATATTTGAACAAGGTAAAAAACTCATCATCTTTTTCTACGTGTTCTTTGACTTTTTCTTCTGGAAGCTTACGAATTAGAACGTCAAATTCGCCGTTCACCATAAGCGGAATAATTCCAAGATTAAAACCTTCTGCAAAACTGTCTGATAAAAATGTGCATAATGATTCTTTTGTAAAGTTGTCTTTTAGGTGAAGGAAATTCTGTTGAAGTTTGTTCTGAATATAGTCGTGTTGTTCTGTGATGGCATCAAAAATCAGTATTTCTTTTGATTCATACAGTAGATAAAAAGTGCCTTTGGGAATATGAGTTGCTTCTACAAGGTCGTCGACTGTTGTTTTTTTGATTCCTTTTTTTTGGATAAACTCCAACGCGTATTTTCTTAAAGATGTGCAGATTTCGTTTTTCTCTTTTTCTGAATAAGCCTTTGGCATAAAATCCTTCTTAAAAAAAAATGTACTATTTGACTAAAAGTATATTAATAGTCAAATAGTACACACAAGAAAGGTTTTAGTCAAGAAGCGGGATTACTTTATAGTTTGTATTATATCTGTATGTTTTTTTCTTTGAGCATGAAGATGCAGCTTAAAATCAGTGTGACGCTTTCTGTTACGGGGCCTACAATCCATACTCCGGTCATTCCAAAAAGGGAAGGAAGGATGAAAATATTGATTAGAAGTAAAAACAATCCTCTTGAAAAAGAGATGACTGCGGATTCTTTGGCTTTTCCAATCGATGTAAAATAAAATGATGCAATTGTATTAAAACCTGCCAATGGAAAGGAGAACATATAGATTAAGATTCCAGATTTTATCATTGAAGAAATTGCTTGTTCCTTGGTGAAGATTCTGCTGTACCATGATGAAGCAAAAAGCATTAAAATCATAACAAAGACACCGCTACCAACGACAAAGCAAATAGTTGTGTTTCTAATTTTTTTTGCAAGTTCCCAATTCTTTGCACCATAAGAAAATCCAATCAACGGAACAATTCCTTGTCCGAATCCCACAATAATCATGCTGAAAATGTATGAAACATAGCCCACAATTGTAAAAGCTGTAATTCCTTCAATTCCAATTTTGCGTAAAATGATAAAGTTGTAGGCATACATAGAAACACACATCGCCATTTCACCGATGAATTCAGAACTTCCGTTGAACAAAGTCTCCATAAAATCTTTCTTGCAGAATGAAAAGCGGGCGAATTTGTATAGTTTTGATTTGATTGCAAAGAACAGCATGTTCATAATCAAAGTGATGAATGTTGAAATTAGCGAGGCAAAAGCTATTCCTTTTACGCTCCAGCCCAATCTCACTGTAAAGACGTAATCCAAGATAATATTCAACACAACGTTCAGAATGTTTGAGTTCATGTAAAAAGCCGGACTTCCTTCACCGCGGATGAACATTCCCAGAGAAGAGTTGATAATCATCAATGGAAGTTCAAAAAGAAGGATTAGATAATAGTCGTTGAAATATTGTTCAACAAGTCCGGAAACACCGACTGCCTTTTTTATTGGAGTGAAAAATATGTACACAAGCAGACTTAAAACAATTGAAACAATCACAACTGTAAAGTTTGTTTGATTGAAAACGTTGTTGCATTCCTTGTTCCTGCCTGCTCCGAACAATCTTCCGGAGATTGAGATTCCTCCAACAGAAAACATCAATCCTATACCCAAAAAAAGATAAATGATCGGACAGCCTAAATTTACAGCGGCAAGGCCTTCTTTTCCAATGTAGTTGCCGATGAAGAATCCGTCTACTATTGTGATTAACGCTGTAAGTACCATTGAAATAATTGAAGGAATTGAAAATCCTAGAATCATTTTAATCTTGTGAGATTTGATTTGCTCTAAATCCATAAAATACCTCGGAGCACTAATATACAAAAAAGAACATATTTTTAACTTCTGAATTCTTGCTCATTTTATTACTGATTTGTGGAGAATTGATTGACTTTAAAAATGAATTTGGTTACCCTTTGTATAAATATGGGTAACGAAAAAATATCAACAAAATATAAAATCTTGGAAATTCTTAGGAACAGTGAATCTGTTGTTTCTGGTGAGGAATTAGCCTTGCAGTCTGGAGTTTCAAGGGTTTCTATTTGGAAGGCGGTTCAATCTCTTCAAAATGTTGGATATGCAATTTCATCATCAAAAACGGGCTACAAATTGGACAAAGATATTGATGACAGTCTTTTTCCTTGGGAATTTGGGAATGACGAGGAGTATTTTCTTCATTTTAATCAAGTGAACTCAACAATGGTGGAGGCTCACAAAATTGCAGAAAGTGAAAGTTCAAACAGCGAGATAAAAATCATTACTTCTGACGAACAGACTGAAGGGAAAGGTCATGGAGATCATTCCTGGATAACTACAAAAGGAAGCCTTGCCTGCACAATAATCAATAGGGAGCCATGTTTGATTTCGCAAACCCAAAGAATAACGATGGCTGCTCAGATTGCCTTGGCAAGAAGTCTTTCTTCACTAACTGATAGAAAATTCTATGTGAGGTGGCCGAATGATGTTTGGACCAAGCAGGGAAAAGTTGCCGGCGTGCTGGATGAAGTCCTGTCTTTTGGCGGAAGCACAAAATGGATAAATATTGGTGTTGGGGTGAATCTTTACAAATCTCCGTATTTGAATTCAACAGATTATGTTTTTTCAAAAGGCGAAGTCCGTTCAAGAAAGGAAATCCTTCTGTCTTTTGTAAATGAGTTCAAGATGCAAAAAGAGAAGGCTTATAAAGATTCATCCGAACTTTGCGACGAGTGGAACAATTTGTGCTTTGATAAAAATAAAACAGTAAGGATAAGTGATTCAAAAAAGGATTACATCTTTAAAGAGATAAATGGATATGGTTGGGCGAAACTTGTTTCTGAAAAAGGAAAAGAGAAGCTGGTCGTTCCTCCGGGAAAATGTTCATTTATCAAACAATAAAAAGGAGTATTTATGAATAATTCAAAAAAAATGAGAAAATCTACAGGCGTTATATTTTCAGCTCTATTTGCAGCATTAATTTCTGTGGGATGCTTTATACAAATCCCTCTTCCATCCGGTGTGCCGATTGTTCTTCAAGACATGATGGCGATGCTTTCCGGCTTGTTGTTGGGTCCGGTTTATGGAACAATTTCGGTGTTGGTTTTCTTGATTCTTGGATGTATAGGATTGCCAGTTTTTACAGGAAAGGCCGGTGTTCAGGTTTTATACGCTTCTCCAACTTGCGGGTTTTTGATTGGATATTTAGTCAGTGCTTTGATTGGCGGACTTTTCTTAAAATTTGTCTTGTCTAGTAAAAAAGAAAACAGCAATGTAAAATCTTATTTGATGATTACAATAGCTTCAATTTTGGCAACTGTAGTTTTATTTATTTTAGGAATAATTGGCTTTATGAATGTAACAGATTCTTCATTGTCAAAGACTCTTGCCGCTGTTCTGATTCCTTTTTTGCCTGGAAATATTATTAAGATAGTAGTTATGATTCCTTTGGTAAAAAAATTAAGACCTGTAATCAATAATTATATAAATATTTAAAACTGATTCGGGAATTTTTAATGGAAAAACGAATTGAAATAGTTGATGTAACTAAGACTTTTTTTGATGGAACAGAAGCCCTAAAGAAAATCAATCTTTGTGTAAATGAAGGCGATTTTGTTGTTATTGCCGGTTCAAACGGTTCTGGCAAAAGCGTATTGATGTCTTTGATCGCAGGATTGGACGAACCTACAGAAGGAAATGTTGAATTAAACGGTTTGAGCGTTGGATTGGTTTTTCAAGATGCAGATTGCCAGATTCTGGGGGAAACTCCAGAAGAAGATGTCGCTTTTGGTGCAAAGAACTGTGGTCTAACAAAAGAAGCATTAAAACAACGTGTTGAAGAATCTTTGCAAAAAACAGGGCTTTATGAAAAAAGGAATTCTCCCGCACGTATGCTTTCTGGTGGTGAAAAACGAAGGCTTGCTGTTTCTGGTGTGCTTGCGATGAATCGTTCGATGATAATTTTTGATGAACCTTTTGCAAATCTGGACTGGCCCGGTGTTCATCAAGTGTGTGGAATTTTGAAAGAGCTGAAGGAATCTGGAAAAACAATAATCGTATTGACTCATGAGCTTGAAAAAATTATGGCTTTGGCAGAAAGATTTGTGATTTTAGATAAAGGTGAAATCAAGTTTGATGGAGACGTTGAAGAAGGTTTGAAGCTGCCTCTTGAAAAGTGGAATATCAGAAATCCGTTGACAGAATATCGTTCAATCAAGGATTTGATATGGTAGAGCTTTTTTCTTATAGAATTAAAGAATCTTTTCTACACAAATTTAATCCTGGATTCAAGCTTTGTGTTTTGTTTGTTCTGTGTTTTATAACATTTTGGGGAAACGAAATTACAACGGCTACAATGATAAGGGTTTCAATTTGTGGAATAATCTGTGTTTTACTTTTTTTGTTTTCTGGATTTTATTTGGATTCAATAAAGCGGACAAGATTTGTGTTCTTCTTGGGATTTTTACTGACTCTATTCAAAATGATTTCCTTTTCTTTTGCGGATGGAGATTTTTTGGAGTATGAAGTTGTTTTCAAAATAAAAAAGATATATCTCTTGATTGATGTTGACGGCTTGTATTCTGGAATCTTGTATACAGTCCGCTTTTTTATAACGGCTTTGTCTGCAGAAGTGATTTTTGAGACTACATCGGGGATACAAATTAAGAATTCAATTGAAGAACTTCAAAATAAAGTTGCAAGGTTCTTTCCATTAATAAAAAAATGGAATCCTGCCTTGGTTATATCTTTGGCGATTAATTTTATTCCAGAAGTTTTCTCCACGTGGAATAAAGTTCACAAGGCGGCTTTGAGCCGAACAGACAAGAAAAGCAGGAAGAATCTGATAGTTGTAATCAATATGAGTATGCAGGAATTACAGACATTGATTTCTTGTTTGTTGTATCAAGCTGAAAATAAAAGAAAGGCTTTATTAAATAGAAGCTAGTTCTAGAAAATTATTTGATTGGAATGCAGATGTCGAATTCCATGTACATATTTTCACAATCAACAAAATGGTAAAGGTCATACGAATAGCGTTCGTCAAGTTCGTAGCCGCTTTGAGGAAACCAAGTATTTCTGAGCAATAGAACTTGAGTGCTGGAGATTTCGTCAATATAACCTTTAAATGGAAAAACCGCGAACTTTCCTCCAGTTAAAACACTTGTGTTCTGCAATCCCGAATCTTCTGGATAAGTCATGCAGATGTCATAAATGCAATGATTTTTGTCTGTAATTGTGGGATCATCAAAAGTTCTTTCAAAAAAAATTGTCTTATCTGTAATGTATTTTTGATATTTTTCTGTAAAGTCATTCCAGTCTTTTTTCATATCGTTGTAGTTGCTTATTTTTCTTTCATATATAACTTTGTAGTCTGGATGGTTTTCAATCTTAATCTGTTTGTCTATCTCTTCAAATGTAGAGATATCTCCAGTTTTGGGCGAAACATTCTTGTTATTCTCTATATTTTTGCGAAATTCATATGGAGAGACGTGAAGCTGGTTCTTGAAGGCTGTACTAAAATTTGAAGAGCTGTAGCCATAATCAAGGCCTATATCTGTAATTGTTTTTTGAGATTCTAGTTTTAGGCGCAAGGCGCTTTGGTTAAGTTTTACCCTTTTAATAAAACTGTAGACGCTTTCACCAGTTTCTGCTTTGAATATTCTGGAAAAGTGGAATTTTGAAATGTTGCAAAATTCAGCTACATCTTCAAGGGTTATCGGTTCCCAAATGTGGTCCAAAATATAACTTATAGCTTTATTTACAATGTCATTTTCTATCATAAAAACAAATCCAGTAAAAAAAAGCTGAAATCTTAACAATTTCAGCTTTTTTCTTTTTTTTATACAGTAAATTGGTCTATTTGATTTCCAATCTTAACTATTGAAGATTTCATCTTTCCAGATATCTCTTTTAGTGAGATTCCAGATTGAACAATTTGTTGTGAACCAACTTTCATTTCTTTTATGCTGTCGCGAATGACAACTGTTGTATCTTGAAGATTTTTGATTTCTTCAAGAATAGCTTTGTTTCCTTCGTTCATTTCGGCAGAAGCTGTTCTAACTTCTGTTGTACTATTGTTCATAGAAGATAAAGCTTCACTGATTTGTTTTGAACCTTCATGTTGTTCTGACATAGCTTCTTTAATCTGGCGGACAAGTTCGTCAGTTTCATTGATCTCTTTAGAAACAGAATTGAAAGAAGCACTTGAAGCAGCTGTTGCTTCAACTACATCTGTAATTGTTCCGTGAATGTTGCTTAACTGGGCACCAATTGTTTTTGATTGTTCAGAAGATGTTTCAGAAAGTTTACGGATTTCATCAGCAACAACGCTGAATCCTTTTCCGCTTTCTCCTGCGTGGGCAGCTTCAATAGCGGCGTTCATGGCTAGAAGGTTAGTCTGGCTTGCAATGTCCGCAATTGTTGTATTTGCTTCACTAAGCATTTCTGATTGTTGTTTGATTAGTTCAATTCTTTCATTAGCGTTGTTTTGTTTATCAACACCAGAAGAAACTGTATCTTGAAGAATTGCAAATGAAGTAGCCATTTTTTCTACAACTTGGTTTACAGAATCAATGTTTCCAACCATTTCTTCAATTGCTGCAGAAGCTTGAACAACTCCGGAAGCTTGAGATTCAATCATTCTTTCAAGAGAGGCAATGTTAGAAGCAATTTGATGAACTGCACCAGCTGTTTCTTCAACACTTGCAGCTTGATTTGTCATTTGATTGTGAACGCTGTCTATACTTGATTGAATTTCTTCAATTGCACTAACAGTGTCGCTTGTATTTTTCTGAAGTTCATTATCTGCTTCTGTAAGCATATCCTTTGAAGACTTGACGTCAGAAATTATAGATTGAAGTTTTTCTATGAAAGTGTTGAATCCGATTACAATTGAAGAAACTTCTGTTCTTGATTTGATTTCCAATCTTTGTGTTAAATCTGCATTAC
>CAYFND010000002.1:0-56908 GCA_964344405.1 uncultured Treponema sp. | reverse complement strand
AGTAACAATAATCCAGAATGTAAGGAGAAGGATTGATATGAATGTTCCAATTCCAGAGAACAAGAGTGTTGATTCTAGAGCTGTTGAAATTTCGTAAACTTGTGAATCTTCTACAGAAAACATCAATCCAAAAGGACAATTAGAGATTGACTGATAAACGATGAGTTCTTTGTGACCTCGTGATGTTGTAATCCAAGATGAACCAGAATTTCCTAATAGTAGATTGTTTACAACATCAGAAACTTCTTTATTACCGGCAGCCAATTCTGTCGTAAAGTTCTCTTTTGTAAAAAGATCGCTCAACGGGTGGTTGATTATTGTTCCATCATCAGCGAACATACAGCAATAACCTGTTTTACCAAGGGAAATATCTTCAAGAAGGTTCATCAATGTGCTAACTTTTAAAACTCCTGCAAACAAAGCAACTGTTTCTCCATTAACTTTTACACCTTTAGCTACGTGGCAAACTAATTCACCTGTGGCTTTTGAAGCAACCGGTGTATCGATATAATAATCTCTTCCTTCTTTGAAAATAGCTTTGTAATATGAACGGTCTTGGATGTTTCCTGTTGTGCCAACATCTGTGTAAAAATTTCCATCTTTTCCACAAACCAGCATATAGTCAAAACTTTTACTTCCGTCAGATGCTTTTGAATTCATCCAAGTGCGCATTGTTTGAATATTACCTGATTCTGCAGCTGTAGACATGGTGAAAATATTCATTTCATTAATAAAACCTTCAATTTTATTTTCTACGGCGCGTGTATAGGCTTCAATCAAATTATCGTAAAAGTTTTCGTTTTCTGTTTTTGCAAGAGCCTTAGATTTTCTATTTACTGCCATTCTTTGAGCTGTGTTTCCCGCTCCAAGTAATATTGTTAATGCTAATGTTAAAATGAATAAGATTTTTACTTTGTGTGGTTTCTTTTCTTCGTCAATATTTTCCATTTACTTCTCCTATATATGACTGTTAATTTTCTAATAAGCCATTCTAAAAAAAAGAAAGGTTTGTATAATTTTATGCAATATTAAATTTTAGATAAAATTGTATTCAATTATTCTATCAAAAAAATGCTCACAAAGAAAAGATAATTTGTAAAATGAATTTTTTATAATTGAAAATAAGTTAATTCTTTGTGAGGACAAAAAGATATTCGCAGACATGAATGTCTCTTTCTCTTAAATTACGGCTGCCTCTGAATGTATTGTATTTGATTTCAACTGTCTTTATTTTTCCATATTTTTTTAGCATCGACGACATTTGTTCAAAAGTGATAAATCCTTCTGAGTTGTACGAAATGATTACGTATTTAGCGTCGATCGAACTGATTATTTCTTCCATGGATCGTAATGCAGAATAAGGCTTGTTGAATTCCGAACGATTCCAATCTTGGGTGATTCCGCTGACAGGACTTAGTTGGACGTCGATTTTATTTTTGATGATTAGGTTCAGCATAAAATAGTTTGAACCATACGGATGTTGGTTGTAAGGTGGATCTAGATAGGCGATATCAAGGTGTTTTAGCTCTTTGCTTAAAAGAATTGCGTCTTTTTGTTGGATTTGTAAATCAGATTCAAAATTACTGAAGATTGGTTCTTTTAGTTCGACTGTGCCAATTATCCGTTTGAGCGCGTTTTTTCCGCTTGCGCCAAAACACCCAATTCCTGTGTTTTTGTCTTTGTAGAAACCTTTGAAAACTCCGCTTGTGTTTACGTGAATAGAGGCTTCTGTGATGAGCGGGGCCAGAAAGAATTTCTGAAGGGATTTTTCAGTAATGAATTTGTCAATATAAGTCCTGTAGGAATCAATTAAAAGGGCGTTTTCTCTTGTGTAAAAAACCCGTTCACCTTTTTGAATGTCTGAATCATTTTTTGGAGCATAATTCTGGGTGATAATTCCTTCTATTTTTTTTGCTGAGACCTGATTTTCTATCTCTGTTCTGATTTCATCGCATTGCTTTTGCGGATAATCCTTTTTATTTGTCAGATAGCAGCTGTTGATTAATGCTGAATAATTCTCCAGGTCATTGGTGATTAGAAGTGATGAATATTTCTTGAACATACGGGCAACAATTCCAGAACCTGAAAAAACATCTGCAATAACGGCTTTATCTTTGCCCAGATTTTTTAAGATTTCAACAATTTCATTTTCTATGTTGGAAAGTAGAGTTCTTTTATTTCCAATGTAAGTGATTATTTGAGTTGTTAGGAATTTTTGGTCTTCAAGTGTATTCATTTTAACGGCATCTGATTTTGTAAATCAATTAATAATAACTTAAAAATGTTTACTTTTAAACTGCTTTGGAATTTATTTAGTTTGAATTGACGATATATTGACATTTTGGTTAGTTAGAACTAACATATGAAAGGTTAGATAAGTCTAACAAGGATGTTATAAAATGCCCTTAATTATGGCGAAACCTGGTGAAAAAGTTAGAATCAAAAAGATTACTGGAAAGGATGATGTAAGACAACATTTAGCTGAACTTGGATTTGTTGTGGACAGCGTAATTACAATTGTTTCTGAGATGGGTGGCAATCTGATTTTACAAGTAAAAGAAAGCAGAATTGCTCTTGATAAATCAATGGCCACACGAATTCTGATATAGGTTTGGAGGATTTATGAAAACATTAAAAGACGTAAAAGTTAATGAAGGTTGCAAAGTTGTAAAGCTTTATGGTGAAGGGGCAACAAAAAGAAGAATCATGGATATGGGAATTACAAAAGGTGTGGAAATTCTTGTTAGAAAAGTTGCTCCTCTTGGAGATCCAATGGAATTAAACATACGTGGTTATGAATTGTCAGTAAGAAAGGCTGACGCTGAACAAATAGAAGTAGAGTAGATATTTCTATTTTTTATATTAATTTATTGGAGGTAATTAAATGGAAGCAAAAATAAAAATTGCTCTTGCTGGAAATCCTAATTGTGGAAAAACCACATTATTCAATTCTCTTACAGGCTCAAATCAATATGTTGGAAACTGGCCTGGTGTTACAGTTGAAAAGAAAGAAGGTGTATTAAAAGGTCATAAAGATGTTGTAATTCAGGATTTACCTGGAATTTATTCACTTTCTCCTTATACATTGGAAGAAGTTGTTACTAGAAAATATCTTGTTAATGAAAAACCTGACGCAATTTTGAATATAATTGACGGAACAAATATTGAAAGAAACTTGTATTTGACAACTCAGTTGGTGGAATTGGGAATTCCTGTTGTTATGGCTGTAAACATGATTGATGTTGTTCGTAAGAATGGCGATAAAATCAATCTGGATTCTTTGTCAAAGGCAATAGGTTGTCCTGCTGTAGAAATTAGTGCTTTGCGCGGTGAAGGAATTACTGAAGCTGCAGAATGTGCTATTAAAGCTGCGGAAAACAAGAAGAATCAAGAATTACCTCATGTTTTCACTGGTTCTGTTGAACACGCACTTGCCCACATTGAAGAATCAATTGAATCGATGGTTGATAAACAATATTTAAGATGGTATGCAATAAAGATTTTTGAACGTGATGAAAAAGTTTTGGCAGAAAATGATTTTAGTTCTGTTATCGCTCACATTGAAGATCATATTAAAGATTGCGAAAAAGAAAACGATGATGATGCAGAAAGTATCATTACAAATCAGCGTTATGCTTATATAAATAAAATTATTGAAACATCAGTAAAGAAACACATTTCAAAATCAAATCTTTCTGTTTCAGATAAAATAGATTCAATCATTACAAACAGAATTCTGGCATTGCCAATTTTTGCTTTAATCATGTTCCTGGTTTATTTTATTTCAATCGGCTCAATCGGTGATTTTGTTACTGGTTGGACTAACGATACACTTTTTGGTGAATGGATTATTCCTGGTGTTGCAACTTTATTGGAAAATATTGGTTGTGCTGACTGGCTTGTAAGCCTTGTTGCAGATGGAATTATTGGCGGTGTTGGTGCTGTTTTGGGCTTTGTTCCACAAATGTTGATCCTCTTTGTACTTTTGGCAATTTTGGAAGATGTCGGATATATGTCTAGAGTTGCATTCATTATGGATAGAATTTTCCGTAAGTTTGGACTTTCTGGAAAGAGCTTCATCCCGATGTTGATTTCTTCTGGTTGTGGAGTTCCTGGTGTAATGGCCAGCCGTACAATTGAACAAGATAGAGACCGTAAGATGACGATTATGACAACTTGTTTTATTCCTTGCGGTGCAAAAATGCCGATTGTTGGATTAATTGCCGGCGCACTTTTTGGTGGAAACGCTTGGGTTGCTGTATCAGCTTATTTTATTGGTGTTGCAGCCGTAATCATTTCTGGAATCCTTTTGAAGAAAACAAAGCCTTTTGCCGGTGATCCAGCTCCTTTTGTAATGGAACTTCCTTCTTATCACCTTCCTGTTGCTAAAAATGTTTTGAGAGCAACTTGGGAAAGAGGTTGGAGCTTTATAAAGAGAGCCGGAACAGTAATTGTTATTGCAAGCATCATTATCTGGTTGTTGCAGTCACTTACTTTTGAAGGTGGATTCCATTATATCGAAGGCGATGAAAAATCAATTTTGAATATTGTTGGTGAAGGCCTTGCATTCTTATTCATTCCTTTGGGATTTGGAAAATGGCAGGCTGCTGTAGCGACAATTCTTGGATTGGTTGCAAAAGAAGAAGTAGTTGGTGTTTTTGGAACACTTTCAAATATGTTCGCTTCGGCAAATCCAGAAGCAGCTTCAGACTTGCTTGGCGCTATAGAAGGTGAAGTTTCTAGCTTGAATCTGATCGGCCAAGAATTCTTTGACGGAAGCGGATTAGCTGCTTATTCATTCTTGATTTTCAACTTATTGTGCGCTCCATGTTTTGCCGCAATGGGTGCAATCAAACGTGAAATGAATAACACAAAATGGACATTTGCTGCAATTGGCTATATGTGCGGTTTTGCTTATGCAATTTCATTAATAGTATTCCAGCTTGGTTCTTTCTTTAGTGGAAATGGATTTACAGTTTGGACTGCAATCGCAATTGTTGTTCTTGCATTCATTTTGTATATGCTCTTTAGAAAAAACAAATATGATGAAAATCATTTGAATGTTAGTTCTGTAAAATAAAAACGAATCTAGGAGGTCTTTTATATGAATCTTTCAACTTTTATTGTGTTATCAGTTGTAGTGATAATTGCTGCATTGATTGTTGGTAATCAAATTATTCAAAAGAAAAAGGGAAAATCCACTTGTGGATGTGGAAGTTCTTGTAATGGATGTTCTGGATGTAGTGCTTGTCATGCTAAAGCAAAAATGTAGTTCTTGATAGGATGAAATTATAAAACGCTATTTTGTAGTTTTTTACAAAATAGCGTTTTTTTTATTTAATAAATTTTTTTCCGCAGTTGAAGGCTTTTCCTGCAACATCACCTAGCTTGTAGTACAAGTGATTAACAGGGTCGTATGTAATTGGGTCCAATTTTGCAGGGTCAATTTTTCCGTCAGTAAGAACACTTTCATCAGCATTGACATTGATAATTTTACCAAAAAGGTGGGATGTCTCTTCATCATAACTAATAAGTTCGCATTCAAGAGTCATCGGCAGTTCGTTGATTAGAGGAGCGTCAACAAAAGAAGATTTTGTTGTATGAAAACCAGCGATTTCCAATTTGTTGGAAGTTTTGTTTGCAGAAACTAATCCCACATAATCACATTCTTCACATTTAGAAGCGATTCCCATGCTGACTGTAAAAGCTTTCTTCTGAAGAATGTTTTTAACAGTTTTATGTTCAGGACTCAAGCACATAAAAATCTGTGCTGTATCACCAATTGAACCCCAAGCCGCATTCATAGCATCTGGATTTCCATTTTCATCATAAGTTGCAATGATAAAAACTGGCATTGGAAATAAGAACTCTTTAGCTCCAAAATCTTTTCTCATAATTTACTCCTGTAATCTATATATTTTTAATGGTTACACCATTTTTCAGCCAACGGTTGCTTAAATAATAAGGAACTGTAATAAGTATTCCAATCACCCATCCAACAAGGAAGCACCAGAACATATTGTATTTTCCAAAAAAGTTATCAAGAATGTAGGCAGACGGAACTCTGGCGAGTAAAAGCGAGATCATTGACGAAATGAGTGGAAGTAAAGATTGACCGGCGCCCCTCATCGCAGAGTTCAAAATAAAATTGATTGCTAGTAAAAAGTAAAAAGGCATCAAGCGGTGAAGGTATTCAATTCCTGTTGTTAAGACTTCTGAATCTCTAGAAAAAGCCATCAGTAGATACTTTCCAAAGAAAAAGACCAAGGCGCTGATAAAGATGCTCAATGCACAAGACATCAAACAAGATGAGAAAACACCTTTTTTGACGCGTTCAATTTGATTTGCACCAATATTTTGTCCTACATAAGTTGTAACAGCTGTTGAAACACTTGTTATTGGTAAAAATACAAAGGAGTCAATTTTATTAACAGCGCTATATCCAGCCATAAATCCTGGTCCGTAACCGTTTACAAGACGCTGAAGGACAATTGTTCCAAGGCAGAAAAGCATATTCTGGATTCCTGCTGGAAGTCCCAATTTTACAATGTGAATCATAATATTGCTGTCAAATGTCATCTTTGTTGGAAGAGAAATGTGGATAAAGGAATTCATTTTGTTTATGAAGATAACGCTGTAGATGAAGGCAATAACTTGTGCGATAACCGTTGCAAGAGCGGCTCCGAAAACACCCATTTTGAAAACGGCAACAAATACCAAATCCAAAATAATGTTTGCAACTGTTGCTATCGTTAAGAATAACAAGCTGGTTTTGCTGTCTCCAATTCCCTGTAATATAGAAGAATTGATATTGAATCCAAAACTGGCGATAGTTCCAACAAAGATTACTTTTAGGTAGGTAACGGAAAGTTCCATTGTTGGACCTTCCGGAGTGTTCATCAATTTCAAGATTGGACGTGCAAAAATAATTCCAATGATTGTTACAACAATAGAACCAATAATCATTGCAATATAAACAGTATCAATTGTAAGTTTTACTTTTTGCTCATTTTTAGCGCCAAAGAATTGTGATATTAAAATAGTTGCACCCATACCCATTCCCATAAAAAGAGAGATGAGTAGAAAGTTGATAATGAATGAATTTCCAACGGCTGCAAGAGCTTCTTTTCCGGCAAAGTTGCCTACAACGATGCTGTCAACGATGTTGTACATTTGTTGCAGAATGTTGCCAATTAGCAATGGAAGTGAGAATTTAACAATAAGTTTTACAGGATTTCCTGTTGTCATGTTTGTCATGTGTGGTATAGTAATGTAAATTATTTTAAATGAAAAGCATTTTTTAAAGGTGAAATCATGTATAAAGCGAATGAAAAAAGATATCAGAATATGAGTTTTAAACGTTGTGGAAAGAGCGGACTTCTTTTACCAAGAGTGGCTTTGGGACTTTGGCACAATTTTGGTTCAGTTGATGTTTTTGAAAACATGAAGGAATTGATTTTCACAGCATTTGACCAAGGAATCACTCATTTTGATTTGGCAAATAATTATGGTCCTGTTCCTGGTTCTGCAGAAGAAAATTTCGGACGGATAATGAAAAGTGATTTGCACGCTTATAGAGATGAAATGATTATTTCTACAAAAGCTGGATACGGAATGTGGGACGGACCTTACGGGGATGGAGGAAGCCGAAAATATTTGATTGCAAGCTTGAATCAAAGTTTAAAACGCATGAATGTAGATTATGTTGATATTTTTTACCACCATAGACCGGATTCAGAAACTCCTCTTGAAGAAACAATGGACGCACTTTCTGACATCGTAAGACAGGGAAAGGCTTTGTATGTTGGGTTGTCAAATTATAGTTCTGAACAAACAAGAAGGGCGGCTGAAATTTTGCGTAAAAACGGAACTCCGCTTTTGATAAATCAAGTCAGCTATAATATGTTTGACAGGCATATAGAAACTGACAATTTGTTTGACACTCTTGATGAGGTGGGAGCTGGAAGTATAGCTTTTTGTCCTTTGGCTCAAGGTTTGTTGACAAATAAATATTTAAACGGAATTCCAGAAGGAAGCAGGGCTACAAAAAGTGTTTTCTTGCATAAATCAGACATTACAGAAGAAAAGCTGCAGAAAATCACCAAGTTGAACGAAATTGCCAAAAGTAGAAATCAAACACTGGCAGAAATGGCTTTATGCTGGGATTTAAGAAAAGACAGGCTGACAACAGTTTTGATTGGTGCAAGCAGAAAGGAACAGATTCTGGATAATGTGAAGATTTTGAACAAGCTGGATTTTACAGACGGTGAATTGAACAGTATAGAGCAGATTCTTAAATAAACATCTAGATAAATAAAAAATCCGACTTTTACAGTCGGATTTTTTTTTGCTTATTTATTTTCTATATATATGAACATTCTTTTTGATAATTGAGTGCAGATACTTGTTAGTTTTTCATGTTTGATGCCAAGTTTTTTATCCATTTCATCAGCCATTCCAAAGAAGCTTCCTGGATTAAAATGATTCATAACGTATTCAACTCTTTTGATTTTTCCGTTGTTTTCTTTGCAGAATTGTCTTACGGGGCCGCAAATTGAAAACACCCAGATAGGTGTAACAATAATCACTTTTTCTCTGGATTCAAGTTTTGCCTCTTCTGCATAAGGTTTTAGATTCATTCCCCAAGCGTGCATACCAAAACGACCGCACCACCAAAATCCAAGTGTGTCCTTTGTCATTTCTGTAGTTTCAAGCTCAAGAATTTCAGCACCAGTTTCATCAGCTTTTTCGTAAGCAATTTTTTTTGTGTAACCCATTCTAGAAAAGTAAACAACCAATGTTTTTTTATCAGAACCGATATTCTTGTAGTTTGATTGATAGAATTGAGCGTTGTGTTTTTCTGCAAAAGTTTTTTGACAATAAAAAACAAAACAAACATAACCAGAAATAAACTGTAGCAATCCAAAAACAAAATAAGATTGCGACAAGATGTTTTGAGGGAAAATGACAAATTGAATGCAAATCCAAAGCATCAACGTAATTCCAAAAACAAAGCCAAGAATATGACCAATTTTTTTATTCTTCAAAATTAGGATAGCGGCAATCAAATTGCTTAATCCATTAACAATTAAAAGAGAAAAACCTGAAAAGATGAAATTTTGAAAAAGATACTTAGCAAAAGGCAGGACCTGAAAATAAGGTAACATACCGTCCATCCCAAGAATGGAACCGTCAGGTTTAATAAGCATACAAGAGCTACCAAAAACAGCTCCAATCCCAATAAAAAAGCACCAAAAAAGAATAATAACTCTAGAAACCTTATAACGCATAACAATACTCCAAGCCGCTATTATATGAAAAATATAGAGGATAGTAAATTGCATCGTAAAGCTAAAGTCTAGCCCCCAATAAACCACAATGACCAAGTGTTTCATTTTTGTGAATTATACTTGGTGAACTGTGTAATTTGGTGAAAAGATCTAGTTATTATCCGCCAACGCCATTATCCACACTAGTTTTGCTATAGTTTTTGGCAATATATCTCTTATCAAAAATGTTTTTGTTGAAGTAAAAGAAAAAGATTCTTCCATTAAATCACTCATCAATGGTGGTGTTGTACCAAACAAATCAATAACTTCATCTTTTGAATACTGCTTGTGAGAAATAGGTGGATTATGTTCAGATAATTTTTCTATTGGATAAAATTTACAAGGTTTCCAAACAAGACAACCTTTTTTGTCTTTAAATCCGCTCGCACCAAAAAGTCTGCAGATAAAAGCTCTTCCATTATATATGGAGCAATGGTAATCACTATTTGGATTAAAAAGAAGGCAGGCACTTCCATTGTCAAAAGGAAAGCTGCCGTCTTTAATCTGCATGGCCACATCGTTTTGATTTTCAATCAACCATGCAGCCATGTACAGAGCTTCACATTCAAGTAAATCAGGCTCAAAATGTCTGCAACAGTCTCCGCATCCAGAAGGACACGAAAACTTTGATATCTCATACCATTTTGATTGCTCTTTTAATATTCTGTCATACATTTTTTCTGTTTTAACAAGAATATCATATTCATTAGTTCCTTTAATTTTTGATAGAACATTCTTTATATTAGAATCAATCTCTGTCATTTTGGAACTCTATTTTCCTGAATCACCGTAGTTGCTTAAAACTCTGGCAGAAGGGTCGTTTACGTTACAACCTTCCCAAGATTTATTTGGCATCCAGAAGTCAATAACCATTTCTGCTTGTCCTGGATAATATTTTTCAAAAATCTCACGATATAAAAGTGATTCTTTTGTGAAAGGTTTGGCAAATGTATATTTTTTGCAGCCTTCTTCAAATTCTTTGTCTGTATATTTTGATGCAGCAAATTCTTTCAAATCGTCAACAAGTGAATGTCCAACAGCATCACTGAATGCAGCTTTTTCACGCATAAGGATGTCATATGGAAGATAAGCGGTTCCATCTTCAGCTTTTTCAAAAGCATGGCGAAGAAGGTATTTACCCTTGTTGTATTTGTTCATTTTAACTTCAGGATTAATGCTCATAACATATTTTGCAAAATCCAAATCGCCAAAAGGAACGCGTGCTTCAATTGAATTTACGCTTATACATCTGTCTGCACGTAGAACATCATACATATGAAGTTCATGGATTCTTTTTTCTGCTTCTTTCTGGAATTCTTCAGCATTTGGAGCAAAATCTGTGTATTTATATCCGAACAATTCATCGCTGATTTCACCAGTCAAAAGAACGCGGATGTTGGTCTGTTCATGAATTGCTTTGCAAATCAAATACATTCCCATACTTGCACGAATAGTTGTGATGTCGTATGTTCCCAAAGCATGAATAACGTCTTCCAAAGAACCAAGGACGTCTTCTTTTGTGATAATTATTTCATGATGGTTTGAACCGATGTATTCAGCAACTTCTTTTGCATATTTCAAGTCGATGGCATCAGTTTTCATTCCAATTGCAAAAGTCTCAATCGGTTTTTTTAGTATTTTTGCAGAAACTGCGCAAACTAAAGATGAATCAAGTCCACCAGAAAGCAAAAATCCCAGTGGAGCGTCAGCATCAAGGCGTTTTTCAATACCTTTTACTAATTTGTCATGAATCTTTTTACAAGTTGTCTCTAAATCATCAGAACTGTAAGTTTGTCTTTCTGTAATGTTGTTAAAACAGATGAATTCGCCATCTTTATAATAATATCCAGGAGGGAATGGAAGAATCTTTTCTACAATGCCGACTAAGTTTTTTGGTTCGCTTGCAAAAACAGGTTTTGTGTCTCCTTTTGCAAAACCGTAATACAAAGGTCTAATTCCAATTGGATCGCGGGCTGCAATCAATTGTTCCGACTTTGCATCGTAAATAACTAAAGCGAATTCTGCATCAAGAGTTTTGAACATCTCAACACCAAATTCTTTATACAATGGAAGTAGAAGTTCACAATCAGACTGACTTTTAAAAGTATAACCTTTGTTAATCAAATCTTCCTTTAGTTTTCTAAATCCGTAGATTTCTCCGTTACAAATAACTGAATTGCCTTCAAATGAAAAAGGCTGCATACCTTCTTTTTGTAGTCCCATAATTGCAAGGCGATGAAATCCCAAAAATCCATTTCCTATGTTTAGAATTCTTGAATCATCTGGACCACGAGTCTTAGTTCGCTCAAAACAATCCTTTAATCTTTCTAAGGATATACAATCTCCTAAATAACCCATAATTGAACACATATATCACACCTCTATAAAATTCAAGTTAAATAAAAAAAGACGTCGTAGACAGATTCCCATATTTCTATAGAAATTTATCTACGATGTCTTTGCCGTACACTATTTTATACATTCTTTACTGAAAAAAGTCAATTCCAACGGATTTAAGGCCTTCTTCATCAGCTACTAAAAAAAAATCTTACGACCGAACTTAATCAGCCGTAAGATTTAAGATTTATCTTTTCTTCAAGGAAAAATCAAATTAACTTTGATTATTCTTCATCTTGAAGTGCATTAAAGCCTTCTTCACCAGTTCTAACTTTGATTACGTTTTCAACATCGTAAACGAAAATCTTTCCATCTCCAATGTGACCTGTATACAAAGCTTTCTTTGCAGTGTCGATTACTGATTGAACAGGAACCTTAGCTACAATGATTTCAACTTTAATTTTTGGAAGCAATGTCATGCTGATTGGAGCACCACGATAAAGTTCTGTTGAACCTTTCTGCATACCGCAACCCATAACATTCTGAACAGTCATACCAGTAATTCCGATTTTATCCATTGCTGTTTTCAAAATATCAAACTTAGTTTGACGTGTAACAATAACAACTTTTGTAAGTTTACCGCTACTTGTAGATTTTGTTGAAACATCAACAGTTGGAACTGCTTTTTCAACTGGAGCTGAGCCCATTGAAAGACCAGCATCTTTAGCTTCTTCAACTTCTGCAGGACTGTAGTTGATTGTAAAGTCTGCATAACTTGATTCAATTCCATGTTCGTATTTATCAAGACCGAAGATTTCTTCTTCTGGAGATGCACGTAATCCATTAACTTTCTTAATGATAACGAAAGTGATTGTAATTGTAATAGCAGTCCAAGCACAAATTGCAACGACACCTAATAATTGAACACCAAGCTGATGGAATCCATGTCCGTAGAATAAACCAGTGTCAACACTGAATAAACCTGCAGCAATTGTACCCCAAACACCGTTAGCAAAGTGAACACCAACAGCACCAACTGGATCATCAATGTGAAGCTTAAGATCAAGACCTTCAACAACTACAACAACTAAAATACCAGAAACAGCACCGATGATTATTGCTCCAAGAGCGTCTGTACAAGCACAAGGAGCTGTGATTGCAACAAGACCAGCCAAAGCTGCGTTCAAAGACATTGAAACATCAGGTTTGCCGTTTTTAATCCATGTAAAAATCATTGTTACACAAGTAGCAATTGCAGGAGCTAAAGTTGTTGTTAAGAATACAGAAGCAAGACCGCCAACTCCGTTCATTTGTGTACAAGCAGCACCGTTGAATCCGTACCAACCAAACCAAAGGATGAATGTACCAAGAGCACCCAAAGTCAAAGAGTGACCTGGAATAGCATGAACTTGTGTTACTTTTCCGTTCTTATCGCGGCTGTATTTGCCCAAACGTGGACCAAGGATTGCAGCACCGATTAAAGCACAAAGACCACCAACCATATGGATTGCAGCAGAACCAGCAAAATCAATGAAACCAAGTTGACATAGCCAACCATTAGCATTCCATACCCAACCAGCTTCAATTGGATAGATGATTGCACTGATTACACCTGAATAAATACAATAAGCACTGAACTTTGTTCTTTCTGCCATAGCACCACTTACAATAGTAGCTGCTGTAGCACAGAATACCAAGTTGAATACAAAACTAGACCAAGGGAAGTCAGCATAGTTTGTAAAAAGTTGTAAATCAGGTTTTCCAATAATTCCAAAGAAATAGTTTTCGCTCATCATAAGTGCAAAACCTATGAGTGCGAACATTGGTGTTCCAATACAGAAGTCCATCAAGTTCTTCATGATGATGTTTCCGGCATTCTTTGCACGAGTAAAGCCTGTTTCAACCATCGCGAAACCGCATTGCATAAAGAATACAAGAGCTGCACCAATCAAGAACCAAATTCCGTACAACTCACCTGTTGCAGCATTTACAGCTGCATCAATAATAGATTGTGTTTCCATTTTTTCCTCCTTGGAAAATTTACAAAGTCTCTAAAATAAAAAAAGGCGTCGAAATTGAAAAACTGCATAAAAACAGTTTCTTAATTTCGGCGCCTTCGTCTTTTTATTATAAAGTTAAAAAAAAGAAGCCGTAGAACTATTCTTTGAAAAAAGATTAAATCTACGGCTTCTTTGTCGTTGTTTGCATAATAATGAATTTTTGTGGAATATGTCAATATAAAAAGCAAATATTTTGTAAAAATTCTAATTTCTAGTTTTCTTTACTTTTTATTAACCTTGTGTTATAGTAGGTTTATGATAGTTTCAACAAGAGGACGTTATGCGTTAAGGGTTCTTATAGATTTGGCAGAACAAGATTCATCTTCTTTTGTTCCGTTGCGTGATATTGCAAATCGTCAGAATATTTCGCAAAAATATATAGAATCAATAATGACAATGCTTTCTAAAAATGGGCTGATTATGGGCGTTCATGGAAAAGGTGGAGGATACAAGCTGATCAAGTCTCCATCAGAGTATAGAGTTAATGAAATCCTGGAAATTACAGAAGGTTCGCTTGCTCCTGTCGCTTGTTTGGAATGCGGTGCAAAACCTTGCGAAAGAGTAAAAAACTGCAGGACGATTGATATGTGGAAAGATCTTGATAACAAAGTTTCAGGTTATTTGTCCAGTATCACAATTGCAGATTTAATGAAAAAGAATGCTTAGGAATAAATATGGAATATATTAATCAAGAGATGCCCCAGAAAGGTGATGTTGTAGTTGTTGGTATGTCTGGTGGTGTTGATTCCACTTTAACAGCATTTACATTAAAACAAAAAGGTTGCCGCGTTATTGGTGTTACAATGTCTTTATGGGACGGCTCCCTTCCAGAAATGAAATCTGATAAACCTTTAAAAGAATCTTGTTTCGGTCCTGGTGAAGAAAAAAATATAGCTGAATGCGAAAAATTTTGTAAAGAGAACGAAATTGAATATCATGTAATCGATGTTAAAGAAACATATAAAAAAGAAGTCCTTGAATATTTTAAAAATGAATATAGAAACGGCAGAACTCCCAATCCTTGTATTCGCTGCAACATGATGATTAAATTTGGCGCCTTACTACAAGGTGTTCAGAATCTGGGTATTGAATATGACTATTTTTGTACAGGACATTACGCTCGTATTGTTCGTCCGGACGCTGGTTTGTATGGAACAGAGAATCGGCCTTTCATGATTGCAACGGCTACTGATATTTCTAAAGATCAAACATATTTCTTGTACAGAGTTCCGTCAAAGGTTTTAGAAAAAGTTAGATTTCCACTTGCTCAGATGAAAAAATCTGAAGTTTTTGAAATTGCTAAAAAAGCCAATCTTGAAGCCGCACAACGTGAAGAAAGTCAGGATTTTATTGGTGAAGAATATTTTGATTTGATTTTTTCTGATGTTCCTTCAAAACCCGGTGACATAATTGATTTGGACGGCCATGTTTTGGGAAGGCATAGAGGAATTGAGCATTACACAATTGGGCAGAGGCGGGGACTTGGTGTTGCTGTAAATTATCCGGTTTATGTTCATTCAATTGATGTAAAAAATAATTTGGTGGTTTTGGCTCCAAATGACGCGCTGAATTCAAGCGGTTTGGTTGCAGACGATTTTGTTTGGGCTGGAAATGTTGAACCTGCAGAAGAAATTGAAGCTATGGTAAAAATCAGACTTGCGAGCAAACCTGTTCTGTGTAAAATCCGCGAATACACACCAGCTGAAGGTGAAAACTTTACGGGAAAAGCGTGGGAAATCATTTTTTCTGAACCGCAAAGAGCCGTAGCTCCAGGACAATCTGCCGTTTTATACAAAGACGGCGTAATCTTGGGCGGCGGAATAATCAGTAAAGTTTCACATCTATAAGGAATCTATTTTTTGGGAGTTAGGGCGCAAGAAAAACTAAGCTGTCTTGGAGTTGGTAAAGAATCGAATTTTATTAAGTAAGTTCCTTTTTCTTCATCAATTCCAATTATTTTTCCATTTCCAAAGATTTTATGGGAAACTTCTGCTTCAACTGCAAAGGATTTAGCTAATGCAAATTTGAACAACTTTTCTGTTGATAATTCAATTTGTGCTTTTGCTTCTTTTTCAAGTTTTTCTGGTAGTTCTTTTACGTAATTTAAAAGAGGTTTATCAATGTTAAAAATAAATCTGGAAGGATATCTATAACCAAAGCCGCTTTCTGAACCTTCTGACTCTGTAAGAAACAGTTTTTGTTTTGCACGTGTTATGGCAACAAATGCAAGCCGTCTTTCTTCCTCCATTTCTTCTGGGGTGGAAATCTTCTTGCTAGGGAAAATATTCTCGTTCAATCCGCAGATAAACACAACAGGAAACTCCAAACCTTTAGCCGTATGGATTGTCATCATTCTAATGGCTTTTTTTGTTGTTCCGATATCGCTGTTTGTAAAAAGGGCTGTGTGTGACAAATAGTTTTCAAGAGTGCATTCTTCTCCGCAAGAGCTTTCATATTCATAAATTGATTGCTTCAACTCGGCAAGGTTATCAAGCCTGTCTTGAGCTCCTTCTGTCCTAAGGTCGCGTTCGTAACCGCTTTCATTCATCACAAAGCTGAACAATTCCGAAATCTGCATGTTTGCATATGAAGAAGCGAATTTTTCAATCAGATTGATAAAATCCTTCGCCTTAGTATTTGTAAAAACTTCATCTTCTATAGAAATTTTCAAACATTCATAAAGTGAAAGATTTTTCTCACCTGCCATTTCTTTTAAAAACTTAATCCTTCTGTTACCAAGATTTCTTTTTGGTGTGTTGCAAATTCTCAAAAATGACAAATCGTCTTTGTAAGCAATCATCCTAAGGTATGAAAGTGAATCCTTTATTTCTTTTCTTTCAAAAAATGGAAGTCCTGAAAAAAGCGTGTAGGGAATTTGTTTTGTGATGAAATCCTCTTCAACTGTTCTAGATAAAAAATGAGATCTATATAAAATTGTGATATCTGATTGGGCGTAACCGCTTTGCAAGAGTTCTGTCACTTTATCAGAAATAAATTCAGCTTCTTCTTTTGTGGTTTTAGCATGGTAATATGTTGGCTTGTCGTTTTGTGCTTGAGTTGAAACAAGATTTTTGCGAATTCTTGTTTTATTTTTATCGATGAGTGAGTTTGCTGTTTGAAGAATCTCCGGCGATGAACGGTAGTTTTTATTCATGATGATTGTCTTTACGTTTTCAAATTTCTTGTCGAAGTTCAGTAAAAAACGTACATCTGCACCGCGCCATGTATAAATTGTTTGGTCTGGGTCGCCAACAACAAAAAGATTCTTATGGTAATCACACAAAACTTCCATCAGCTCGTATTGAATTGAATCAATATCTTGGAATTCGTCAATCATGATGTATTCAAGTCTTTGCTGCCATTTCATGCAAATATCTTTGTCAGTTTTAAAAATATAGAGCGTGAATTTTAACAAGTCGTTGTAATCAAGCCCGAAACACTTCTTCTCTTGATATAAATATCCGTAGAAAATGATATCATCAGTTTTTGTGGCGTTCTTGTATTTCAAATAGATTTCATCAAGCGTCATTCTAATCATATCAAGATAATATTCCGGATATTGCTGTAGCTTTTTGATTTCAATCATGTCCCTTGCTGCAGAAAAAGTCATTTGGCGCAAAGTCAAGTTCCGCTCTTCATAAATAATTGAAAGCATTGTGTCTATGTCTGAATTGTCTAGAACCAAAAAGCTCTTTGGATATTGAACAGCATTACTTTCTTCTTTTAAAACTGAAACACAGAATCCGTGAAAAGTTGAAATATAACCGGTGTCGTTATCGCCAGTCATTTTACGAATCCTTGACCTCATTTCATTTGCTGATTTATTTGTAAAAGTGACGCAAAGTATGTTTGAGGGTAAAATTCCAATTTCTGTAACAAGATAAGCGAATCTGTTTACAAGGGCTTTTGTTTTGCCGGAACCTGCGCCTGCAATAACTCTAAAAAAGCCTTCTGTACTTGTTACCGCTTCTTTTTGTTCTTCATTTAAATCAGTGAAATCCATTTTTTAAGTATATGAGATTTTTACTATATTTTGAATAGTTTTTTTATGAATAGTTTATTATGTTAAAAAGGATGCGGCCACCCCCGATTAGGAATATCGGAAGCAGCCGCAAAGATTATGTGTGTGATATATGAGACAGTTTATTTAACGCTGAATAATAAATCACCATAGCTAGGATATGGCCAGTATGATTTATCAGTGCAGCTTTCAAGTTCATCAACAGATATACGAAGTTCTGTCATAGCAGAGAAAATGCTTTCCCTTGTGTACAAAGCCAATTTTGAAATATCATCAGTAATTACTTTTGAATCAAGAACGGCTTTTTCAAGTTTTTCAACTTTTCTGTAGATTGAACTAGTTAATGTTGAAACTTTTACAAGAAGTTCTTGTTCGTAAGTTACGTCAGCCATTTCAAATGCTGCTTTCTTTGATGTAATTGTATCAGCAAGGGCGCGTCCGAATTTGCTTGCAGCTGGAAGGATGTCCTTTTTAGCCATATCAAGCATTGTCATAGCTTCAATACCGATGATTTTGATGTAATTGTCGTTTTGAATCTCAAATCTAGAATTGATTTCTGATTCAGAGAATACTCCGTGTTTTTCAAACAAATCCATATTTTTCTTGTCGATAAGATGGATTAAGGCTTCTGGTGTTGAAGGGAGGTTCAATAATCCTCTCTTTTCAGCTTCTTTTACCCAAGATTCAGAATAACCGTTTCCGTTGAAAATAATACGTTTGTGATCTTTGATTGTCTTCAAAATCAAAGCTTGTAGACTCTTTTGGAATTCAGCATCGCCTTTTTTAGAAGCAGCTTCAAGTTCATCAGCAAATTGAGATAATTCTTCAGCTACAGCTGTGTTCAACATGATGTTTGCACAAGCGATAGATTCAGAAGAACCTAATGAACGGAACTCAAATTTGTTTCCAGTGAAAGCAAATGGTGAAGTTCTGTTTCTATCTGTTGTATCTTTGTTAAAGTCTGGAAGAACAGTAACACCAATTTGCATTTTCTGTTTTTCATGAACGCCGTAAGCAGTTCCTTCTTCCAAGCATTTTAAGATTGCAGTTAATTCATCACCCAAGAAGATGGAAATGATTGCTGGAGGCGCTTCGTTAGCTCCAAGACGATGGTCGTTTCCTGCACTTGCAACAGAAATACGTAGCAAATCCTGATATTCATCAACAGCTTTGATTACTGCAGACAAGAATAGAAGGAATTGAGCGTTAGAATCTGGTGTAGCACCTGGATCCAACAAGTTTTTACCTGTATTTGTAGAAATTGACCAGTTGTTGTGTTTTCCGCTTCCGTTTACACCGGCAAATGGTTTTTCATGAAGAAGGCAAACCATTCCATGTTTTGCAGCTACACGTTTCATGATTTCCATAGTCAATTGGTTATGGTCGCAAGCAACGTTAGTTGTTGTAAAAATAGGTGCCAATTCATGTTGAGCTGGAGCAACTTCGTTATGTTCTGTTTTTGCAAGAATTCCAAGCTTCCAAAGTTCTTTGTTCAAATCTTTCATGAATGCTTGAACTCTAGGTTTGATAATTCCAAAGTAATGATCTTCAAGTTCCTGGCCTTTTGGTGATTTAGCACCAAAAAGAGTTCTTCCTGTAAAAATCAACTCTTCGCGTTTTTCATAAACAGATTTATCAATCAAGAAATATTCTTGTTCTGGTCCAACTGTTGTTTTTACGCTGGTAACATCTTCATTTCCAAATAAGTGAAGAACACGGAGGGCTTGTTTATTGATAACCTGCATAGAACGTAAAAGCGGAGTCTTTTTATCAAGAGCTTCACCTGTATAAGAACAGAAAGCTGTTGGAATACATAAAGTTCCTTCTTTTATAAATGCATATGAAGTTGGATCCCATGCTGTATATCCTCTAGCTTCAAAAGTTGCTCTTAATCCACCACTTGGGAAAGAAGAAGCATCAGGTTCACCTTGAACTAATTCTTTTCCACTGAATTCCATAATAACTTTTCCATCAGCAGTAGGAGAAATAAAGCTATCGTGTTTTTCAGCTGTAATTCCAGTTAATGGTTGGAACCAGTGTGTATAATGAGTTGCTCCTTTTTCAATTGCCCAGTCTTTCATTGCATTTGCAACAATAGCTGCAACTGAAGGGTCAAGCTTTTCGCCATCCCTAATTGTCTTCATAAGATTCTTAAATGTCTCTTTAGGAAGACGGGCTTTCATAGTAGTTTCGTCAAAAACCATTTCTCCGAAAATCTCGGTTACAGTGCTTTCCATATTAAATACCTCCAAACGCAAAAAAAACGGCAATGACGCTCATTTCAAAAAAATTAGAACAATTGTTTTTTTGAAAAATAACACAAATAAATTGTGCTAGCGTCATTGCCGTAAGAAACTTTTTTTGTTTTTCAACAAATATTTTTAATCATACAGCACCTAATTCCTATAAAAGTATTCACACACCAATACAGAAGTAATTAGGCTCATTTATAAAAAGTAACACTTTAAATAAAAAAAAGGAGTCGTAGAAATCACTCTCAAGTTTAAAATAAACTAAAAAGTTTTTTCTACGACTCCTTTGCCGTATATTTAATATAATATATTAATTCAAAAAAAAGTCAAGAAGTGAAAAAAGCATATTCCATAAAAGATTCAATTGAATATATGAATAAAATACTATATATTTGTGTATATGAGAAGATTTGTTGTAGAGTCACCTTTTGAACCGTCTGGAGATCAAGGTCAAGCGATTGATAAATTGTCAGAAGGATTTTTACGCGGTGATAAATTTCAAACATTGAAAGGTGTAACTGGTTCAGGAAAAACTTTTACAATGGCTAAGATTATTGAAAAAGTACAGCGTCCAACATTGATTATCAGTCATAACAAAACACTTTCCGCCCAATTATACAGGGAGTTCAAAAGCTTCTTTCCTCATAACGCTGTAGAATATTTTGTTTCATATTACGATTATTACCAACCAGAAGCTTATGTTGCCGCAAGAGATTTATATATAGAAAAAGATTGTTCAATTAATGAAGAAATTGATAGGTTGAGATTGAGTGCCACATACAGTTTGATGGAAAGGCGCGATGTTATTGTTGTTGCTACCGTTTCTTGTATTTATGGCCTTGGAATGCCTGATCTTTATAAAGAGATGCGTGTCCATATAGAAAAAGGGCAGGCTCTTAACATCAAAAAGTTTGCAGAACAATTGATTTCTTTGCAATATACAAGGAATGACGTGGCTTTTACTCATGGAAACTTTAGAATTCGTGGTGATTCAATTGATGTCTTTCCGCCTTACATGGAAACTGATGAAGCTTATAGAATTGAACTAGACTGGGATGTTGTTGCCCACATAAAAAGATTTAATGTGTTAAATCAAACGACGGTTGAAGATTTGGATGAAACTGTTTTTTATCCGGCAAAGCATTTCGTTGTTCCGCAGGAGAGGCTTCGTCAATCAACTGAAAAGATAAAAAAAGAATTGGATGAAAGGCTTGAAACCTTTTACTCACAAAACAAGATACTTGAAGCTCAAAGATTAAAGACAAGAACTACTTATGATATTGAAATGCTCAACGAGATGGGAACTTGTCCTGGAATTGAAAACTATTCGGGACCGATCAGCAACAGAAAACCAGGTGAACCGCCTGCAACTTTGCTTCATTATTTCCCGGATGATTTTTTGTGCATGATAGATGAAGCCCACGTTTCTGTTCCTCAGATTGGCGCCATGTATGAAGGTGACAGGAGCCGTAAGCAAAGTTTGATAGATTTTGGATTCCGCCTTCCTTCTGCTTTGGACAACCGTCCTCTAAAATTTGAAGAATTCAGCAAGAAGATTAATCAAGTCATTTATGTAACGGCAACACCGCGAAAAGAAGAAATTGCTAAAAGCTCACAAGTTGTGGAACAGTTGATTCGCCCGACGGGACTTTTGGATCCTATTGTTGAAGTTAGACCGAGCGAAGGTCAAATGGAAGACATTTATAAAGAGATAAAAGATAGAATTGCAAAAAAAGAGCGATCCCTTGTTCTGACCCTCACAAAGAAAATGGCTGAAGATCTAACTGATTACCTTACAGAATTGGATTTAAAAGTTAAATACATTCATTCAGAAATTGATACTTTTGAGCGTGTAGAAATATTGAAATCACTTCGTTCAGGAGAGATTGACGTCCTTATAGGAATCAACCTTTTAAGGGAGGGAATTGATTTACCGGAAGTTTCATTTATTGCAATTTTGGATGCTGATAAAATTGGATTCTTACGTTCAGAAACAAGTTTGATTCAGATTATTGGACGAGCTGCCAGAAATTCAGAAGGCAGGGTCGTTATGTATGCCGATCACATGAGTCCTGCAATGGAAAATTCAATTATAGAAACAAAACACCGCAGGGAGATTCAAGAGAAATATAATAAAGAGCACGGAATCACTCCAACAACAATTTCCAAGGCAATCAATGACATTTTAATTCGTCAAAAAGAAGACGCGGAAATTGATACAAAGCAAGATTCAGATATTTTAATCAGCAGTACAAACTTGTTTAATCCTGCAGAAAGAAAGAAGCTGATAAATACATTAAAAGAACATATGGCGGAATTTGCAGACAGAATGGAATATGAAAGTGCGGCGGCAATAAGAGATCAAATCATCAGTATAGAAAATCAATATGGAAAAGCAAACAACAAGTGAAAAAATTGAACAGCTGCCGCAAACTCTCTCAAAAATCATCCAGAATAAAAGTTCATTTTGTTTTGGAATAGATGCAATTCTTCTGGCAAATTATGCAAAAGCTCGTAATGGAGACAAAATTGCAGATTTGGGAACGGGTACTGGAATAATTCCTATCTTAATGTCATCGTTTTATCCATCTTCAACTTTTTTTGGAATTGATATTCAACAAAATGCAGTTGATATGGCAAATAGAAGTGTAATTTTGAATGAGCTTCAATCCCGGATACAAATACTAAAATGTGATATAAAAACTCCTTTTCCTGTTCTAGACAAAAATACATTCGATGTTGTTGTTAGCAACCCTCCGTTTATTAAAAAAGAGGATTTTGTGGTGAATGAGTCTGGAATGGATGAATCAAAAATGATTGCCCGTCATGAAATCTGTTGCAATGCGGAAGATGTAATTAAGTGTGCTTCGGTCCTGTTAAAATCAAAGGGAAAATTCTATATGATTCACAAGCCTTTTAGATTAAGTGAAATCATCATTTTGTTAGATAAATACAAGCTGACTCCCAAGAAAATCAGGTTTGTTCATCCTTTTGTAAATGAAGAACCCACAATGTTTTTGATTCAAGCAGTAAAAGGTTCTTCTTCAAATGTTATAATTGAAAAACCGCTTGTTTTATATAAAGAAGTAGGCGTATATACAGATGAAGTTCAGCAGTTTTATTCAAAAAAATCAATTGATTAGAACATAATAAGACTGAAATTCGCTTGATTAATTTTTTTCTTTCTTGTATATTACTAAAACTATTATACTTAATTAAGAAATTCATTGTTTATATATAAGGAAGGATAATTATGTCAAGAATGTGTGACGTTTGCGGAAAAGCTCCAATAAGCGGAAATAAAATTAGTAAATCATACAACCATACACGCAGAACTTGGAGACCAAATCTTCTTAAGGTAAAGGCACAGTTCGGTGGAACTGTAAAAACTATTAATGTTTGTACAAGATGCCTTCGTGCAGGTTTTGTTGACAAAAAAGTAACTGTACCAAAAGCTGAAGTTGTAGAAGCTAAATAAATAATCAAGTTTTATTTGGATAAAGAAACCGTTCTAATTAAGAACGGTTTTTTTTATGCCTTTTTTATATTTCAGTAGAAATTTCCAGATTGTCGTAAGAAGGTTCAATCGAACCACCGTTTTCTATATTTTTTTGTAAATTTGGAAAATCCTTTATATGTTCTCTCAAGTATTCTTTTACCCCTTCATGGTGCAAGTCGTGGGTCAAATGTGTGAACCAGATGTGCTTTCCACCAATTTTGTTTGCGGCATCCATTGCTTGTAAAAAACTAAAATGAGTTGAATGTTCCTTTATTCGTAAACCGTCAATTATAAGATGAGTTAAATTTCCACAATTTTTGTGAATCAGTTCAATTGATTCGTCACTTATGTAGTTGCAGTCTGTAAGATAAGCGATTGAAGCTCCGTTTTCTTCCAAAAGCCAGCCGGAGGTTTCAATTGAGCCATGTTTTAGTGGAATCGGAGTTATTTTAGTGTTGCCTTCGGTGAACTGTTCCGTACATTCATTCAGCTTTATAAACGCGTGACCGCCACCTTCTTTTACAGGCTTGAACAAATAGTCGAATCTATTTTTTATATCTTGAATAGCTGTTTTGTTTGTAAACACGGGAAGGGCGTTCATTTTCATGTGCTCCTTGTGGTCTGGATGATTTTTCATGTGGATACAGCAAAAAGAGCGCAAGTCGTCAATTCCGTGAAAGTGATCGGCGTGAGTATGTGTGATTAAGACTAAGTCAATTTTTGAAATGTTGTTTTGTAAAGCTTGTATTCTAAATTCTGGAGAAACATCTATTAAAATTTTTTTGTTCTCATCTGTTGTGACTAAGGCGCTGCATCTAGTTCTTTTGTCTTTTGTGTCAGTTGATTTGCAAACCTTGCAGTTGCATCCAATAACCGGAACACCGCTGCTGGTTCCTGTTCCTAAAAAAGTTAATTTCATGTTCAGCATTATAATCATAATTTTAATACTGTTAAGGTAAAAATCAAATAGAAAATAATTGAATTGTAGAAATTCTATATAAAAAGTGTAAAAGTTATGGAATCAGACATATTATTTTTTGTAAATAAGTTTTATACTACATGTTTGTATTAAGAATATATTACTTCACTAATAATTATTTTTTCTGTATACTAACGAAAATTTTGCATGGAGGTCAAAAGCTATGTTTTTACAACAATTAATTAATGGTTTATCTCTAGGAAGTATTTACGCTTTGATTGCTCTTGGTTATACAATGGTTTATGGAATTGTAAAACTAATTAACTTTGCACATGGTGACATTATGATGATGGGAGCGTACGCTGGATATTTTGTTCTAGTCGCTCTCGGAGCTAATCCTTTGGGAATGGCGTTGGCTTTTTTAGCTGCAATGATTTTTTGTGCATTGCTTTCTTTGGTTATTGAAAGATTTGCTTACAGACCTTTAAGAAACGCTCCAAGATTGAATTCGTTGATTACGGCAATTGCTGTTGAATTGATTCTTCAGAATGTAATGCGCGTCCTTCCTTTTGTTGGTCCTGATCCAAGGGCTTATCCAACAATGGAAATTAAAAATTATACAATCGGTTCTTTTGAAATTTCCAATTTAAGACTTATTGTAATCATTTCTTCTGCGGTGTTGATGCTTGCTTTGAATTTTGTAATTAATTACACAAAAACTGGAAAAGCCATGAAGGCTGTTTCTTTTGATACAGAAGCTGCAAGTTTAATGGGAATCAGCGTTAATAAAACAATTTCAATTACATTTGTTATCGGTTCAGTTTTAGCTGGAGCCGGCGGAATTTTGTATGCAACGGCTTATCCTCAAATTGACCCTATGATGGGATATATGCCTGGATTAAAAGCGTTCGTTGCTGCTGTTCTTGGCGGAATTGGTTCAATTCCTGGTGCCATGTTTGGCGGAATAATCCTTGGAATAGCTGAGACACTTACAAAAGGTTATTTGTCATCACAATTTGCCGATGCAATTTCATTCTCAATTTTAATCGTAATTCTTCTTGTAAAACCTACAGGTTTGTTTGGTAAGAAACGAGTTGTAAAAGTATAGTAGGGGGAACGATATAATGAAGAATAAATATTTTAAGAATATGTTGATTCCTGGGCTTTTTGCAGTTGGTGCTGTAATTATTCCTGCCATTTTGATTCAGATTAACGTGATTGACGCTTATACCGCTCAAATTATCACTTTGTCTGGAATAAATGCAATTATGGCGTTGAGTGTAAACATCATTTGTGGTTTTACAGGGCAGTTGTCTTTGGGACAAGCTGGTTTTATGGCAATTGGTGCTTATTCCACAATTATCTTAACATCAAATTTTGGAATCCCTCTACCAATCAGTATTGTTGTTGCCGGCGTTATTACAGCTATTTTTGGTATAATAATTGGTTTTCCAACATTAAAATTGGAAGGCGACTATCTTGCCATTGTAACTTTGGGTTTTGGTGAAATCATCAGAGTTGTTTTCTTCAACTTAAAAAAATGGACTGGCGGTCCAAACGGAATTCAGTTTCCAACAATTTTAACATTGAATTCAACAGTTGCTTATATTTCAATTATTGGAACGCTTGTAGCTTTGATTATTCTGGTTCAGAATTTTATCCGCTCTACATATGGAAGGGCAATCTTGGCTGTTCGTGAAGATGAAATTGCTGCAAACTCTTCTGGAATTCCTGTTTTCAAATATAAAATGATTGGATTTGTTATAGCTTCTTTTGTAGCTGGAATTGGTGGTGCTTTGTATGCTCCGTTTATTGGATTTATTAAACCAGAACAAGCTTCATTTACAAAAAGTATTGATTACTTGATTTATGTAGTTCTTGGTGGAATGGGTTCAACAACAGGAAGCGTTTTGGCGGCATTCATTTTAACTTACTTGCAAGAGTTTTTGCGTTTCTTACAGAATTTCCGTTTGTTAATTTATCCTGTAATTTTGATTATAGTAATGCTTTTCAGACCTCAAGGTTTGCTTGGTCTAAAAGAGTTCTCATTTGTTAATTTTGTTCATAATTGTCCAACCTATCCTGGTAGAATAAAAGCTTGGGCAAAAAAAGTATTTAGTAAAAAAACAAATGAATAGAAAAGTGTTGTTTCAAGAATAGAAAAGTGTTGTTTCAAGAATAGAAAACTTGGAACAACAAGATTGAAATCAAGTGGAAAAAGTTCTGTTTGATTTTTTATTGGAGGCAAAAAGAATGTCTGAAGAAAGAAAAACTGTTTTAAGAGCGTCTGATATATCAATTGTTTTTGGTGGACTTTGTGCTGTAAGTAATTTTTCTTGTGAAATTAAACAAGGCGAATTAGTTGGATTGATTGGTCCAAACGGAGCTGGAAAAACAACTATTTTTAATATGTTCAGTGGAGTTTATACTCCAACATCTGGACAAATTGTTTTTTTTGATAAGAACGATAAAGTTAAGCAAATAAACAAAATGAATCCAGCTCAGTTGAACAGACTTGGAATTTCTAGAACTTTTCAGAATATACGCTTGTTTGGAAAATTGACTGTTGCAGATAATGTACGTATTGCACTTCACAATTCAAGAATTTCAAATCCTTTGGATGTTTTCTTTAGAACTTCAAAGTTCCGTCGTGATGAACAAATAATGGACCAGAAAGTTGATAACCTTTTAAGAATAATCAAACTTTCAAATAAAAAAGAAGAATTGGCAAGCAACTTGTCTTATGGTGAACAGAGAAGGTTGGAAATTGCCCGTTCTTTGGCCTCAAATCCAAAATTATTACTTCTTGACGAACCTGCAGCTGGTATGAACCCACAAGAAACAATGGAATTAAAAGAAATGATTGAATTTATTAGAAAAGAATTCAATTTAACAATTTTGCTGATTGAACATGATATGAAATTTGTTATGGGTATTTGTGAAAGACTTTTAGTTCTTGATTACGGAAAAATAATTGCAGAAGGATTGCCAGAAGAAATTCAGAAAAATCCTCAAGTAATAAAAGCTTATTTGGGAAATGACGCTCAATAAATTGATAGTAGAAAATTTTGGAATTTTTGAATAGAAACTTGGAGTAAAAAATTATGTTAGAAGTTAATAATTTGAATGTGTCTTACGGGGCAATAAAAGCATTAAAAGGAATTTCTTTTAATGTTGAAAAAGGTGAAATAGTTTCTTTAATCGGATCAAATGGAGCTGGTAAAACAACAACTCTTCATTCAATTTCAAATATAACAAAAAAACAAAGCGGTTCAATTACATTCAAAGGTGAAGATATTACAAATATTCCAGCTGATAAGATTGTTGCAAAACATTTAATTCAAGTTCCAGAGGGAAGGCGAATATTCTTGAATCTAACTGTAAAGGAAAACTTGGAATTAGGCGCCTTTTTACGAAAAGATAAAGCTGAAATCAAAAAAGACATTGAAAATGTATTTGAATTGTTCCCACGAATGAAAGAAAGAATCAAACAGAATGCAGGAACATTGAGCGGCGGTGAACTTCAGATGCTCGCAATGGGAAGGGCTTTAATGGCAAAACCAGAGCTTCTTCTTCTTGATGAACCTTCAATGGGCTTGGCTCCAATTTTTGTAGATGAAATTTTCAATATCATCCAGAAAATCAATCAAAATGGAACTACTGTTTTGTTGGTTGAACAAAATGCATATAAGGCTTTGTCAATTGCAAATAAAGGATATATACTAGAAACAGGTGAAATTGTAAAAAGTGGAAACGCTAAAGATTTGATTTCTGACCCGATTGTAAAAAGTGCATATCTTGGCGGTTAATAAAAATAATTAAGAATTAACAAATTCTGAAAATTTTTAAAGGGGTAAATATGATAATTGAAACAATAATGACAAAAAATCCGATTTGTATTTCAGAAGAGACAACTATTCCTGATGCAAAATCGTTAATGATGAAAAATAATATTAGTAAACTTCCAGTGTTGAATTCATCAAAAAAGTTAGTTGGAATTATAACAAAGAATGACATTCAAAAAGTTACTCCATCTGAAGCAACTTCTCTTGATATGTATGAAATAAGCACACTTCTTTCAAAACTAAAGTGCAGCAAATATATGACAAGAAAAGTTGTTACTGTAACAGAAAATGAAGTTATTGAAGAAGCAGCCAGAATCATGGTTGATAACAATATTGGTTGTGTTCCTGTTGTAAAAGATGACATTGTTGTTGGAATTGTTACAGAAAGTGATTTGTTCCATTTGTTCATAGATATGTTTGGAGCCCGCTACAAAGGTGTTAGAGCAAATATTTGTCAAAATGATAAACCTGGTGAACTTGCAAAAATCCTAACAAAAATTGCTGAAAATAATGGAAATATCGTTTCTGTTGTTACAAGGGAATCTACTGAAAAAAATACTAGAAAAGTAACAATAAAAGTTACTGATATTACAGAAGAAAAAATGAATTCTATTATTACAGAAGCTGGCGCTAAACTGATTGATTTAAGAATAATTTAATTTATGGAAGATGATAACTTTTCTAGGATACAAGATTATTTTAAAGTACAGTTAAATATATTTTCAATTGAAGATTTTATGAAGTTCATGAAAGCAAACGGATATAAAATTTCTAAAGAAAATGCTTATGATATTTTGTCTTCTTCAATTTATGTTTTCTCACTTGTAAATAATAAATTTGTTACAAGAGCCGGTGTTTTTACAAATAATTATTTTAGTTTTAAACCCACAAAAGAAGAATGTAAAAAGGGAAGTATCATATTGGGGCATAGATGCATGCCTTTTATAAATCCAAATGTTTCTAGTGATAATATAAGGTTAGTTTCTGGCCGTGTTGAAATTCCTTCAAAACCGGAGTATTTCACACTCAACACCGCGATGGACGTTTTTGCTTTATATGGAGAAGGTTATGTTTTTCCGAACGTCATTGGTGATAAAGCAAATGAAAAAGTTCCGCTTGCAGCAGTTAAATATAACCTGCCAAAAGAAATAGCCTTAACATCGTGGCCAATTGATAAAATTGAAGGTGGAGATGATTTTTGTTATGGTGACAGAATCATCTGTAAAGTTATTGATTGGATGAACAATGTAGTCAGTGTAAAAGTTCAAAAATGCACTAGTTCGGAATTAAGTGTTTCAAAAGCTGATGTTGAACGCGAAGAATGGTATTCAATTTTTGAAAATTCCCTGTTGGAAAGCTTTGACATAAACGGTCCTGTTACTTCAATTGAAGAACAATTGGCAAATCTGTATCTAGAAAAACAACAGGATTTGTGTATTGAAAATTGCGGTTCAGCTGAAGAATTCTTACAACATACAAAAAAAATTGGATTTATGCCGTATGGTGTTGAATCTAGAATATGGCGTGTAAATGAGGAAATTCCTTACATTGGTGAATGGAACAAAACTTTTACAGCTAAAAATCTTTTATCAGAAATGACAATTACTTTTTCTCCTCAAATAGTTGATGCTTATCTTGAAAACAATATTTATGAGTCACAAAAAAACAAGAAGGAAGAATCAATTGAATCAGTAATGAATAAAATATTTCCTGAAACATTGAAAATAACTCCAACTGAAAGAAAACTAGTATTGTTGAATATAGAAAAACGAAATGATATATTAAAACAATCTTATGATCAGTTTAGTAATTATCAAATTGCACCATTAAGACAGCGTATTCTTTCTTTATTCACGCAAATCACATCTTTATTGTGTTTAATTGGTTGTTCGGGAATAGATTTGAAAAAACTTCCCCAGCAGGAATTTATTGTTGTGACGCAGCTTTATTCTCATTTAATATCAATTATTGAAGAATTACAGAATGATTTTTTACGTGAGCAAATACCTGTTGATGATTTTATGCTTTCATTAGAAGGTATGGAAGAAATGTTTGATGATGTAAAAGAAACGCTAATGCAGTCGTTGGATTATAATATTTATAAAAGTTTTGAGTTAATTAAGTAGGGGTTATAAAATGGAATTGCATGATATAGAAAAAGTAATGGAATTAATACATCGTGGTGGAATTTATAAAGATGTTGAAGGCAGCACTCCGGAAGAGGTGTTCACCAATTTTTGTAAAATGATGGATTTACCCGATGGAATTGAAAGAGAACAAGTATATAATGCTTTGTGTGCGCGTGAAAAAGTTTTAAGCACAGCTATTGGAAATGGAATTGCTCTTCCTCATGCAAGAAGTCCAATTGTAAAAGATGAAAATCAGCAAAGAATTTGCATTGTTTACTTAAAAAATCCAATCAATATGAATGCACCTGATGAAAGAAAGGTTTCTACAATGTTCATTTTGTTAACACAGAATTCACAAGTTCATTTGAAGATTCTTTCAGCTTTAGCAGAATTGATTAGAGCTTTACCGTTTAGAAAACTTCTAGAGAATCAACCTTCCGAAGAAGAAATTAAAGAGTTAATAAAAACTTTGTAATATAAAAGTTTTTCATTTTACAGTTTGCGTTGCAGGCTGATATAAAATTTGTTTCAAAAAGTAAAATAACTTGAAACATTGGAGTTAATGATGGACAAAAAGGGTATTGAAGCTGTTGCTTTATCTATTCGAAGCTTATCTATGGATGCCATTCAGAAAGCAAATTCTGGTCATCCTGGATTACCACTTGGTGCTGCTGAAGTTGCAGCTGTTTTATATGGCGATATTATAAAACACAATCCTTCTGATTCAAAATGGGTAAATCGTGATAGATTTATGCTTTCTGCTGGTCACGGATCTATGCTTTTATATTCTATTCTTCATATAGCTGGATATAAAGTTTCTATGGATGATATCAAATCATTCCGCCAGGTTGGATCTAAATGTCCAGGACATCCTGAATATGGTTGTACTGACGGTGTAGAAAATACATCTGGACCTTTGGGACAAGGCGTTTCAATGTCTGTTGGTATGGCAATTGCTGAACAGATGTTGGCTGCTCGTTTTAATACTCCAAAACACACAATTGTTGATCATTACACTTATTCATTAGTTGGAGAAGGTTGTTTACAAGAAGGTGTTGCTTCTGAAGCTTGTTCTTTGGCAGGACACTTAAAACTTGGAAAATTAATCGTTTTCTATGATGAAAATAAAATTTCAATTGACGGTTCTACAGATATAACTTTCACAGATAATATTCAAAAAAGATATGAATCTTATGATTGGCAAGTTCTAAAAGGTGATATGTATGATATCGAAGGAATTGAAAAACTTGTAAAAGAAGCAAAATCTTGCACAGACAAGCCGACTTTGATTATGTTGAAGTCTGTAATTGGAAAAGGTGCTCCAAAACAAGGAACAGCTGATGTTCACGGTGCTCCTCTTGGTGCTGAAGGTGTTATTGCAGCTAAAAAAGCATTGGGACTTCCAGAAGATAAAGATTTCTATGTTGTGCCAGAAGCTTATAAATATTTTGAAAACAAGAAAGCTGAATTTGCTAAAGCAGAATCTGATTGGAATGCAGAATTTGATGCTTGGTCAAAAGAAAATCCAGATTTAAGAAAACAGTGGGATGCTTTCCATTGTGACGGTGAAACTGGAACTATTGCCGATGTTGAATATAAAGTTGGTGATTCTTGTGCAACAAGAGACGCTAGTGGAAAAGCATTGAACGTAATTGCAGCTCGTTATGGTAACCTTGTCGGTGGTTCTGCAGATTTGATGGGACCAAACAAAACAGCATTCGCAGCTTATGATGACGGCACTTTCTCTCCAGAAAACAGAAAAGGAAGAACAATTGAATACGGAATTCGTGAATTTGCAATGTCTACAGTTTGTGCAGGTATAGCTTTACACGGTGGATTAAGACCATTCTGCGCAACTTTCTTGGTATTCTCTGATTATTTAAGACCTTCATTACGTGTAAACGCTTTAATGAAACTTCCTGTAATTTATGTTTTCACTCACGATTCAATTTATGTTGGAGAAGACGGTCCAACTCATCAACCAATTGAAACAATGACAGCTTTACGCTCAATTCCAAATGTTCAAGCAATTCGTCCAGGTGATCCTGAAGAATCTATGCAGGCTTGGAAAATGGCTTATGCTTCTAAAGATCATCCAGTTTGTATGGCATTTACAAGACAAGCTTTAAGTGTTTATGAAAAAGCTGATAAAAATTGGAAAGAAAACATGGCTCAAAAAGGTGCTTATGTAGTTCAAGAAGGAAGTAATACTCCTGATATTACAATTTTGGCTAGTGGTTCTGAAGTTAATATGGCAATTGATGCTGCAAAACTTGTTAGTGGAAAGACAATCAGAATTATTTCTGTTCCAGATTTGAAGAAATTTGAAAATCTTTCAACTGAAGAACAGAATTCAATCATTGGAAAAGCAAAACGCGTTGTAGCTACAGAAGCTGGAATCAGCATGGAATGGTTGCAGTTTGTTTCTTCTAAAGATGATGTTTTTGGAATTGACCGTTTTGGTGAATCTGGTCCTGCTAAAAAAGTAGCAGAATACTTGGGCTTCACTTCAGAAAAATTCGCTGAATTCCTAAAAAAATAAGTTAAATCAATAAAAATTATTTGATTAAAAAACGACCGTTTTGAAGTTGATTCAGAACGGTCGTTTTATTTTAAAAAGAATTTATTAAATTAATTAACAATGATTAAATATTGTAAGAAACCGCAAGATATGTTATATTTTTCGTAGAAATCCTATATAAAGAGGTCTTGAATATGCCTTATTCCGAACCAACAAGTCTTGCGATTGTTGCGTGTCCTGGTGGCGAAGCTTTCGCCGATGAAGTCATAACGCACCTTAAAACAATGTACAAACATCGCTTTACATTAAAGAACGATGTTGTATCAAAACGTTATGAGCTTACAAAAGAAGAGCTTGTGAACAAGATTAATTTGCAAAACGATTTGCAAACTAGTGACTTGTGCATAAGAGGTAAAACTGACAAATATCGTCAACCTGAGTTCAAAGTTAATACAAGGTTTACGTATTTTGCAAATGGAGAGTTCAAGACTGAACTTCTAGAAACAATTCGTGGAAAAGATGTTTTTATTTTTCAAGATGTTGAAAATCATGAAGAACTAACATTGAACGGCGGAAAAAACAAAGTTGTTCTTTCTGTAAACGACCATGTAATGTCACTTCTTGTAACAATTGATGCTGTTAGACAAGCTGGTGCAGAGAAAATTTCCCTTGTATTGCCGGCATATCCATATAGCAGACAGCACAAAAAGAAGGGTCGTGAAGGTTTAACAGCAAGTATGTTGGGCCATATCTACGAAATTATAGGTGTAAGCCGAATTATTACTCTTGATATTCACTCAAGGGAAATAGTAAACGCTTTCTCAAAAGTAAATCTAGAAAATCTACATGCAAGTTATCAAATTATTAGAGAACTTGGAAACATTGTTGATTTAACTGGTAAAAAAGATGATTTAGTAATTGTATCTCCAGATACAGGTGCTATTGATAGAAATAAATTCTACGCTTCTGGATTAAAACTTCCTCTTGCTATGATTTACAAAGAAAGAGATTATTCAATTGTAACTCAGAACGCTCATGAAACTAACATTAAGTCAGTAAAATTACTTGGTGATGTTAATGGAAAAGTTGCTTTCTTGGCTGATGATATGCTTGGAACAGGTGGAACTTTATTAAAAGCAATGGGATTCTTAAAAGAACAGGGTGCAACTAAAGTTATTTGTGCAATCAGTTTACCTTTCTTTACTGGAGATGCCATTAAACAATTTGATGAAGCTTATGAAAAAGGTCTTTTCTACAGAATAATTGGTACAAATGCTGTTTATCATGAAGAGCTTTTAAAACGTGAATGGTACATAAGCACAAACGTAAGTGGTTTGTTCGCAAATGTAATCACACGCATCCATTATAATCAGTCGTTAAGTGATTTGCTTGATAACAGAACGATTATAGAAAAGCTTGTAAAATTACAAAAAAATAGTTCAACTACAGAAGATTCAGCTAAATAATGATTAGATGTGTCTTAAGTGTAGACATTGGAACGACCTCGCTAAAAGTAGGTTTATTTACCGAAAAAGGTGAGGTCGTTTCTTTATTTGCAGAGTCTTTTAAAAATCCCGATGATTCATTTATTGCTAATCAATGGTTGGTAAAACTAAAAGATGCAATAATCAAGATGAAAAAAAGTGTAGATGACTCAAACTATGCTGTAATTGCGGTTGGAGTTTCTGGAAACGGACCTACAGTTGTTTCTGATAATGGAAGGACTGTTATTTGGAATAAAGCGCTTCCTCAAAATCTTGAAATTCCTGAATCCTGCAAAAGCTCACTTTTCCTTCCTCGAATTTTAGCCTTTAGAAATCTATATCCTGATGACTTTGAAAATACAAAAAAATTATATTCCAGTTACGAATACTTAATTTACAAATTAACAGGAAGCTCTGTAACAATTTTGCCTGAAGAAAGATTTACAATGGCATATTGGAATAAAGAACAACTAAAAGAATGTGAAATTCCAGAAGACAAGCTGCCTGAATATAAGAATGTTGCTCAATTATGTGGAAAAATGACTGGGCAAATCAAGAATTACTTGGGATTAAAGGAATCAGAAATACCTGTTTTTTCTGCAGGTCCAGATTTTGTAGCAGCGATGATTGGAACAAATACCCTTGATAATGGAAAACTTTGCGAACGATGTGGTTCTAGTGAAGGATTCAATTATTGCACAGAGAAGATTATTGTTTCAGAAAATGCCAGGACGTTGCCTTCAGTTATGAGCGGATTGTGGAATCTTGCAGTCTTGGAAAAAGAATCCGGCAGAAAATTTTTAAAATTAAAACAGAAGATAGAATTTGAGCAGAATGAAAAAATATCTTTTCAACAATTATATGAAGATTCTTTTTCTGGAAAGAACGACGAAGGTTTTCTTGTTTTAAATAATATTTTGAATGAATTAAAAAAATCATATGAAAGTTTGAAATCAATATTGGTTGAAAATCAAATAAAGCCTCCAACAGAAATTGTAGTCACTGGTGGACAGGTGAGAAACAGTTTGTGGATGCAAAAGCGGGCTGATTTCCTTGGTGTAAAGCTTGTTGTTAGAAATTGTGAAGATTCAGAACTTGTGGGAGATGCTTGTTGTGCATTAACTGGTGTTGGAATTTTTAGTAATATTAAAGAAGCTGCAAAAAAAATAGAAAAAACTACAAAGATTTATTATCCGAACAACAGAGAAAATGAAAATATTTAAATTAGAAAAGAATGTTGAATCAATTATTTTTGACATTGATTCAACTTTATATACAAATGATAATTACGCTTATGAACAGGTTGACTGCCAGATTCGTGAGTTTGCTAAAGAAAATAATATTAGTGCGGAACTTGCAAGAAAGAAAGTGAGTGACTTTAGGGTTGAATGGGCAAAAAATCATGATAATCAAAAAATCAGTCTTGGAAATCTTCTTGTGCATTTTGGTGTACCGATAGAAAAAAGTGTTGAATGGAGAAAGACTCTTTTAGAACCTGCAAACTTTTTACAAAAAGATGAGAAACTTCAAAATACACTTGTTCAATTAAGCAAGAGATACAAAATGATATGTGTTACAAACAATCCTGTTTTACCTGCAAAAAAGACGCTGGATGCAATTGGTGTAACCCAGTATTTTTGTGATATTGTTGGTTTGGACACTTGTTTTAAATCAAAACCAGCGGAAGAGCCATTTATGACAGCTTGTAAGATATTAAAATCTGCACCTGAATTGTGTCTGTCTATTGGTGACAGGTTTGATATGGATATTGGGCTTCCATTGCAGATGGGAATGAGCGGAATTCTTGTTGATGGCGTGAAAGATGTATATAAGTTACCGTTTTTATTGGAAAATAAGGCTGATAATTAAAAAGGTATCGCGGAAAAGTACAAAAAGGGATATAATCAAAATATGAAAATAAGGCAATTTGATAAATCAATTAATCTTACCAATTCTGGAAACCTAGAAATGTTTTTTATAGGAGTTGGAAGTGCTTTTTCAAAAAATAATTATCAAACAAATCTTCTTCTGATAAAAGGAGACGCTCACCTATTGGTTGATTGCGGAACTCTTTTTTCTTATGCAATGGAGAAAACATACAACACTGATATTTGTAAAATCAATAATATTTTATTAACTCACGCTCATGCTGATCATGTTGGCTGCCTTGAGGAACTTGCACTTATTGGAAAATATTTGAAGAAACAAAAATTAAATTGCTATATTACAAATGAATTTAGAAATAAACTTTGGAAAAATACTTTGAGCGGTGGTTTGGAACTGAATGAAGGCGGAGTGAATTATTTTGATGATTATTTTAATCAAATTGAGCCGGCTTTACTTAGGAAAAAACCTTTTCTGATGTATGCAACAAATGTTGGTGAAATTAATCTAAAACTTTTTAGAACAAAACATATAATCACTAGCGGCCGATTTTTTCAAAAAGCTTTGTATTCAGTGGGAATGATTATTGATGATAAAATCTTGTTTACCGCGGACACCCAGTTTAATAAAAGTCAGCTTGATTGGATTTTGCAGAATTACAATATTGAGTATATTTTTCATGATTGCGATGTAAATGGAACGGCAGAAACTGTTCACGCTTCATATGCTCAGTTAAAAACTCTTCCTTCTGAAGTTAAAGAAAAGATGTATCTTTGCCATTATAATAGTGCTGCTGATAAAGTTGATGCTATAAAAGATGGATTTGCCGGTTTTGCTAAAGCTGGCGTTTATTACGAATTCTAAAAAAAATGAGCCATATGCGATTCGAACGCACCACCTTTCGCTTAGGAGGCGAATGCTCTATCCAAATCAGCTAATGGCTCGGGTGAAATCTTAGTTTATATTAAAACTAAGATTTTATCAACGATTTATTATTTTTTTTATTAAAACAATCCAGAAACTTTTCCGTCATCATCAACATCAATGTTTGTGGCTGCAGGAATCTTTGGAAGTCCAGGCATTGTCATGATGTCACCTGCGAGTGCTACAACAAAACCAGCTCCAGCATATAATTGAACGTCTTTAATTGGGAATAAGTATCCTTTTGGTGAACCGATTAATTTTGGGTCATGAGAGATTGAATTCTGTGTTTTTGCAATACAAACAGGAAGGTTCTTGTATCCTTGAAGTTCAAAATCATGCAATTTTTTTAATGCAGCTTTATCAATTTCTATGTCAGAGGCTCTGTAGATTTGAGTTGCAATTGTTCTGATTTTTTCTTCAAAAGACAAATCCAAGCTATAAAGTGGATGGTAATCTGATTTTTCATTTTCAACTACATCAACAACGGCTTTTGCAAGTTCTTTTGTTCCTTCTCCACCTTTTTCCCAACCTTCGCTCAAAACTGCGGTTGCATTTTCTTCTTTACATAAGTTTTTAACAAGGTTGATTTCATCATCTGTATCAGTAATAAACTTGTTGATTGCTACAACGCAAGGAAGTCCAAATTTCTTGATGTTCTGAATATGAGTTCTAAGGTTTTCAAAACCAGCTTTGATGGCGTCGTTGTTTTTTTCTGAAAGAGCTTTTTTATCAACTCCACCGTGCATTTTTAAGGCTCTGATTGTGGCTACAATTACAACTGCATTTGGTTTTAATCCTGCCAGGCGGCATTTTATATCCAAGAATTTTTCTGCACCTAAATCTGCGGCAAAGCCGGCTTCTGTAACAACGTATTCACCAGTTGCAAGCGAACATAAAGTTGCGTTCACGCTGTTACAACCGTGGGCGATATTTGCAAAAGGTCCACCATGAACAAATGCTGGATTCTTTTCCAATGTTTGAACTAAGTTTGGTCTGATAGCGTCTTTTAATAGAACAGCAACAGCTCCTGTACAATGTAATTCCTTAAATCTAACTGGTTCTTTGTTGTAATTCTGTGCAATTACGATGTTATCAATTTTTTCTTTTAACTCTTTGATTGTCCTAGACAAACAAATGATTGCCATAATTTCTGAAGCAACAGCAATTGTAAAATGATCTTCACGAGGAACGCCTTGCATTCTTCCGCCCAATCCAATAATGATGTTTCTGAGCGAGCGGTCGTTTAAGTCAACGCATCTCTTCCAAGTAATTGTCCTTGGGTCAATATTTAAATCATTTCCTTGTTGAATGTGGTTGTCAATTAAAGCTGAAATCAAGTTGTTTGCAATTGAAATGGCGTGTAAATCACCTGTGAAATGTAAATTGATGTCTTCCATTGGAACAATTTGTGCATAACCGCCACCACAAGCGCCACCTTTTATTCCAAAACAAGGTCCGAGTGAAGGTTCCCTTAATGCAACAACTGATTTTTTACCGATTTTGCATAATCCATCGTTCAAACCAATAGAAACTGTTGATTTTCCTTCTCCAGCGGCAGTTGGTGTTAATGCAGTAACTAAAATAAGTTTACCTGGATTTTTTGAAGCTTTATCTTGTAAGCTTCTAAGCTCATCCATTGTAATTTTTGCTTTATATGTTCCGTATTGTTCAATTTTATCTGCATTGATATTAAGTTTTGCGGCAATTTCTGTAATTAGAACCATTTTGTTATTTTGTGCTATTTCAATATCTGTCATTATTCGCCTCTAAAAAAAATAAAATTAAGAAATTAAATTGTAGATTATCAATCTTTATAAATCAAGCAAATCGTCAAGATTCTCAATATATTTGTATTCACCTGGTTTTAGATTTTTGTCCAAGGTTAGTTTTCCTTCTGAAACTCTCTTTAAATAGATAACTTCGTTTTCTACAGCTCTGAACATTCTTTTTACTTGATGATATTTACCTTCAGTTATTGTTAAAAACGCTGCTGTGGGAAAGTCGCTGTTCCAACTGGAGTTTTTGCAAATATCAGCACATTCTTCAGGTGTCGCCCATTTGATTTTTGCGCTTTTACAGTCTGCTTCAGCGTCGTTGTCTTCAGAAGGAATGTGAATGCCTTTTTCAAAAAGAGTTTCAATTTCTTTTTTGTGGGCTTCTGATTCCTCATTTTTTAGAACGACAAAATATGTTTTAGCAATATTATTTTTTGGAGAAATTAATTTGTGTGTTAAAGCTCCGTCTGTTGTAAAAATCAACAGTCCTTCTGTATCAATATCAAGTCGGCCGATCAAATGAAGTTTGTCTTGTAAGTATGGAGTTTTAAAATTGTCGTCAAGGTAATCAAAAACAGTCTGATGATCACCGTCTTTATTTGAAGAAACTGTATTCTGGATTTTATTCATCATCAGATAAATATTTTTATGCAAGTCTACAATTTTTCCATCAACAGATAAAATGTCAGTTTCTGGATTGATTGAAAGCGAACAGTCAAAAATCTGCTTGTCATTTAAAAGAACAACTGTGTTCCTGAGTAATTTTCTTATATCTTTTCTTGAACCAAAGCCTTCGTGCGAAAGGAGTTTATCTATTCTTTCCATGCCGACTACTTTCTTTCTAGAAGAGGTGTGAAATCTCTTTCTTCAGAAATATTTTTATATGCCGGACGATAAATTCTTCCACCAGAAATAACTTCCTCAATTCTGTGTGCTGACCAACCTGCAATACGTGAAATTGCAAAAAGAGGTGTATATAATTCACGAGGAATGTTCAACATTGAATAAACAAATCCTGAATAAAAGTCTACGTTTGCGCAAATATTTTTATCAGATTGGTGAACATCAGCAATGATTTTTGGAGAAAGTTTTTCAATTGAATCATATAGTTGGAATTCATTGAGCATTCCTTTTTCTTGTGCCAATTCTTTAGCCTTTCTTTTTAGAAGAACTTCACGAGGATCGCTTATTGTGTAAACAGCGTGTCCCATTCCGTAAATTAATCCTGATTTATCAAAAGCATTTTTTCTGGCAATTTTGTATAAATATTCAGAAATTTCGTTTTCGTTGCTCCAATCTTTTACATTTGTCTTAATGTCGTCCATCATTTCTACAACACGAATGTTTGCGCCTCCGTGTCTTCTTCCTTTTAATGAACCGACTGCTGCTGCAATTGCGGAATATGTATCTGTATCAGCTGATGAAACAACGTGTACTGTTAAAGAAGAGTTGTTTCCTCCTCCGTGTTCTGCGTGTAGAATCAAAGCCAAATCAAGGATTTCAGCTTCTAGTCTGGAATAAGCCTTGTCTGAGCGAATCAATCTTAAAAAGTTTTCTGCAGTTGATAAACCAGGTTTTGGATTATGAATGAACATACTCTTGTCATCGTAATAGCGTCTTTTAGCTTGATATCCGTATGCAGCCAAAGTTGAAAATCTTGCAATTAATTCTATACATTGTCTGATTATATTTGCAATTGATCTATCTTCTGGATTTTTATCATAAGAATAGCTTGCAAGAACACCGCGAGCCATCTTGTTCATAATATCGTTTGAAGGAGCTTTCATAATCATGTCTTCAGTAAAATTAGGTGGAAGAACTCTGCATTCCCCCAAAAAATCAGAGAAAGCTGACAATTGGTCTTTATTTGGAAGTTCTCCGAATAAAAGAAGATAAGCCGCTTGTTCATATCCAAATTGATTATTTGTTTCTGCGTCGTTGATTAAATCCTCAACATTGTAACCGCGATAAATCAATTTTCCTGGAATGGCAATTTTTTCACCATCTTTCATTTCGTAACCAACGACATCACCAATGCGGGTAAGGCCAACAAGAACTCCAGTTCCATTTGCATTTCTTAATCCACGTTTTACATCAAATTTAGTATATAAATCAGGATTGATTGGATCATTGTGTTTTACCATTTCTGCAAGTTTCTTTAAAATGACAGTATCTGTGATCTCTGTTCTCATTGTCGGCCTCCATTGGTAAAAAGGGTTACTTATATGCATAAAAACTCTAAAAAATGAATATTTATACATATAAATAAAAATAAAATTAAATAATTATACAGAAAGTGTAATAATGTTGCAATATTTTCGAATAAATTAAAAAAATTATTTAAAAATAAAAAACCCGATTTGTAATAAACCGGGTTTTTCACATTAGCTGACTAAAAAATTAGTAAGCAGATTTTGTTTCATGTGTTTTTTTTGTTTTCTTCATCATTTTGCGCTGAAGAGTCTTATTCTTGCGATTAAGAATTGTAGATGGTTTTTCGTAATATTCACGTTTTTTGTATTCACGAATAATACCTTCTTTTTCAACCATTCTCTTGAAACGTTTAATTGCTTTTTCAAGATTTTCTGTATCATCAACATTAATTGTTGCCATTTTAAAATCACCTCCCTCTAAACGGGGTTCCGAATAAGTGAAGTAAGGTTATCATAAAATAAAAGTTTAATCAATTAGGAAAATATTCAAAACTAATTAATTTGAATTATTCATTTGTAAAACGTTGGGCTGGTGTGACTAACCAAAAGGCTTCAAGTTCATCATCACCTATGTTTTCTAGAACATGAGGAACTCCAGCAGAAAAAGATACACTGTCTCCTTTGCCTAAAACGTATTCGTTGTTCTCGTATAAAAGTTTAGCCTTGCCTTTTAGAATGAATCCCAATTCGCGTCCCAAGTGTCCATATGAACCTCTGTGTGTGTGGGATTTTACAGGAATTTTGATAACGTAAGATTCAAAAGAATTTGTTTTATCCGAACTGTCTGGTTTTGATAATTCTTCGTAAACAACGTCTTCTTCATTCATTGAAGGTCTTTCTGTGGAACGGACGATTTGAACAGGTCTATTTTTTCTATATTCTTCAAAAAGGAATTCCAAATTGATATCAAGGACATCTGCTAAAGATAAAAGTGTATCAATTGCTGGCGATACATGATTTCTTTCTATTTGAGAAACAAGACTTTCTGAAACTCCAGCTTTTTGGGCAACAACTTTTAATGTATATCCTTTGTGTTCACGCACTTTTCTTAGTTTTTCGCCAAAATGATATGGAACTTTTTTATTTTTAATTGATTTGGAGTTTGACTGGGAGTTTTCATCTTCTGCAATTTCATTCTTATTTTGCGAATGTGTCATTTTTTTGTTTCTCCTTGTTTTGTTCTGTAACGAACTGAACGAAATAATCTTCCAACGTTTTGTGCGGACCTTCAATGTTCAATCTTGCTCTGGATCTTGCATTGTCTCTTCTGACTGTGTACATGGAATAGAAATCTCTATAATCCAATCCCGCATCTGCTTTAACGTGTTCACCCAAGAATTTTGAAACTTCATCACGACCGATGGCTGCAATTCCTTTTGTTTTTAAAATTGTTCTTAAAGTTTTAATTTGTTCGTAGGAAATGCCGAATAAGAATTCTTCCATTGCCTGAGAAACTCCGCTTTCACCAAGTTTCTGCTTTATAAATGCAATCCATTGGTCATCCATCTGCATGGAAATCAATAATAATTCGCTTGTTCCCATCATTGTTCCAAAGGCTGGAGCCAGTCTTCTTCTTGCAGTCCAAACGTTTTGAAGGACTGGAGCAACGTTTTCTATGGTTTGATCATTCCAGTGTTCCCACAATAAAAGAAGCGACAAGGCCCATTCTTTGCGGTATTCAAGAAGTAGTGTAGTGTCTTGTATTAAATTAAGGTAAACGTCTTCCACCAAAAGAGAAAACATTGATAAAACAGTTTCTGTCTCAAAGGCTTTATAAAAATCTTCACAGTCGCCCAAGTGGTGTGCGTATTTTGAAATGCTGGAAAAAGTGTGTGTTTTTGCAACAAGCAGACCTTTGCCCAAAACAGCTTTTGAAGGCAGGTGCAATGTTGAATCGCGTTGTCCTTGATGGGCAATAAGAGAGTCTATTAACGATGTTGGAGTACGTGTTCCTCCGGCTAGTTCATGACGTTCAAGAAGAGAAGGAAATCTGGCAATTGCGTTTGAAAGAAATTCCAAATCAACAATTCTATTAAGAAAGATTTCTGCTTTTTCTTTATTTCGTTCTTGTACTACGGGAAGGAATTTGTTTAATAATGAACTTTGCTTTTCTGTAAAGATTTCAACTCTTTTTGAATGTTCTTCTTGTTGTTGTTCATTCGTATTAAAAAAAGAATCGATATCAATCTGTTCAAAATCCGATGATGTCTGCATTTCATTTATAAGTTTAACAGATTTTCAAGAAAGTTCATACATTTAAAGATTAAATTTAGACAATTTTCTCACTTTAATCTTTTTATTAAAGCGTATATATTTTTATGAATGAATGAAAATATAGCAAAGAATGAAAATCAAGACGAATTGAAAACAGCCGTCGTTTCTATTATTGGTCGCCCGTCGTGTGGAAAGTCAACTTTTTTAAATACAGCGTGCCAGGAGCCTGTTTCAATTGTTTCTCCAATTCCTCAAACTACAAGAAATGCAATAAAAGGTATTGTGAATACATCTTTTGGACAATTGATTTTTATTGATACACCAGGATATCACGATTCTGATAAAAAATTGAATCTAAAATTGAAAAATGTAACTCAGGCTCAAATTGGAGACACAGATTGCATTTTATATATAATTGATAGTTCAAGAGTACCAGGTGAAGAAGAAATTCATACATCAGAATTGATTGAAAAATCTCAAGATAAAGTTGTGATTGCTATTAATAAAATTGACTTGGCAGAATCAAATCCAACAGTTATACGAAAATTTATTTCAGAAAGACTTCCTTTAGTTCCACAAGAACGTATTTTTGAAATGTCAGCTGAAAAAGACACTGGAATCAATGAAGTTTTAAAAGGAATTTATGATATTTCACCAGTAGCGCCGGCAATGTATCCAGAAGAAACTTATACTGACCAAGATTTAACTTTTAGAATAGCAGAGGTTATCCGCGGTGAAGCAATAAACCGTCTTGAACAAGAGATTCCACACGCAGTTTATGTTGAAGTTGCTGATGTTGAAAAAAGAAATGAAGGTAAGAAAATCTGGATCAGAGCCTTTTTGTGCATAGAACGCGAAAGTCAAAAGGGTATTGTTATTGGAAAAGGTGCTTCAAAAATAAAAGAAATCAGACTTGCGGCGGTAAAAAAATTGAATGAGATTTATCTTCAAAAAATCGAGCTTGATTTGCAGGTCAAAGTTGATAAGAATTGGCGTCAAAAAGATTTAGTCTTAGAAAGATTGATTCCAAAACCATAACCTGTTTTAAATTATATTGAACTTTTGTTTTTATATAGAAGACGTGTTATAATTTTTTATTATGAAAAGTTTACAAAGTGAGCAAAAAAGGATTATTCCAACTACTGTTTTATCTGCAGGCAAGTGTTTGCAGATTATTCATAGAATGCTTGAAAATATAAATATAAATCTAGCATCTCATTGTGAACGAACTGCTTATCTGTCTTTACTTCTAGCAAAAGAAAGTAATTTTCAAGAAAATTTTTCATTAACAAACCTTCTGTTAATTTCTAGCTTGCATACAATTGGGTTTTATAGATTCAATACTTTTGATAGTGATTTTGATTATTTTGCAAAGAATGAAAAAACTGAACAGAATTATGTTTTTGCCCGTTATTTTATAAATTATATGACGCCCGTTGCTTCAGATTCTGTGGCGATGGTTTATTTTAATCAAGATTACAATAAAAAAATTGCAAAATTGATTCCTCAAATTGAATATACGTCAATTATTCAGTTAAGTTCCGTTGTTAGTGATTTTTATAATAAGAATAAAACGATTCCTAAGAATATTGCAAAAATTTCTCCTGTAAAATTAAATCCAAATTATGAAAAAATATTTAATGAATTAAATTCTAAAATGGATTTTGAAAAGATTCTATCTTCGGATTTATTTAAAGATGAGTTGGAAAAATATTTTGAAGGTATTACTTTGGAGTCAAATGATACTCTAAAGCTTTTAAAACTTTTAATTTATGTATTGGACTTTAAGAGTACTTCGACTGTAACTCACACAATAAATACCGCTTGTTATGCTTATGCAATTGGAGTTAGTTTTGATTTAGATGAAGATGAAATAAACAAGCTTTTTGTAAGCGCAATACTTCATGACGTTGGAAAAGTTGCTATTCCTCATGACATATTGGAATCTCCAAACAAGTTGAATTATTCAGAAATGAACATAATGCGGGTTCATGTGAATCACACAAAGAGAATATTGGAAAGCATAGTTGATGATGAAATCTGTAATATTGCATGCCATCACCATGAGAAGTTGAATGGTTCGGGATATCCGCTGCACCTTACGGAAAAAGATTTAACTTTGTCTGATAGAATTCTGACTGTTTCTGATATTATTAGTGCTTTGGCAGATAGCAGAAGCTACAAAGAGCGTTTTTCAAAAGATAAAATAATTCAACTTTTAAAAGAAATGACTGAAAATGGTGAGTTGGATCCAAAAATTACGGATTTATGTGTAAATCAATTTGACAAGATTCTTTATGATTGTGAAATTCCACAGTTGTTGTTAATTTCTGATATTGCTAAAGTTACAAGTAAATTTGCTGAATACCAGACAAGTTTTGATAAGACCCCAGACCTATAAGTTTAACTTGAAGAAATTACATCATAAGATTATATTAGTACTACTTTATCAAAAATAATTACGAGGTATTAATATGGTTTATGTAGTTGATACAAAAGATAGCAATAAATATACAGATTTTAAGTTCAATACTGTTTCAAAAGAAAATAGAGCTGAATGGCATTCAAAAGAAGATGCATATTACGGAATTTCTTGTTTTGTTAGAGACAATCATTCTGATGACAAAAACTATTCAATTGAACGTTATAAAATCGTTGAAGACTAGAATTTACTAAAAAAATTAATTGAGGTTATTATGGCTTTAGAATGTGGAATCGTTGGATTGCCGAATGTAGGAAAGTCAACAATATTTTCAGCATTAACTGCTTCTCCTGCTGCTGCAGAAAATTTTCCTTTCTGTACAATTGATCCAAATATTGGAATTGTTGATTTACCAGATGAAAGATTGGACTTTATGGCAAGTGTTTTTCAGCCTAAAAAGAAGACTCCTGCTGCTGTTAAATTTGTTGATATTGCGGGGCTTATAAAAGGTGCTTCTCAAGGTGAAGGTCTGGGAAATAAATTCTTGGCAAATATTCGTGAAACATCTGTAATCGCTCATGTTGTTAGATGTTTTGACAATCCAGATATTATGCACGTTAGGGATAACGCAAATGAAGCTGCTCCAATTGACCCGGAAAGTGATATTCTGACAATCAATTGGGAATTGGCTCAAGCTGATTTGGATACAATTGAAAAACGTCAAGATAAAGTTACAAGGGCTGTTCGTTCTTTGGGAAAAGAAGAAGAGAAAAAATATGCACCTTGGACTAGTGCCGTTGCAAAAATCAAACCTTTGTTAGTTGATGGAAAATGTGCAAGAATGGCAAATCTTTCTGATGATGAGAAAATTGCTGTTGCTGATATGTTTCTTTTAACAATGAAACCAACAATTTATGTTGCAAACGTTGACGAGGATTCAATTGCTGACGGAACAAATAAATATGTTGAAATTGTAAAAAAATATGCTGCAGAAGAAAATTCTGAAGTTGTTGTTATTTGTGGAAAATTTGAAGCTGATTTAGCAGAAATCACAGATCCAGCTGATAGAAAAGACTTTATGGATTCTGTTGGTCTTACAGAAAGCGGATTGGCAACTTTAGCAAAAAAAACTTACCACTTGATGGGATTAAGAACATTCTTTACAGGCGGACCAGACGAATGCAGGGCTTGGACAATTCATGTTGGAAGCAAAGCTCCTCAGGCTGCAGGCGTAATTCACACTGATTTTGAAAAAGGCTTTATTAGGGCAGAAGCTTATTCTGTTGAAGATTTAAGACAATACGGAACAGAGCAAAAAATAAAAGAAGCTGGAAAATTCAGACAAGAAGGAAAAGAATATGTCGTTCAAGATGGCGATGTACTTTTCTTTAAGTTTAATGTTTAAAATTCTGTAAGAATTTAAAATAATAAAAAAGGAAGCGTTTGGTAAAAATCCAGAAGCTTCCTTTTTTTTGTTTGATTTAGCTGTGGTAGAAAATGTAGATTTTGCTTGTATCTGTTAAAAGTGTTGAAATATCTTCAATGTAGGTTCCACCAGAATATGAAGTTACCCCATCATAAGAACCATCGCTGTTATCAAGATAATACCAACCTCCAGTCCATTCCAAGCAGAAATGAAGGGAAGGAGAGCAATTAAAAAATGCGTTTTGTTGAATAACTTTTACAGAAGCTGGAATTGCAACAAAAGAAAGTGAAGATGAAGCTTTGAAAGTTCCTTCTGTGATTTCTGTAAGAATATCGGGCAAGATGATACTTTGAAGGAATGTGAGTTGTGTTGATGAGACTGACATTGTGTAACCATCAAGGATTGCATAGGTGTTGTAAGTTCCAGAAGTTAATTCCGTATCTTTTAAGTCAAAATGAACAGTGTTTAATGGATATGTGAGTAGATTTGAATAAGCGGTATCATCAATTCCACAGTCAATAATAAACCTTTGATTTGTATAGCTGCTTTGGTCGCTGATTGTTTCTGATAACATAGAACTGTCATCTATAATAATTCCGTATCTTGCATATAAATCAATATTTCTTGGAAAGTCGCTTCCTTTTAGAGTTGAGATGGAATCTCCGTAAAAACCTTCATTTAAATACCAACCGACAAATGAATATGCAGCATAAGTTGCTGCTGGAAGAACAAAGTTACTTTCTGAAGGAAGAATAAGTTCGTCTGATTCTGTAAATTCATAAACAGGTAGATATTCGTCTGCAAAAGCAAGCGTTCCTATGTGATAAGTTATTGTATATTTTTCTTTTGAAAGTGATAAAGCGACAGGAATGTAGTTTTCTCCAGAAACAACAGTGTAATAAGGTGAAAGTATTGTTGCAGAACTTCCTGTATATGTTCGTTGTTCACCAGAAACAAGAGTTATTGTAGCTTCGATATTTACTACAATTTGTGTTTCAACGGTGATGTTTGAAAATGTAAAAATAACTGAATCGGAAGTCATGTCTTTTGTTTCACTTTGTAAAACAGAAGAAACTCCTGTGTTTGAATATTTGTAAATTGTAACGGTGATAGGTTGTGAACCTTCTGCTAAATCTGAAGAAGTAAAAGCTGAACGTGATAAAGCAAGATTGATGTTTCCCGCTGCAAGAAAAAAATCATTGACGTTGTTTGCGCAAGAGCATGTTAGAAATACGGAAAAAAGAATGGTAAATAGCAAGATAAGCTTTTTCATGATGTTTCATTTTATTCTAATAAAAAATCTTCTTCAATAGTGTAGTTTTCCGTTAGGATCCTATCTTTAAATTTTACAGAAGATAGTGTAAAATCCTACAGTTCGGAGTCAATATCTATATGGAAAAGGTTTGTAATAAATGTTTGAAAGGGAATAAAAGTCCCAATGTTGATGAAATACGCCTCTTCTCGCAATATATTCCATATAAAATTATTAAACTTATTGGTGACTCAGACTGTTGTGTTTTTAACAAGAAGATTACAAAACTTGAAGGAACAGTTGTTTATTTTGATATCATAGGATTCACTTCCATTGTTGTTAATTACTTGAATCTGAATAGTGATATTGCCGATTTGTCGGACTCGCTTTCTGAATATTATTCCGTTGTAACAGAAACAATTCGTGAATTCGGCGGTTCCATTTTTCAATTTGCCGGCGATTCAATTCTTATAAGTTTTGAAAAGTTTGATGAGGAACTTCCAGAAGAAAATGTAAAACGTTCACTTACAGCAATGTTTAGAGTTCTTGAATTGAGCAATAATTATAATTCAGTTTCTGTAGAATCAAACGGATTTGTTTTAAAGCCAAAAATCGGTTTTAGTTATGGAATTTACAACCAGGTGTTTTTGGGTTCTCAAGAGCATTTTTTAACTCCAGTTTTAGTTGGACGGGCTGTTAGAAATGCAATTTCTTGTGAGAAGGAATGCAGGAATCAAAGTTTAATAATTGATGAAGGCACTTTTCAAATTGTAAAAAAATGCGGACTTGAAACTTCATTTTATCAGATCGGAAATCACTATATTTTTACAACACTTCCAGAGAATTTTTTTGATGATATAAAATATCCAGATTATTTTGATATGGAACCTTTGTTTGAAAAGCCAAAGTTTTATGGCCGCTTAATCTCTTTTATAAATCCAGTTATTAGAAATCAAATTGAAAACAGTTTAAAAGGATTTGCCGGTGAATACAAAGATGTTTCTTGTTTGATGATAAAATTTGATGGCGATTTCGTGAATGAACTTGTGGATGGAATGAATGATGATATTTTAGAAATATTGAATTTCATTTATACAACAGTTTGTGAAAAGTCTGAAAAATATGGTGGATATTGTATGAAGCCGGATTTTTCTGATAAAGGCATTGTTTTTCCTATAGTTTTTGGAATTCCGTCAGCATTGGAAAATAAAGAAAGAAACGCTCTTTTTTGCAGTTCAGAAATTATGAGGGATTGTATCAATAAAAAAGAGATTAAGAAAGTTCATGTCGGTCTTGTTACAGGAATGGTTTACGCCGGTGAATTTGGCGGAATTTTAAGAAAAGACTATACAATAATTGGAAATTCCATCAATTTTGCGGCCAGGTTGATGATGTCTACAAAAGAAAATGAAAATTATGCCCTTTTGATGGATGGAAAGACAAATGAATTTGTAAAAAGATTTTGTAAGACAAGCTTAATCACAGGAATTAGTTGTAAAGGTTATAAAGGGTTACAAACAGCATATAGATTCAAATCATTTAAGGTTATTTCAAAATCAATTGAAAGTAAGGGTAAGCTTCTTGTTAGAACAGAAGAGTTAGCTTGTTTGTTGGAACTTTATGATAAAATAGAAAATTCACAAATGAATTTTATTGGTGTTAGGGGTGAAGCGGGAATTGGAAAAAGTTTCCTTCTGGATAGTTTTATAAATCAGCTCAAGAAAAAGGACGAAGAAGTTTTTGTTTACACCGGCTATTGCTATCAGTATGAACAGTCAACTCCTTTTTTCTGCTGGCAATCAATAATTAGGCAGATTATGCAGCTGCCAACAAGTATTCCTCTTGATACATCTGAAATTTTAGTTAAATCATTCTTTTATGAGCATTTTCCTGAAGAGCTTTTTTGGATTCCAACTTTTTTAAATATGTTTGGTTATAATTTTATGGAACCAACAGAAATTGTCAGTATGGATATTTCTGCAAAACAAAACCACCTTTTTTCATTGATTTATAAAATTCTTCTTTTATTCAAAGAAACAAAAATCATAATCATTATTGACAGTCTTCAGTGGAGTGATGATGTTTCTCTGAATATGCTAAAATATTTAAAACAACATAAAGCCGAAGCAAAAATGCTGTTTTTGTTTACTGTTCGTGATTCAGATGATTTGGTGGATTATTTTGATGAGAATGACTTTGATTTCCTTGAGTTAAAGCAACTTTCAGAGAAAAAATCAATCGAGCTAGCAAAGTCTTTATTGAATATGAAAGAAACCGATGAAACTTTTGTATCTAAAATTGTTGCGAATGCTTCCGGAAATCCTTTCTTTATTGAAAATATTATTCAAGGCTTTATTGAAAAAGGAATCCTTGTTGAAGATGAAAATGGTTTTAGAAGTTTGTCTGATAAAGAGCAGGATATAAAGATCCCGTCATCAATTCAAAATATAGTCTTGTCTCGTTTTGATTCGTTGAAGTTTGAAGACCAGATAATTTGTAAAACAGCCTCAGCAATGGGAAAAACTTTCTTCACCAATTGTTTGAAAAAACTTCTGCCAGAAGGCTTTACGGAAAAAGATATGTTGAAGTCTTTGTCTGATTTGGAAAAACATAATTTAATTATCAAAGATGAAAATAAAGATGATGAATATATGTTTACAAATGGTGTTACAAGAGATTTGATTTATGAAACAATTCTGGATACAACAAAAAAAGATTTGAATCTTCATATTTTGGAATTTTTTGAAGATGAATATAAAGATGATTATTCTCAAATAGTAGAAAAGCTGGAATATTACGCACAAGAAGCAAAAGAGCAGAAGAAGATTGTAAAATATGCGTTGGAATCAGCGGTGAGGGCAAAAAATCAATCATCACTTTTAGATGCAATTTCACATTATTGGATAGCAATTGAAGCTTGGGAACAGATTGAAGAAGAAAAGGATTTTGACCAGTTCTTTCAAATGCAAATTGATTTAGCAGATGTTTACCGCTTGAAAGGTGATTATGACGAATCTGAAAACGTATACAATTTGGTGATTCAAGCGTCGGAAAGTTCAAAGATTCAAATAGAAGCAAATTGCGGTCTTGAAAAATGTATTCAAGAAAGAAACTCAGCTGCATAAAAGTCAAAGAGTTGATATAAAGCCAGAAAAAGTGTATTTTAAAAGGATTAAAACAATGGAGTTTTTTGTATGTCTGATAAAAAAATAGCATTAATTACAGGTATAACAGGTCAGGACGGTTCTTATTTAGCAGAGTTCTTATTAGATAAAGGTTATGATGTTCATGGAATTATTCGCCGTTCATCATCATTTAATACAGGCAGAATTGAACATTTATATATAGATGAATTAATTGAAGATATGCACAAAGATAGAAAAGTCAATCTTCATTATGGTGACTTGACTGATTCTGAAAGTATAATCCGTTTGATTAGAGAAATTAAACCAACAGAAATTTATAACCTTGCCGCTCAATCTCATGTTCAAGTTTCATTTGAAGTACCGGAATTTACTGCTGATACAGATGCAACAGGTGTTCTTCGTATATTGGAAGCTGTTCATTTCTTGGGAATGGAAAAAAGCTGTAAAATTTATCAAGCATCTACATCTGAACTTTTTGGTTTGGTACAAGAAGTTCCTCAAAAAGAAACTACTCCATTTTACCCACGATCTCCGTATGCAGTTGCAAAATTGTACGGATTCTGGATTATGAAAAATTATCGTGAAAGTTATGGAATGTTCTGTGCAAACGGAATTTTGTTTAATCATGAATCTGAACGAAGAGGTGAAACTTTTGTTACAAGAAAGATAACTCTTGCAGCTAGCCGTATTGCTCAAGGAACTCAGAAAAAATTATATTTGGGAAATTTGAATGCCCTTAGAGACTGGGGTTATGCAAAAGATTATGTTGAATGTATGTGGTTGATTCTTCAGCAAAAAGCTCCAGAGGATTTTGTAATTGCTACAGGCGAGCAACATTCTGTAAGAGAATTCTGTTCAATTGCATTCAAAGAAGCTGGAATTGACTTGGAGTTCAAAGGTGAAGGTGTTGATGAAAAAGGATACAACAAGAAGACTGGTGAAGTTTTAATTGAAGTTGATCCTAAATATTTCCGTCCTTCAGAAGTTGAAACATTGCTTGGTGATCCAACTAAAGCAAAGTCAGTTTTGGGTTGGAATCCAAGAAAGACTACATTTGAAGAATTAGTAAGAATAATGATGAAGCATGATATGGAATACGTAAAATCAGAACGTTTTGTTCATAAAAGATAAAAGAGTAGTTAAAATGGAAAAGAATTCAAAAATATTCGTAGCTGGTCACAATGGACTTGTTGGCGGTGCAATTTATAGAAATCTAAAAAACAAAGGTTATACAAATATAATCACTAGAAGTCATAAAGATTTGGATTTAACAAATCAACAGGCTGTAGATGCTTTTTTTGAGAAAGAAAAACCAGAGTATGTATTCTTGGCCGCAGCTCACGTTGGCGGTATTGGAGCTAATTCAACCCATCCTGCTGCTTTTATTTATGAAAACATGATGATTGGTTTTAATATTGTACAGGCGTCTTATAAAAATAATGTAAAAAAATTGATGAACTTGGGCTCTTCTTGTATTTATCCAAAGATGGCAGAACAGCCAATTAAAGAGGAATCACTTTTAACAGGGCCTCTTGAACCGACAAATGACGCTTATGCAATAGCAAAAATTTCTGTAATTAAACTTTGTACAAAATATAATTTTGAATATGGAACTAATTATTTATCAGTTATGCCAACAAATCTTTATGGACCAGGTGATAATTATGAATTGCAAGGTTCCCATGTTCTTCCAGCAATGATTAGAAAATTCCACGAGGCAAAATCATCTAAAAAAGATGAAGTTGTTTTATGGGGAAATGGTTCTCCATTACGCGAATTTTTATATAGTGAAGATTTGGCACAAGCAGTTGTTTATTTAATGGAAAATAAAAATGCTTCTGATTTACGAACTCCAACAGGAGACTTTGTAAATGTTGGAAGTGGAAAAGAATTAACAATAAAACAACTTGCAGAAAAAGTTAGAGATATAGTTTATGCAGATTGCAAAGACAGAACTTGTAAAATTGTTTGGGATGAAACCAAACCAAACGGTACTCCAAGAAAATTATGTGATATTTCAAGACTTGTAGCTTTAGGTTGGAATCCGAAAGTTGAGCTTGATGAAGGAATTGCATTGGCGTATAAAGATTTTTTGTCTGGAACAAAGAAATTATAAAATAAATTAGGGTGTTGATAAATGGCTAGAGATAATATTGTTAGAAAAGAGAACGAGCAATGGACAAGTGTAATTTCTTCAAAAAAGAAATTATTGGATTTAAATTTAAAACAAGTTTGGGAATATAGAGATTTAATTCTTCTTTTTATAAAAAGAGATTTTATTACTTATTACAAACAAACAATTTTAGGTCCTTTGTGGTATTTAGTTCAGCCAATAATCTCTTCAATTATGTATATGTTCATATTTGGAAATTTGGCAAATATAGGAACTGATGGAACTCCTCAGATTTTGTTCTATTTTTCTGGAACTATGCTCTGGACTTTCTTTTCTGATGGATTTTTAGCTGCTTCAAATGTATTTACAAATAACAAGGCTGTTTTTAGTAAGGTTTATTTTCCGCGATTAACAGCTCCAATTGCTTCTACTGCAGGTTTTGTTATTAAATTGCTGATTCAATTTGTACTATTAATGTGTCTTTTTATTTTTTACATGATAAAAGGTGCACCAGTTCATTTTTCCTTAATGATGCTTTATTTTCCATTGATAATTTTGTGGATAGGTGTTCTTTCAACAGGGCTAGGAATGATTATTTCTTCTATTACAACAAAATATAGGGATATAGCTTTGGTATTAACACATTTAGTTTCATTGTTAATGTATGCTACTCCGGTTGTATATCCTTTATCTGAAGTTCCTTCAAGTATGAAGGCAATAATTTGTGCGAATCCAGTAAGTGCTCCAATAGAGTTTTTTAGAGTTTGCTTTTTTGGAGCAGGAAATGTTCCTTTAGATATGTTGTTGGAAAGTATAGGAATAACATTGTTATGTTTGTTCTTAGGATTGATTTTGTTTAATAGAAATGAAAGAACGTTCGTTGATGTAATATAGAGAAAAAAGAATTTCTGAACAAAAATAATTTGGTGTAATATATAAAAATAGGAATTAGTGGAATAGGTTATGTAGGTCTTGCAAATGCAGTTCTTTTAGCCCAAAGAGATACAAGACTATTTGTTTTCAAAGCAATTGGATTTAACTGCAACATTGGATAAAGAAGAAGCATACAAGAATGCTGATTTTATAATTATTGCAACTCCAACAAATTATGATACTGAAAAAAATTATTTTGACACATCTAGTGTTGAAAGTGTGATTTCTGATATAGAAAAAATATCTCCAACAACAGTTATAATTATTAAATCCACAGTATCTGTTGGGTTCACAGAAAAAATGCGAATTCAGCATCCCAAATTACATATAATTTTTTCTCCAGAATTCTTAAGGGAAGGAAAAGCTCTTTATGATAATTTGTATCCATCAAGAATAATCATTGGTGATGAAAGTAAAGAAGCAAACGTCTTTGCAAATCTTTTACAAGAATGTGCATTAAAGAAAGATATTCCTGTTTTGTATATGAAGCCAACAGAAGCAGAAGCTGTAAAATTGTTTTCAAATACATATTTGGCTTTGAGAGTAGCTTATTTTAATGAATTAGATACATATGCAGAAATCAGAAATCTAAATACTGGTTCAATCATAAAAGGTGTTTGCTTGGATCCAAGAATTGGAGACAATTATAATAATCCTTCCTTTGGTTATGGCGGATATTGTCTTCCAAAGGATACAAAACAATTAAGAGCAAATTATGCGGATGTCCCACAGAATTTAATTAGTGCTATTGTTGAAAGTAATGTTACAAGAAAAGAGCATATAGCAAACATGATATTAAAAAGAAATCCAAAATGTGTTGGAATATATAGACTCACAATGAAAATGAATAGTGATAATTTTAGAACTAGTGCTATTCAAGATGTTATGGAAAGATTGAAAGCCAAAGGTATAACAATAGTTATTTATGAACCAACATTAAAAGAGGATAGTTATTTTAATTCAGAAGTAATAAAAGATTTGGAATCATTTAAAACTAAATCAGATGTAATAATTTGCAATAGAAAATCTTTAGAGTTAGCGGATGTTGATGCAAAAATCTACACAAGAGATTTATTTGAACGAGATTAGTGGAAAATAAATCGCCCCCATAACAAGTTTTATGTTGTGGGGGCGAAACTTTTTTACTGTTACTCGCTTACTTTAATAATTGTTACTATATCACTAAGGACTTCTTTTGCTGTTTTAGCTTGAGAAGCCCCATTTTGATAGTAAGTTCTTAATAAAATCTTGTAGCTTGTGTCGGTTAATGCAGTCGCTCCCAAATAGAATTCAACTTTGGTGTTTGTATTCTTGATGATTCTTGGACAAGAAATCCACAAAGATTCATCTTTTACAATATCCTGATTTTCATCTAGAGGACATAAAAACACTCCACTTCCATCACCTCCAATTTTAATCCGAGATCCTTCTATAAGAATGTTCATTCTTGATGAAAGTACTTTGTCTGTATTTCCTGTAAGTTGATCAGTTATAGAAGTGATTTGAGGGTCTGTAGTTGCAATTGTAACATTTTTTATTTGAATGTCGTTAACAGCATTTTGAACTAATTGACTTGGGGTAAATTTTACACAAAGAGGCTTGTCGTTTTGTTCAATAGATGTTCCATTAAATTTAGCATTAGTTGAAATGTAAAAAGTTCCTAAATCCATTACATTAACAGATTCACCAGAGCGAATTGCTTCAAGTATCTCTTCTTTTAGAAATCCTGCAATTTGATTAATTGCAAGTTCGTTTGTTCCTGCTTGTTTTTTCTGAATTCGAGCAATAATATTTGCTGTGTTTACTGTATTTCGTTCGAATCGTCCATAATATTCAGAACCATTGTTAAAAGGATTTACATATAATGTAATTCTTCCGTTTTTGCTTGAATCCGCAAATGTTGTTTTTATTGTATCAGCCATTTTTTTTCAACCTTTATAAAATATAGATATAAAGATTGCTCTTTACTAAGCAATCTAATTGACTAAAGACACAACATAAATGTAAAATATTTTGATTTATAAATTACAGTACATTTATTTGTGCGTATTTTTTAAGCACCTTATAAAATCTTGAACAATTTATAAGGTGCTATTTTTTTCTAAAATAATCATATTTACCCCCAAAATATTTGATATATGGAAAATTAAATTTCCCCGAGTTCAATGACGAAGTGCAAAAAGGGAGGAGCATAGGCCCCTCCACAATAG
>CAYFND010000001.1:77189-111662 GCA_964344405.1 uncultured Treponema sp. | reverse complement strand
CCCATTTGATTTGGCAAATCAGAATCTATTGATTGAACACCAGAAAGATTGATTTCAATATGATTTATACCTTTATTACAAATATCATTTTCTGATAAGAAAACAAAGACTTTATCAAAAATAATATTGCTTAAAGTTACAATCAAACCATTTTTCTCAACCATTGGAATAAATTCTTCTGGAGAAATATAGCCTATAGTATCTTTATCCTTTAATCGAACTAGTGCTTCTGCATTTGTAAATCGATCTTCTTTTATACTGTAAATAGGTTGGAAATATACATCAATTCCATCTTTTTCAATAGCTGACTCAACTATTTTTAAAATAGTATTATTTCTATTTTTATTCTCTATTAACTCTTTATCAACTCTTTTTACATAAGATTCAGATTTTGTATATTTATGACAATCTTCAATAAAAGAAATAATTTCTGATTCTGTTTTACACGAAGATAAATCTTGAGGATATTCAAGTAAATCACAATGAGTTTTTAATACAAATTTACTTTTTCCTATCTTCCAATAATTTTTAAATCTTTCTTCTATTATCTGAGTATATTTTTCGATATCAACTTTCTTATCATTTCTATCTACTAAAATTGTTAATCCATTTTCATTTGTTTTAAATACAGATTCTTTGAATTTTTTTGTTAGAAATAAACCTATATCTTTTTCTAAATGCTTCGTTATTAATTCACCAAAACTCTTTTCAATTTCTTCATAATCTTCAATATCAACATTAAGTATATAGAAATTCCTTTTCTTACTTGTTTTTTCTTGAAGAACCATTTTTAAAGCATTCTGTTTAAATAAGTTTGTTTCATAATCCATATATTCAAAAGGATTCTCTAATGACAAATATAAAAAGAAGATGATTAATGTAATACCTATACTAGAGAATAGTATTGTTGGAAAGTTATATTGAATTAATGTAGAAACAACCCAAATAACCATAATCATATAGATATATTTTTGTTTTGAATGAAATGGGGATGTTATTGAAATTTTTAATGTTCTTACTACAGTCATGATAACAAAAATAAAAGCTATCACATAAACAGCAATAGGCATCATTCCATAGGAATAAACGCCATCTGGACCTCTATAAAAACTAATTTCACCAAAAATAATCACTAACAAAGCAGAAAGACACAATAAACTTAAAATGATTTTTTTCTTTAAACTATATCTTTTTTGATTATTATTAAAAACATCAACATATAAATAAAGTAATAAAAGAATAGTATTTATCATTCCTATGAAGATTTGATGAGTTAATCTTAAAAACCAATAAGGAACTCTTTCCATAAAAACAATTGAATACACAGTTAGAAAATCAGCCACTATATACACAATTGCAGAAACCATTATTCCTGTAAATATTCTTGTAGAAAGTAAAGGTAATTTCTTTCTGGAAAAATATAAAATTTCAACAATTGATAAAAAGATTAATGAAACTATTTGGAATCGAACATTATTAAAATAGAAGTAGCTATTATATATATCGAAGAAATTCATTTTCTCATTTTACCAATTCCTTTATAAAGTCACAATAATATTTTTACTAAAAGAATTGCCGTTTAGTAATCTTTTTAGTATTTTTAAAATTAACATTATTTCGTGAGGTATATATGGCAAAATATCAATTTCAAACAGAAGTAAATCAACTTCTGAAATTAATCATTCATTCTCTTTATTCAAATAAGGATATCTTTTTAAGAGAAATCGTTTCAAACGGTTCTGATGCTTTGGACAAACTAAAGTATCTTTCAATTTCTGATGAAGCTTACAAAAATATTAAATTTTCACCAAGAATTGATATTTCTTTCAATGAAAAAGACAATTCATTAACAGTACAAGATTCTGGTATTGGAATGAATGAAAGTGATTTAACAAATAATCTTGGAACAATTGCTCGTTCAGGTACAAAATCTTTTATAGAGAAATTAAGTGCTGATGCTGCTAAAGATTCCTCTTTGATTGGACAATTTGGTGTTGGATTCTATTCAGCTTTTATGGCAGCAAAAAAGATTGATGTCTATACAAGAAAAGCAGCTGATGACGGAAAAATCTGGCATTGGTCTAGCGATGGTACAAACTCTTATGATATAGAAGAAGTTGCTCCAGATAGTGAAAAGGCAAAACAATACGGTTTTGATAATGCAGAAACATCTGGTTCTGCAATTGAAATGTCTTTAAACGATGATAGTAAAGAATATGCTTCTAGATGGAAGATTGAAGAACTCATCAAACGTTACAGCGATCATATCGCATTCCCAATTTATCTACATTATGAAAATAATAAATATGATGACAAAGGAAATGTAACTTCAACAGAAAATAAAGTTGATCAAGTAAATAGTGCTTCGGCTCTTTGGAAGAAATCTAAATCAGAATTAAAACCTGAAGATTATAACGAATTCTACAAAACTATTAGCCACGAAGGTCAAGATCCTCTTCATTATGTTCACACTCATGCAGAAGGAACTCAAGAATATACAACTCTATTCTTTATTCCACAAACAGCTCCTTTTGACATGTATCAAGCTGATTATAAAAGTGGTGTAAAACTTTATGTAAAAAGAGTTTTCATCACCGATGATGATAGAGAATTACTACCAAGTTATCTACGCTTTGTAAAAGGTATTATTGATTCTGAAGATTTACCATTAAATGTAAGCCGTGAAATTCTTCAACAAAATAGAATTCTTGATAACATCAAAAAACAATCTGTTAAAAAATTATTAAGTGAATTCAAAAAACTTGGAGATAATGCAGCTAAAGCTTTAAAATCAGAAACTCCTACTGATGCAGAAAAGAAAGATATTGAAACTTGGAATAAATTTGTTACAGCATTTAATCGTCCTTTAAAAGAAGGTCTATATAGTGATTATGAAAATCGTGATGAAATTGCTGAAATAATTCGTTTTAAGAGTACAGATGATTCTGGAAATGGTGAAAACAAATGGACAAGTTTCGCAGACTATGTTCAAAGAATGAAACCTGATCAAAAATCTATCTTCTATATAACAGGTACTGATGAAAAGAATCTTCGTGAAAATCCTTTACTAAAAGCTTATCAAGCAAAAGGTTTTGAAGTTTTAATCATGGCTGATGATATTGATGACATCGTTATTCCAGGATATGGAAAATATAAAGATTTTGACTTAAAAGCTGTAAACCGTTCTGGAAGTGATGAAGATTTAGGTGGCAACAAAGAAGAAACAGAAAAGAAAGAAAAAGAGTTCAAACCTGTTGTTGAAAAAATTAAAAAAGCTTTAGGTGATAAAGTTCAAGAAGTTAAACTTTCAAAAACTTTGATTGGTGAAAATCCATCTTGTATTGTTGTAGACGAGAACTCACCTTCTTATCAAATGGAAAGAATGATGAAAGCTATGGGGCAAGCTGCTCCTGAAGTTAAACCTATTCTAGAAATCAATGGCGATCATCCAATTGTTTCAAAAATTATTAATTCTGATGATGAAGCATTAATTAAAGATGTTTCTGAAGTTTTATTAAACCAAGCATTATTAATTGCTGGAGTTGAAATAAAAGAACCAACAGAATTTGTAAAACACTTAAATAATCTGCTATCTAAATAAATTAGCAAAAAACCACTCAGGTTTATCTTGAGTGGTTTTTTTTATCTATTTTAATTAATTGCCCTATCCCTTATTTCCTTTAAATTTTAATCCTACAACAATACTAATATAAAACAATTTATCTATTAAAATTAATTTATATCTACATTCTTTCAACAATACAAAAATAATTAACGTTCGTTAGTTTTCATTTATAATACTTCTCTCTCTTGATATCTGTTTCACGTGAAACTTTTTCTTTATAAATCTTTACATATTTTCAATATTTGAAATCACTTAATGTCTGTTCAATTTTTTGATTTATCCACAATTGTGTATAAATTGATTAACTTTGTGGATAACTTAATACTAAACACAAGAAAGCTCCTTGAATGTTTCACGTGAAACTTATACTCTTCAGATTATTTATCTTGCATTTAAATTTCACTTTTAGCAAATATATAAATTATTTCTTTTTTACAACTTTGTTTCACGTGAAACAACTTCCTATTTTTGCACAGACTTATCCACAATTGTGGAAAAATATTTATTATTTGTGGATAACTCAATTTATACTTTGTTTTAATTTTTTCAATAAATTTATAGTTTTGTTTTACGTGAAACTCTTAATCATTTTTTAAATATTATTTTCTGCTAATTACTGTATTAATATTTCTTATATAAAAAGTTTTTATCTCTTATAAAGTATCTTTTATTCTTATTTATAAATGTTATCTTATTTACGTTATTCTTTTTTATAACAGTATTTTGTTTCACGTGAAACATGTTAAAAAGAAAAGGCTGACTAATATTTTAGTCAGCCTTTGCCTGATGTATTTTTCCCTTTCTACTTTTAATTTATATCTACTTGTAGATTACCCTTAACTTAAGTATTCATTAAAACAATTTTTTTGTCAATAAAAACTAAGCTTTATTTAATATCATTTATCTATTTCTTTGTATTATATAGAGTTAGAAGTTTCGTCATCTTTATTCTCTACTTTATCAATTCCAACTAGATAATCTGGTTCAGAAATCTTTACTAAAGTAACACCAGAAGCTTGTTGCCCTTGTTGTTTTATAGTATCAGCTTTTACTCTTAATGTTTTTCCTTGACTTGTCATTACAATCAATTCATCATCATCTTTAATATTTAGAGCGCCAATGATTTCGCCTTTACTGTCTGTATTACCAAATATTCTTTGACCACCAGTACCTCTTCCATGAGAATTGTACAAATCAAATGATATTCGTTTTCCATAACCTTTTTCTGTTACTAGCATTATATTTGTATCTTTCTCAACTTTTACAGCTGCAGCTATTTCATCACCTTCAGAAAGTTTCATGCCTTTAATACCACAACTAGCTCTTCCCATTGTTCTAATATTTACTTCAGAGAATCTTAATGCTTTTCCTCTTCTAGAAATTAACATTACTTCAGAATCACCATTTGTTTTAATTGCACTAATCAACTTGTCATTTTCTTTAAGCTTTAATCCAATTATGCCTTTTGTTTTTGCATTAGCAAAATCACTAGTTTTAACCTTTTTAATAATTCCCTTTTCAGTAACCATAAACAAATAATCTTCTTCAGAAAATTTCTTCAAAGAAACGATAGTAGTTATTTCTTCATCTGGTCCAATAGAAATCAAACCTTTTATATGGGCTCCCCTACTTGTTTTTTCATATTCAGGAATTTCATGCAGTCTTAACCAATATGCTTTTCCAACATTTGTTATGAACAGCATATAATCTTTTGTGGAACCTATGAATAATTGTTTAATATAATCATCTTCAATAAGAGCTGTACTATTACTTCCAGTTCCACCTCTACCCTGCTTCTTATATTTAGAAATTGAAATACGTTTAATATAACCAAGACGAGAAATCATTATGACCATGTCTTCATCTTTAATCATATCTTCAACATTTATTGCTTCTATTTCATCTGGCACGATATCAGTTTTTCTATCATCACCATATTTAGTTGCCAGTTCAGCAGTTTCAGTTTTTACAATATTTAAGATTTTTTCATGATGATCTAGTAAATCTTGAAGATAAGCAATCAATGCTTGTAATTCAGCCATTTCTTTTTTCAAATCTTCAATTTCCAAGCTTGTCAATCGTCTTAATTTCATTTCAACAATTGCTTCTGCTTGGATATCATCAAATCCAAATCTATTTTTTAAACTTAATTTTGCTTCATCTGCATTACGACTAGATCTAATAATCTTAATAACTTCATCAATGTTATTAATAGCTACAACTAATGCTTCCAAAATATGAGCTCTAGCTAATGCTTTTGCAAGATCGTATTTTGTTCTTCTTGTTATAACTTCATCTCTATGTTCAACAAATTTAGCAACCAATTGTTTTAATGTTAGAACTTCAGGTCTTCCTTTTACCAAGGCCAAGTTGATTACACCAAAATTAGACTGTAAATCTGTTTTAGCAAAAAGCTGATTCAAAACTATTTTTGTAATTGCACCTTTTTTTAATCCAATAACAAGTCTCATACCAATACGGTCTGATGTTTCATCATTGGCATCAACAATACCTTCAATTACTTTATCTCTTACAAGTTCTTTTATTTTCTTAATGATATTTGTTGTATTTACGCCATAAGGAACTTCTGTAAATACAATTGACTCTTTTCCGTGTTTATCAGTTTCAATTGTGAATTTTGAACGAATGACGATTTTACCTCGTCCAGTTTTATAAGCCTTTTTAATTCCTTCTGTACCGTAAATAATACCTCCAGTTGGAAAGTCAGGGCCTTTTATATAATTCATTAATTCGTCAATTGTAATATCTGTATTATCAATATATGCACCAATAGCAGCTGAAACTTCTCTTAAGTTATGTGTTGGCATATTTGTTGCCATACCAACAGCAATTCCTGTAGTTCCGTTACATAATAAGAATGGGAATTTTCCTGGTAATACAGTTGGTTCCTTAGTTGTCTCATCAAAGTTGGCAATCATATCAACAGTATTCTTTTCTATATCAGAAACCATTTCTTCTGCAACTTTAGACATTTTTGCTTCGGTGTAACGATAAGCGGCAGCAGGGTCTCCAGCAATTGTACCAAAGTTTCCTTGTGGTGTTATGATTGTATATCTTTGAGCAAAATCTTGTCCCAAACGTACAAGGGCGTCATAAACTGAAGCGTCTCCATGAGGGTGATATTTACCCAAAACATCACCGACAATTTTTGCACATTTTCTTGTTGGCCCATTATTTACTAAATGAAGTTCATCCATAGCATAAAGTATTCTACGGTGAACAGGTTTTAAACCATCTCTAACATCTGGTAATGCACGCTGTACAATTACAGACATTGAATAATCTATATAGGCTTGTTTTACTTCTGTTTCAATTGGAATGTGAATTATTGTTCCACCCTCAGGTGTTTTCATTTCGTTCATTTATATTTCCTTAAATTAGACATCTAGATTTGCATAAACTGCATTTTCTTCAATAAAGCGTCTTCTAGGTTCAACTTCTTCACCCATACAAACGCTGAATATTTTATCTGCAGCTATTGCATCAGGAATTGTAACCACTTTCATCTTTCGTCTTGAAGGATCCATTGTTGTTTCCCAAAGTTGTTCTCCACTCATTTCACCAAGACCTTTGTATCGTTGAACACTGGCTTTATCTCTATCTGAACCTAATATTTTTAACTCAGCTTCTCTTTCTTCTTCTGTATAAACATAAACAGGAGGTTTTTTACCAAGTTGAACTTTAAACAATGGTGGCATTGCCAAATAGATGTATCCTTTTTCAATTAATTCAGGCATATATCTAAAAAAGAATGTTAATAACAAAGTTCTAATATGACTTCCATCAACATCGGCATCGGCCATAATAATTATTTTATGATAACGTAGTTTTGCTATATTAAAATCTTTTCCAAAACCAGCACCTAAAGTTGCAATTACAGGTTCAAGTTTATCGTTGTTCATTACTTTTTCAGGTCTAACTTTTTCAACATTAAGCATTTTTCCCCACAAAGGTAAAATTGCTTGTGTCTTACTATCTCTACCTTTTTTTGCTGATCCACCGGCAGAATCTCCTTCTACTATGTAAACTTCACATATTTCAGGATTTTTTAATGAACAATCAGAAAGTTTTTCTGGTAGACCAAAACTATCACTTAAACTCTTTTTTCTTGTAGCGTCTTTTGCTTTTCTGGCTGCAATTCTGGCATTTGCTTCATCAAGATTTTTTCTTAAGATTTTTTCTAGAACATCAGGATTCTGTTCAAAATAAATTGTTAATTTTTCTTTTACAATTTGATCAACAATAGTTCTAACTTCAGTATTTCCAAGTTTCTCTTTTGTTTGACCTTCAAATTCTGGTTCTGGAACTTTCATAGAAATTACAGCTGTTAATCCAGAACGAACATCTTCACCCATTAGTTTTTCATCTTTATCTAATAGTTTTCTAAGTTTTTCATTTGAATCCAAAGCTTTATTCAATACAAAAGTTAAAGCATTTTTAAAACCGTCTAAATGGGTTCCACCGTCTCTAGTGTTAATGTCATTTACAAAAGTATGAATGTTTTCACCATAGGATGTATTATAATTCATTGCTAGTTCTGCAATAACATCATCTTTTTCTTCGTTTATATAGATTGGTTCATCTGGAAATGTGGTTTTGCCTTCGTTTATACTTTTAACGAATTCTTTAATTCCACCTTCATATTGAAAGATTTCTTCTTTTGGATTTTCCAGTCTTTCATCTCTAAAAATGATTTTAATTCCACTATTTAAGAAAGCTAATTCTCTTAATCGAATTTTTAATACATCAAAATCATATTGTGTAGTTTCTGTAAATATTGTTGGATCAACCTTCCATCTAATTGTAGTTCCGTGTTTATCAGTATCACCAATTTGTTCTACTTTTGTTTTTGGAGCTCCAATTGCATATTTTTGTTGATAAATATGACCATTCAGCATGACAGTTGCTTCCATCCATTCAGACAAAGCATTTACACATGAAACACCAACACCATGTAAACCGCCAGAAACTTTATATGAGTTTTTATCGAATTTTCCACCGGCATGTAATTTTGTTAAAACTAATTCTAGGGCACTTATATGTTCAGTAGGATGAATATCAACAGGGATTCCTCGTCCATTATCTTCAACTCTTACAATATCATTTTGTTCAAGAACTACAGTAATTGTATCACAATAGCCACCCATGGCTTCATCTATTGAGTTATCAACAACTTCGTAAACTAAATGGTGTAGTCCTCTAGGTCCAGTTGAACCTATGTACATACCAGGTCGTTTTCTTACAGCTTCAAGTCCTTTTAAAACTTGAATATTGCCTGCATTATAAGTTGCATTCATTTAATTTTCCTTGTGATTTTTTTTGATTTTTTAATAAAGAATAATATTACAATTATACCTTCTAAAGGTTTTAAAGTCTATAAATGAACTATTGTTAGTTTACACAGATATTTTAATTCTCTTTTTAACTTGAAGAAAAAGTTTAAGTCTAGTTATAATACATTCATGTCTGATAAAAATTATGTTGAAGCGTGGAAATATACAATAAATGAAATCAAAAATGAATTTATTTCCCAAAATAAGGAAGATGAATTTACTCTTTGGATAGAAAAAATAAAATATGTGAATGATACTCTTGAATGTATTACAGTTTCTGTTCCAAATCCTTTTCTAAATCAAATGATTAACAATAAAGGATATTTTTCACTTATTGAAAATCAATTAAAAAAAATAACAGGTCAAACTAATTTAAGACTAAATCCTACTATTGCAGAAGATTCTTTTTCTAATGAAATTAAAAATGATGAAAATGTTATAAAAGAACCTATTTCTGAAGATTTTCATGAAGATTCAGTAATTCAAGATAATTCAACTACTGAAATTCCACAAAAAAAATATAAAAAACATCCTCTACTTCAAGAAGAATACACATTTGAAACATTTATTCCAGGTGACAATTGTAATTTTGCTTATAACGCTTCTTTATCTGTTGCTAAAAATCCTGGAACAAAATTTAATCCAATTCTACTTTATGGTGGTTCAGGACTTGGAAAAACTCACTTAATGCAGGCAATTGGAAATTATATTCATAACACTAATGATAAATTAAAAATTTGTTACATCTCTGCTGAATCATTTACAAATGAATTTATTATGTCTACTAAAGAAAAAAAGACTTCTAGTTTTAAGTCAAAATATAGAAATTTAGATGTTCTTTTACTTGATGACATTCACTTCTTACAAAACAAAGATGCCACTCAAGAAGAATTATTTTATACATTTAATGCTCTTCACGAAAAACATGCTCAAATGGTTTTTACTTGTGATAGACCAATTAAAGAAATCAAAAATATGGCAACAAGACTTGTAAGCAGATTATCAAATGGATTGTGTATTGATATAAATCCACCTAATTATGAAACAAGATGTGCTATTCTTCAAAAGAAAGTTGAACAGATGAATCAACAATTGGATTCTGAAATTATTGATTACATTGCTAAAAATGTTGAAACAAATGTTCGTGAACTTGAAGCTGCTTTAAAACAAGTTTTTGCATATTCAGACATGATTGGAAAAGCTCCAACTCTAGAAATAGCCAAAAATCAGTTAAAAAATATATTCAGTTCTAATTCATCAGAAAATATTTCACTTGAATTAATTCAAAAATTTATTGCCGAACAATATCAAATTTCTGTTTCTGATTTAAAAAGCAAAAAAAGAGATAAAAAATTCGTAGTTCCACGCCAAATTGCTATATATTTAGCTAGAGAAATAATTGAATTGTCTTATACAGAAATAGGCAATGAATTTGGAGGAAAAGACCATTCTACAATAATGCACTCATATGAAAAGATTTCAGATGAAATGAAAATAAATCCAGGTTTTAATTCAAAAATTAAATCTTTTATTAGAGAAATATCTACATACAAGAAGTAAAATTGAGTTAAATTTTGTTTATAACTACCAAATATTTGTGGATAATTTGATAAATATTAAGTAGAATGTGGAAATGTTTATAATTTGTGGAAACAAATTCTTCACTTATAAACTTTGTAAATTATTATTTTATATAAAGATAAATAGTTTTCCACCATATTAACATACATTATTATTACTACTACTAAATTTAAATTTATAATAATATATATAAAAGTACAAAAGGGGTATAAAAATGAAATTCACATTTGATAGAGATGCAATGATTAAAGAAATATCAATTGCTCAAGAAATAATTACAAACAAAAGTCCTGTATCAATTTTGTCAAATATTCTTTTAATTGCTGAAAATAATTCACTTACAATAAAAGCAACAGATTCAACTGTAAAATTTACAACTGTTATGCCTATAGAAATTCAAGAAGAAGGAAGAACAACAATATTCTGTGACAAATTTATGAGTATTCTTTCTTCATTACCAACTGGAGATATAGAATTTTTACAAGAAGATATAAAAATAACTATTAAACCAATTTCTAAAAAAGTTAAATTTCAACTTAATAGTCAAACAAGTGATAAATTTCCAGAAATTGGAAATACTGATAATGTTAACTTTTTTGAACTTCCATCAAAAGATTTTAAAGAAATGATAAGACAAACAATTTTTGCTGTTTCTGAAGATAAAAATAGATATTTTATGACTGGTGTTTATTTTGAAAAAAAAGAAGGCAAACTAACAATGGTTGCAACTGATGGAAGAAGATTGTCTTGTATAAATAAAGAAATCTATAGTGATATTCCTGATTTTCAACCTGCCATTATTCCAATAAAAATCTTATCTTGTATTTTAAAACATTCTTCTGATGAAGGAACAATTCAAATAAGTGTTATTGAAAAGTCAATTTTTGTTAAATTCAACAATTTTGAATTCTCATCTTCTTTAGTTGAAGGTCAATTTCCAAATTATCAGAAAGTTATTCCAACAAATTTAAATACTTCAATTGTTGTTTTTAAGAAAGATTTAGATGAAGCAATAAAAAGAACAACAATTATGGTTGATAAGAAAGTTAGCAGAATATTATTCAAAATATCTTCTGGAGTTTTAAAAATTATTTCTCCAGAATCTGATATTGGTACTGCTGATGAAGAAATTCCTTGTAAATATGATGGAAAAGATATTTCTATAGCTTTGAATTATAATTATGTTATAGATCCTCTAAAAGTTATTGATACAGATGATATAGCTTTTGATTTTAATATGAGTAGTGAACAATCTGATGATGAAATTGTAATTTCTAAAGCAATTATTATGCGTTCAGAACCTTCAAAAGATTATATTCATGTTATTATGCCAATGAATATATAGGAAATGCCTTTTTTATATCAAACATTCTATAATTTTAGAAATATAAAAAACGATACAATTGACTTATCTCATAAAGAAATTTTTTTAGTCGGGGAAAACGGACAAGGAAAAAGTAATATATTAGAGTCTTTGTATTATTCTTCATATGGTAATTCTTTTAGAACTCATGTTGATTCTCAATTGATTAAAGATGGTGAAAAAAACTTTAGTTTAAATTCTTTATATAAAAAAGATGAAAATGATACTCAAAAAGTAAGTATAATTTTTGAAAACAATAAAAAAAGAAAAAAAAAAAATGGAAAGAAAATTCACGATAGAAAAGAACTTATAAACACAATTCCTTGTATTCTTTTTTGCCATGAAGATATGAAATTTGCTACAGGTGAACCAGAATACAGACGTTTTTTTATTGATCAATCATTAACTTTATATGATCCGTCATATGTGGAAGATATAAGAAATTATAAAAAAATATTAAAAAGCAGAAATTTGATTCTGAAAAGTCATAATTATGATGTTTTAGATACTTATGATAAGCAATTAGCCATTTTGGGTTTAATTATTCAAGATAAAAGAAAAAAGGCGCTTTTTCAATTTAATCAGATTTTTGGAAAACTTTTTGAAGATATAACCGGCATTTCTGGAATATCAATTTCTTATTCACCGTCTTGGAAGGAAGTTGAAACTGAAAATGGAAAGCATTTTCCAACAACAGAAGAAATAATATATTTATTAAAAACTAAACAAAATCAAGATAAAGTGATGGAAAGCACAATGAGTGGTCCTCATAGAGATAAGATAAATTTTGTTTATAAAAATGAATTATTTATTCCAACAGCTTCTACAGGACAATGTAGGCTTATTTCTCTTTTGTTACGAATTGCTCAAGCTGTTTATTATTCTAGGGTGACTGGTTTAAAACCTGTTCTGTTGATGGACGATGTTTTATTGGAATTGGATCCTGATAAAAGAATTAAATTTACTTCAATGTTGCCAGAATATGACCAATTGATTTGTACTTTTTTAGTTGGAGAACCATATGAAAGATATATGCGCAATTCAACAAAAATATATACTATTGAAAAAGGGGAATGGAATGAAAAATGATGAAATTATAAGTTCTTCTGATATGATTTTACAGTCAATTAATTTAACTCCTCTTGGTAATAACGAATTATTGTCTTCATGGAAAAAAGTTGTTTCAAAAGTTAATAGATACGGCGAAAGATTGGCAGGAAATACAAAAGTAATAGATTTAAAAAATGGTGTTTTACTTGTTGAAGTTGAACATTCGGCTTTGATTCAAATTATTCAAATGAGTTCTAAATTTATTATTAATGGTTTGAAAATGTATAATCATGATTTGAAAGTTAGTTCAATTGCTTGTCGCTTAAAAGGAAGTGAAGCTGAATTGAGTGAAATCTATCAAAATGAATATAACAAATCGATGAAGGAATATGAAATTCAAACTGAAAAAGCAGAAAAAGTAATAAGAAGTAATTATGATGATACTGAAAAAAATCAAAATACTGAGAAACTTCCACCTGAACTGCTTGCTAAATTTGAAAGTATAAAAAAAAGTGTGTTGACCAATATCAAAAAATAATGATATATTCTATTACTATATTTAAATAGATACCATAAAATTATTATATAAATTGCATTTCGGAATTTTTAATAATTTAAAAATAAATTAAGGAGTCTTGTTCATGAAAAGAACATATCAACCAAGTAAAGTTAAAAGAAATAGAAAATTTGGATTTAGAGCTCGTATGGCAACAAAAGGTGGACGTAAAATTTTAGCAAGAAGAAGAGCTAAAGGACGTTGCAAATTATCTGCAGCTGACGAACACAAAAAGTACTAGAATTCAGAATGGAAACAGACTTGATAAAAACGGGTTTTTTTAAACGTGATGAACATATAAAAAAACCCGATGATTTTAAGAAACTGTTCAAAAATGGTAAAAAGATAAGTATTCCTGGAGCAAAAATTTTCTTTCTTGAAAATGATTTGGGAATGAACAGAGTGGGTTTTCCTTTAATTCGTGGATACGGTAACGCGGTTCAAAGGAACTTATCAAAAAGATACAGCCGAGAAGTCTATCGTTTATTTAAAACACATCTGAACACCGGTTATGATATGATTTTTCTTATCTATCCTGGAAATGACTCGTTCAATTCGCGATGTGAACAAATTCGTTTATTATGTGAAAAGGCAGGATTAATAACAAAGTGAGAAATTTTTTAACAAAATTTTTCTGCATATTAATACGTGCTTATCAGATTTGTATTTCTCCATTGTTTCCTTCTTCATGTAGGTTTACTCCTACTTGTTCGGCGTATGCTATAGAAGCAATTAAGAAATATGGACCTTTTAAAGGCTTATTTCTATCAATCAAACGAATTCTTAAATGTAATCCTTTTTGCAAAGGTGGATATGACCCTGTTCCATGATTTAAGGAGTCAAAGTGGAAAAAAATACTATAATTGCAATTGTATTATCTACAGTAGTAATAATTGGTGCCCTTGTTGTTCAACAATTTGTATTTCCTACAAACAATGCAGTAACACAAGTAGAAAGCGTAAACAACGAAGTTCAAGACGAACAAAAAGTTGAAAACAATCAAATCAATAATGATTCAATTATAACAAATAATACAAATGTAGAAATTGATTCTTCTGTTCAAGAAAAAATCGAAGAAGAAAAAATAACAATCAATACAGGACTAGCAGAAATTATTCTTACTAATAAAGGTGGAGATATTGAAAGCTACCTATTAAATCCTGAAAATCATAAAGATACAGATACAGGTTTGGGTGTTCAAATTTCTGATAATATCAGTGAATTTAACAGAACTTGTGGTATTGCTTTTGGTGATGCAAACAAAAATATAATCAATGAAAATTTTAATGTTGAAAAAATTGATGAATATACAGTTTTATTTAAAAAACAAATGAATGTTAATGGAAAAACTGTAATTCTTGGAAAACGTTATACTTTCAAACCTAATGAATATTTATTCAAACTTGATGTTTTACTTCATAGTGATGAAGGCTTTAATAATTTGGATTCAGAAGGTGCAATTTATACAATTAGATCTTCACCACAGATTGGTCCTCATTATAATCCAAAAGAAAATAAATACGAAAACAGACAATACATTACATATAATGGTGAAAAATCAAAGAAAACAATTTTAAGTACAAATCAATTCAAACTTAATGATAAATCATTTATTTGGAGTGGAATTGCTGGTAAGTACTTTGTTGAGTTGATGATTCCTGAAAATTCAGAAATTATTAATGCTGGTTATTATTCATCAATGGTAGAAACAAATGATTATGCAAATGCTCAATCATTTATTGAAAGAAAAGCTGTTTCTGGTACTGATATAAATGATACTTACTATATGTATTTTGGACCAAGAAATGAAACTGATTTGAAAAAATATAATATTCCTGATTCAAATGCATGGGGATTTGGTGGAAAAAAACTTACAGATTGTCTTCAATCAAGTGGTTGGTTGAGTTGGCTTGAAGTAATCTTAAAATGGTGTTTGGAAGCAATTCAGAAACTTGTAAAGAACTGGGGTGTTTCTATCATTATTCTTACAATTGCATTGAAACTTTTGATGTTCCCACTTTCTAAAAAACAATCAATGGGAACTTTGAAAATGCAGGCTCTTCAACCCCAAATGCAGGCAATTCAAGAAAAATACAAGAATGACCAACAGAAATTACAAGCAGAAACAGCTAAATTATATTCAGAAGCTGGATATAACCCAATGAGCGGTTGTTTGCCAATGGTTTTCCAATTCTTGATTCTTTTTGCTATGTATAATTTGTTTAATAATTATTTTGAGTTCAGAGGTGCAAGCTTTATTAAAGGTTGGATTCCTGATTTGTCTGCAGGAGACAGTGTATATAAATTTGGTTTCTCTATTCCTTTCCTTGGAAATCAATTAAGAATTTTACCAATTATTTATGTTGCATCTCAACTTTTATTTGGAAAAATCACTCAAAATGGTGGTATGTCTACAGGTCAGAATGGAATGTCAATGAAATTGATGACTTATGGTATGCCTTTGATATTCTTCTTCTTGTTCTATAATGCTCCTTCTGGACTTTTGTTGTATTGGACAGTAAGTAATCTTTTCCAAATGGGACAACAAATTGTAATTAACAACATTATGAAAAAAGCTAAAGAAAATCCAACTGAAAAAAAAGTAGTTTCAAAGAATAAAAGAAAATAAAAATAGGAAAAAATATATGACATACGAATATGAAGGAAAAACTGAAAAAGAAGCCATTGAAATAGCTGCTAATGAATTAAATCTTGAAAGAGACCAATTTGATGTAGAAATTTTGGAGGCTCAGAAAACATCTCTTTTTAAAAAAGGTTATGTAAAAATTAGAGTTCACACTTTAGAAGAAGTTTCTACTAAAAAAAGTGAAGAATCTACAGAAAAACACACAAGAATCGTAGCAGATCCACTTCCTCAAGGTGAATTTGAACAAAAGTTACTTGAATTTATAACTAGTTTGATTGAAAAAATGGGTTATGATATTAAAGTTACAATTACTTATAGAGAAGATAAAAAGATTGGTATTAAACTTGATTCATCTTATTCTTCAATTTTGATTGGAAGAAAAGGTAAGAATCTTGATGCTCTTCAATTGTTGGCAAATATTTATGCTGGTCGTTTAGGTCATGAAGAAGTAAGAATTATTCTTGATTCAGAAAATTACAGAATTAGAAGAGAAGAATCTTTGGTAAGATTAGCTTATTCTACAGCTGATAAAGTTCGTTCAAGCAAGAATTCTATTCTTTTGGAACCAATGAATCCTTTTGAAAGAAGATTAATCCATACTACTTTAAATGATATCCCAGATGTTGAAACTAAAAGCGAGGGAGATGGTTTATATAAACAGGTAAGAGTTTTATATAAAGGTTTAAGGTAGTTTTATAAAAATGAAAAAAAGATTTTTGGTAGTTTCTATATTTATGGTTGTATGTTGTAGTATTTGGGCTAATAGTGATGAAAAAATTAAATCAATTGTTAATCCTGAATATTATGATGAACTTATGGAAAATAAATCTGTTAAATTAATTCATACTGAAGCTGATTCTCAATTGGTATTAGTTCCGGAAAGTGAATATAAATCAGATTTAATGAGTGGATTAATTGTAAAAGAAAAAAACAAGTATCCATTTTTGACTGAAAATCTTTTTATTTTTAATAAAAATGAAATTCTAAAAAATAATAATTCAAGTAAAAAAGATATTACAATTGCTGATATTTCAAAAGTTGTCCGCTCAATTTCTACAATGAAAGGGATAACCTATTATTCACTGAATCAAAATAAAGAATTTGTTTTGTATAAAGATACATACATGATTGAAAGTTTTGAAAACCAAGTAAAAATTGAAGATCAAACAAACGGATCGTCAGATGGGAAAACTTATTATTGTTATCAACATGATCATTCTTTTGGTTCATGTATTTATAAACTAACATATTTTGAAAATGATAAAACAATTTATACAGAATTCAATAATATGGGAACAATGGGTGTAAGTTTATTCAGAGCTGTTGATCCTAATGATATGAAGATTCATATTATTGTAGAAGATTGTGGTGAAGATATTTTATTGTACTTACAAACTGATACAAGTTTTGCTAAATTGCCAGGAATTGCTAAGTTTGCAAAGAATTCGTTGACTTCACGTATTGAATCAATAAAAACTTGGTTTTTGAGTCAGTTTTAGTAAAAGAATTATTATTTAAGGGATGAATATGAAAGTAAGAAATTTAATTTTAGGTATATTTTTTAGTGCTTTTTGTTTAATGAACAGCGCTTGTCAATCAAGGAGTGAAAATATGGATATTTTAAAAGGTAAAGATGGTGTTTTTGCCGTTATTGATGTAACAAAAGGAACTATTGTAGTTGAATTATTCTATGATAAGACTCCATTGACTGTTACAAATTTTGTTGGTCTTGCAGAAGGAACTTTGGATGCTGCTAAGGGTAAGAAATTTTATGACGGATTAAAATTTCACCGTGTTATAAGCAAGAAAAATGGTGATGACCAAGATTTCATGATTCAAGGTGGAGATCCAAAGGGTAATGGAACTGGTGGTCCTGGTTATAAATTTGAAGATGAATTTGTTGATGGTTTGGATTTTAGTGAACCTGGTGTTTTAGCTATGGCTAACTCTGGAACTAATACAAACGGAAGTCAATTCTTTATCACTATCGTTCCTACAGATTGGCTTACTGGAAAACATACAGTTTTTGGAAAAGTTATCAGTGGTCAGGATGTTGTAGAAAATACATTACAAAATGATGTTATTAAATCTGTTAAAATTGTTCGCCAAGGAAGTGAAGCAGAAAAATTCAGTGCCAAACAGAGTGATTTTGATAATCTTCAAAAGAATTTAAAAGTTGCTCAACAAGAAGCTAAAGAAAAAGCTATGGCTAGTTTGGTGAAAGATTGTACAAAAACAGAAGATGGTATTTATTATCAAATTTTGGAAGAAGGAAAAGGTTCTGCTGTAGGAAAAGGTAAAAAAGTTACTGTTGAATACAAAGGATATTTAACTTCTGGAACTTTGTTCGACGCTTCAAAAGGATTTCATCCACAAGGACATGAACCTCTTGATTTTTCTACAGGAGCTGGTGAAATGATTCCAGGTTTTGATGAAATGGTTCAACAGATGAAATTGGGTGAAACAAGAAAAATGATTCTTCCACCTGAAAAAGCTTATGGTCCAAATGGTATTCCTGGTGTTATTCCTGGAAATTCTTATATCTGTTTTGATGTAAAATTGATTAAGTTCTAGTTTTAATCAGTAAACAAGAAAAGCTGAAATTCTTTATTGAATTTCAGCTTTTTTTATGTCTAAAACACTTTATTGTTGTATAGTAAAAGAATGATACGAAATACTGGCCATGCAGATTTGCCTTTACATACGGGAACTGTTCCAAAATGGTTGGCTGATAGAATGATGACTATGGGAACGCTTATTATTGAGTCTCTTGTATTGAATTTTGGTGTGGATGAAGCCCTTGTTAGATTGAGCGATCCATTGTGGTTTCAATCTTTTGGAGCTGTTATGGGAATGGATTGGCATTCTTCTGGAATTACAACAAGCGTTATGTATGCTTTGAAAAGAGGTCTAAATTCTAGAGTCAATGATTTAGGTTTGTATATTTGTGGAGGAAGAGGCAAATATTCAAGGCAAACACCTGATGAATTGATTGAATTTTCTATGAAAAAAGGCTTGAAAGGTGAAGAATTAGTAAATACAAGCAAATTGTGTGCAAAAGTTGATAATAATGCTGTTCAAGATGGATTTCAGCTTTATCAACACAATTTCATTGTTGCTAAAAGTGGAAATTGGGCTGTAGTTCAACAGGGAATGAATGTAAACACTAAGACAGCTAGACGTTATCATTGGTGTTCAAATAACTTGAAATCTTTTATTGAAGAGCCTCATAGCGGTGTTGTGGGGGAAAATCAAGGGTCAATATTAAATCTGACGGATAAGAATGCTTCTTCAACAAGAAGTTCAATATTGGAAATTTCAAAAGAGAATCCAGATAAAATTATTGATGAGATTTATTCGATGAGGAAAGAAAAATCAGAAATGATTTTATTAAGCGGTGGTAAAGTTCAAACGATTGAAAATAAAGCTTCTCAAGGGGAACTTTTTCCGGAATTGGTTCCAAGAGAGCAAATTATTAATTTGGGAAGAAATATAACCCTACCCGCCCATCATGAAGTTAGAAAAGAAGATGTGGATTTAAAGAGACTTGGTGGAGTTCTTGCAACAGCATATGAAAACCAGCCAAAAGATTTTGAATCATTATTGCTGACAAAAGGTTTGGGTCCAAGAACACTACAATCTCTATCTTTGGTGAGCGAAGTGATTTATGGCACTCCTTCAAGGTTTACAGATCCTGCTAGATATAGCTTTGCTCATGGCGGTAAAGATGGGCATCCCTTTCCAGTTCCATTAAAAATTTATGATGAATCGATTAGAGTTTTACGAGATTCAATTGAAAAATCAAAATTGGGATATAAAGATAAATCCGAGTGTATTGAAAAATTACACAAGACATCGCTAGCTTTTGAAAGAAATTGCAATCCAAAAGTAGATTTTGACAAAGTCATTGAATTTGAAAAAAGTCATTCAAAAGAGTGGGATGGCAAAACTGTTGGGGATTAAAAATATCTAATGTTATGGTATAATTTGAATTATGAATAATAAAATTATAGTTTTGTTTGTTTTGTGTTTGATTTCTGGAATAGTTTTTATTGCAGCAGGTGTTTATTTTCTTTCAAATAAATATTTAGAAAAAATAAATGAAGTTTCATCCAAAAATTCTGTTGATTATGAAAAGAAAAACAAGATTAAATGTAAAATTTATGGTTATTCTTCAATTGCTATTGGTGCTTTGACTTTAGTTTGGGGAATAGCAGTAAAATTGATGCCTGAAAGTATTTATATTCTAGCTTTAGTGTACATGATTGTTTTAGTTATTACATTTGCAGTTATAATTTTTAGCTCAAAATAAAAAATGTTTGACACTGAAGAATTAAAACAATATCCCATCTATAATTGTTCATCAGAAATAATTCAATCTTTACAGAATTCAAAATCTCATTTTTTAATACTCACAGCGGATACAGGAACAGGAAAATCAACTGTTCTTCCTTTATTCTTTCTTGATAAGTTTGATGGTAAAATCATCATGACAGAACCCAGAAGGCTTGCAACGCTGTCTGTAGCCCAACGATTGGCAGATTTATATAAAGAGAAAGTTGGTGAGACCATTGGCTATAAGATTCATCTGGATAACAAAAGTTCTTCAAAAACAAAATTGGAAGTTGTAACTGAAGCTATTCTAATTAAATATCTACATAATGGTTTTGATGATTCAACAGTTAATTTAGTCATTTTAGATGAAGCACATGAAAGGTCCATTTATTTTGATATGGCATTGTCTTTTTTGAAGGAAGAAGTTCAATTACGGGATAATTTATTTGTTCTTGTTATGTCGGCAACAATAAATACAGATAAAATTAAGAATTATCTTGGAAACGAAGATTCAGTTGTTGTAAAGAAAATAGAAGGCAGAAATTATCCAATTAAAATAATCTATGATGATGAAAAGTCAATTGAAGAAAGAGCGGTTGTTGAAAGTGATAAAGGAAATGTTTTAGTTTTTCAGCCAAGTATTAAAGAAATTAGAAAATCAGTAGAAAAAATAGAGTCCCAGATTAATCAAGATAAAGTTGATGTTTTGATGCTGCATTCAAGTGTTTCATTGGATGAACAAAGAAAAGTTCTAGAGCCTTCTACAAAAAGAAAAATAATTGTTTCTTCTTCTATAGCAGAAACTTCTTTGACAATTGAAGGAATTAAAGTTGTTGTAGATTCAGGTTTTTCCAGAGTAAATAGAATTAATGTTGCAAATGGAATGGAAAATCTTGTAACAGAAGTAGAAACTCAGTTTTCTGCAATACAGAGAAGTGGTAGAGCCGGAAGAATGGAAAACGGTATTTGCTATAGAATGTGGAATGAAAATGATAAAAGAAAAGTTGAGATTGATCCTGAAATCATAAGAAGTGATATTTCTACAGTTATTTTGGAGTGTTCAAAACGAGGAATCTATGATTATAAGGGAATTGATTTTTTGGATAATCCTTCTGAAACTCTATGGCAAAAATATAAAGATTTATTAATCCAACTTGAGTTTTTAACAAAGGATGGAAAAATTACAGATGAAGGTAAGATTAGTTTAGATTTGGGAATAAATGTCCGTCTGTCAAAACTTGCTATAGAAGGTTATAAAAGTGGCTGTTTTGATAAAGTTTCAAGTTTGATCCTGAAATATGGCGATTATTCAGAATCAGCAAACAGTATTAAGAAAAGATTTTTGGATAATATTGAGGCAAAACTTAGTAGAAGTTTACAGAGAACTGAAAAATGTGAAAATAACGAACGATTGTTAGTTTTGTACGGATTTCCGGATAGGCTTGCAAAAAGAGTTGAAGAAGAAAATGTTAATGAATATCAACTTGCAACAGGAAGAAAAGTAAAATTACATTCTAAATATAAGCATTTTCCAAAATGGATTGTTGCTTTTGATGTTTTGGCTGGCGATGTGGAAGGGATTGTTTTTTCATTTGAAGAGGTTTTAAATGAAGATGCAGAACAATGGACAAATGAACGAAGCGTAACAAAAACAGAAACAAGATTTGTGAATAATAAAGTTAGCAAAGTTGAAAAGTCTTGCTATGGAAAGATTGTTCTTTTTGAAAAACGGGTTGCTATTCAAAAAGAAGATGTGGCTTACGCTTGGATTGGTAAGATTAAAGAAGAAGGAATGCAAGTTTTACCTATAAGTGATGAAACAAAATGCTTACTTACAAGGAAAGAGTTTTTTCTTCAACAAAAAGAGAGTAAAAACATAGATTTAACTGAAGTATTGAAAGAATCTTGTGAGGAATGGCTTTTACCTTTTATCAGTAGTGGAAATCAAATTACAGAAAAAATAGTTTATGACTCTTTATATTGGTTTTTGGATGGGAAAACAGTTGAACAAAATGTACCAAATTATTTGATGCTTCCAAATGGTAAAAAAGTTAATGTAATTTATGAAAGGCAGACAATTGACGGAATTTGTAAAATCAGACCTGTAATTGAAATAATTATTCAAAGAATATTTGGGTGTTTTACAACTCCAAAGATATTGAATATGAAAGTCTTGTTAAGATTACTCTCCCCTTCAAGGCGTCCTTTACAAATAACAGATGATTTAGAGAACTTTTGGACTAATTCATGGATTGATATTTGTAAAGAAATGAAAGGAAGGTATCCTAAGCACGACTGGGATTATAAGAAAAGTCAGAATTGATAATTAAGATTTGAATAAACACTTATAACGCAGAAAATTATTAGAGAAATTAAAATTTCCAAAGATAGGAAGCTGGAAGTGAATTCAATGGCTTTTTTATCTGTTGCATACATTGACAGCATAAAAGAAGTTGGAACAAACAGGTACACCAGTAAAGATATTTTTAGTACAGGTGTAAGTCCTATAGTTTTTGATAAGATAAATAAAACTAGCACACAAAATACAGCTTGAATCAAATATCGGAAGAAAGCTAATTTTAGCCCTTTAGCTAGAATTTTTTTATCTAGAACCAAGCCTGAACCAATACAAATTAAAATTATTGATGATAAAGGTTGAACCAAGTAATTAATTGTTGTTGTATATAATTCGCTGAATTTGTAATTATCAATTAATGAACCAAGGTGAAAAGCGTTGCCAATAAAACCAAGAATAACTGCAATAATCAAAGGGTTTGTAATGATAGAAATCATTGTTTCTTTGGCTGTCATTTTTTTGCCGGCCAGCATTTTTAATCCAGTCGCCATAACTGTAAAAACAAAGATTCCACTAAAAATATCCATACTGATGATGTAAAACATATTTTTTTGAGTAACTAAAATTGCAATAAGAGACCAACCAAAAAGTCCGCCTTCATAAGTTGTCATAGCGTAAGGAACGTAATCACGTATATCTTTGTCAAAAAATCTCTTTAATGGAAATCCTATAAAGAAACCAGCAAACAAAATAAAAAGTTCAATAATAATTAAAACTATTGAATCAGATGAAAATGAACCATGAATTAATGAATCAAAAGCCATAACAGGTAAAAATACATTTACTGCCATATTTTTAATTTGTTTAATTCCTTCATCGTTAAGAATATTTTTTGATTTTAAGAGTTTTCCTATAAAAATCAAAAGAAAAACAGGAATAATTATTGTTAGGATTTTCATTTTTTATTTTCCAAGAGAGATTGATTTTTCACATGCTTTTGTTACGGCTTCAATAACTGCATATCTGAAGTTGTTTTTTTCTAATGCAGAAACGCCTTCTATTGTTGTTCCGCCTGGTGAACAAACAGAATCTTTTAATTCTGCAGGATTCTTTCCTGTTTCTAAAACTAAAGAAGCTGAACCTTTAACTGTTTGGGCTGCATATAAATAAGCTTGTTTGCGAGGCATTCCACATCTAACGGCGGCATCGGCAAGAGCTTCAATAAACATGAAGACAAAAGCTGGAGAAGAACCGCTGACTGCTGTTACACAATCCATCAATTTTTCATCAACCTTTTCTACAACTCCAGTTGATTTTAGAAGTTCTGTAACTTCGGAAGCTTCTTCTGTTGAAATATTATCATTATATGAAATGGCAATCATACCTTCGCTTATTTGAGCGGGAACATTTGGCATTATTCTGATGAAACGTAGATTTGGAGCTAGTTCGTTCAATTTTGAAATTTTAAGTCCTGCAGCCATAGAAATTAGTACGGCATCAGATGGAATTGAATCTTTGACTTCAGAAAGAACTGTAGAAATCATATTTGGTTTAACTGCTAAAAAAATGTATTTTGCTTTATTAACAACTTCTTTATTTGATTGAACAAAATTACAATTAAACTCTGCGGCAAGTTTTTGACCTAAGTCTTTATTTCTTCTTGTAATAAAAACATTGTTAGATGGAAATTTCTTGCATATAGATTTTATAATAGCTCCACCCATGGAACCGGCACCAATACAAGATATTTTAGTATCATTTAAAGACATAAAAAAAACTCCTAAATCATTAGATTCAGGAGTTATGATAAAATTAAGTATAAGTTTGGTCAATAAACTTAGAATTTTCCGCTACCAAAACTCAAAATTAATCTAGCTACAACTGTTGGAGCTTTATATTCTTCCCACATAAAGTATGGTCCCGCTGTTATTGAAACTTCTTTAATTGGTGAATAAATCAAGGAAGCAAAAGCAGTTCCGTTTCCTGTTGTAAAGTTCATGTTTCCATAAATTTGGCCGGTTAAATCACTAATAAAGACTTTTTCAAAGTAAATCATCATTGCTAAATTGTGACCTAAAGTTTGTTTATTCTCTGTAAGAATTGAAGACTGGTAATAGTAAGTTTTTGATTGATTATAATAATATTGTCCGTAGAAAGAGATTTTTGGTTTGCTCCAAGTGTAATTTGCACCAACTGTGGCTTGCCATACTAAATCTTTTCTATTGTTGTAATAATCAACCCATTGGTTGTTAAGTTCGTCATCAAGACCATAAGCCATAACACATTCACCGAAAATGCCGACTTTATTAAATATAGTTCCTGTAAAAGTAAGCATTGCTCTTGGTGATTTTTGATATCTATACCATCCGCCAATTCCAAATTCCCAGCCTTTTACAACAAATTCAAATTTTGCAGCAAGAGCTGTTTTTGTTAAATAAGCACCAAAACCAACGTCTGCAACAGTTGTGAATTCATTATCAGGAATAATATATCCCCAGAATGCGTTTTGTGTGCCAGGAAAAACAATTTGAGCTCGTAGTGCTAAAGGACCTTCAACTTGAGTTGATGGATTTTCTGGGTCTATAGCTGTTAAATTGATGACGTCGGCTGGACTGAAAAAGTAACCTACACCCCAAGTAACTGTTTGTTTACCAAAGCGAATAGCTGTGTTCTTTGTTAAGTTGAAATCTGCAAAAAGTTCTTTTACATAAAAAAGATTTGCCCATAAATCTTGAGTGCTGCTTAGAATGATGTTTGAGCCAGAAAAGCTAGATGAAAATAGAGTTGATGTTGACTCTGTGATGTATGGATATTTTATTCCGAATTTTGAATATAAACGCAAATTATCAAGAGGATGGGCATCAATTGTAAATTGAGCGTCAGCTTTTGGAACTAGCAAAGTTTGCGCAAATGCAGTTTGAACAGAACGAGGAAAATCAAAATCCAATATGAAGTCTTTTTCATCTTGTGTAAGAGAACTGTTATAGGCAATAAAATTGTATTTATCGTTGTATTTTTCTGTTTGTTTAAATGATGTATAAGATGTTAGTGATAAATCGAAAGTTCCGCCTATTTTTATAGAACCTGTTTCATAAAGAACTCCACTTCTTAATTTATCAATAATTCCATTTTTTGGTGTTGAAGTGACTGTAACTATTCCTTCATCAGCAAATAAATCTTCATCTGATGTAGCATTTGTTGTAAAAAAACTGTCATCTGTTGAAGTTCCATCAAATAATTCATCATCGCTTTGAGCAAATAAAGAAGAAACTGTAAAAATGACAAGAATTAATGATAATACTTTTTTCATTGTTTTAACCTTTTAAAAAATTAAATATCAAAACAAGAAAACTTGTTTTGATATTTATAGTTCGTTTTTACGAACGAGTAAATAAGAGAGTCTATGCCCTCGAAATATTTTTAGTTTAAGCCTTCAAGATATGCTTTTGTGAAAATCTTATCCGGCAAATCATCAAAAGATAAATCAGAAATGATTTGTTGAGTTTGTTCACCAGGATTGAGCTCATCTCGGATGATATTGTGGTATCCAACATAACCTTTTTCTGTTTTTGCATATTTAGGAATAAGAATAGTTCTCATCAAGCGGCCAGAAGAACTGTAATCACATTGTTTTAGTACAAGTTTGATGTCTTTTCTTACGTAGACAACAGTTTTAGCGTAAGTTGGTTTTGAAGTTTTAGCTTCTAGAGTAAGAACTATAACATCATAATTAACAAGTTTTTCTTCATGAGAATCTGTGATGTTGTAATTTTTTCTATAACTTTGATCTTCATTAGACATATCATCTACATTGATATCAGAATCTCCAAGTGCATCTTTTAATGATGAGTGTGAAAATTTTCTACCAATTGGGTCGTAAGCCCAAATATTATCTCCATCTTTTAAATATCCCTTGCCTTTATCTGCATCTGGGAATATTTGAACCATAGTGAAGATTTCTTTTCCGATTCTTTCATACATTTTGTATTGAAGATTTTCGTTTGGTTTTCCAGGTTTTTGGATGATGATTGAAGCTGTACAAGAATAATCACCTTTGTAAGCCATTTGTTCGTCAACTTCTTCTAGGATTTTAAATCCTTCTTCAACCTTTTCTGCTGAAATTTGAGCAAAAAGTGATAAAGATAATAAACTTGCGAATAAGATTGAAATTATTTTTTTCAAATTAAACCTCTTTTATTTTGTAGAGCGTAAAGCTTCTGCAGGACTAAGACGAGCTGCAGATTTAGCAGTTCCTCGAACAGCCAAAATTGTTAATATAATCATAATGATGTATTTTGCTAAAATTGAACCGATTGAGAAAATATAAGTTAGATGTCTGTTCTTCAAGAAGAAAGAAACTAATTCATTATCAATTGGAATTGCTGAAACTATTAATACAACAATAATTGCTAGAATTAGACCGGCACAAGCTCCAATTAATGAAAGAATCAAAGCTTCAACAGTAAACATTCTGCCAGAATCTTTACCAGTCATTCCAACAGCTCTCATTGTTCCAATTTCTCTAATTCGTTCATAAAGAATCATTCTGTATGTGTTTGAAATTCCAACCATTACAATTAGAAGAATAACAAGCAGAATACAAGTAGTTATAGTGTGAACAATTGTTACAACTTGTTGCATTTGTGGAACGGCATCATTCAAAGAGAACGCAATGTAAATTGTTCCTGGAACAAGCATATTATTGATTTGTTTTCTTAATTGACCTGCTGGATTACTTGGACTTGTTTTTATGGCATCAGCTCTACTTGTTACAGTTTCACCAGCTTCCATAATTTTTTGTTCAAGTTGGGCTGCCACTAAATTCTGTTTTGATTTATCTTTCAAATTGATTGAGAACATATTGTAGCCATCTTTAGGCATTTCAACTAATTCATTGATGTCATCCATTGAAGCATAAATCATAAGAGAACCCATAATTGAAGATTCTTTGATGATGATTGCAACGGTGAATTCGTCAACATTTTTTTGACCAGTAATTGTAGTTGTTGAATAAAGAACTGTATCACCAATTTGGACATTCAAAGACTCTGCATTTTTTTCTGTAATAATCATTGGTTTTTTCATGGAAAGATTATCCAAACTTCCTTCAGAAATAACTAATGAAGAAAGAAGATGATCTTCTTTTGCAAAATCACAACCAAAAACATTAGCAGCAATTTTCTTGTTATTAAAAATGATAGAACCTTCAGATGCTGTTCTTTGTGAATAAAATTCATAATCACAATTGATTTCTTTAACAAGATTCTCAATGAAATCTGGATTACGAATTACATCGAACATCTTTTTATTTACAGTTCCGTCTTTTTCAACTTCGTGTTCAACACCTTGAACAAAGACATTTCCACCGTTTAATTGCATGATTTGGTCTTCAAGACAATCTACAGCTCCACTAGCTAAAGCATCAATTGCAGTTACAATAAAAAATCCAAAGGCAATAGCAATTGCAAGCATTGCGTTACGTCTTTTCTGTCTTGTTAAATTTCTTAATGCTAAATAAATAATATTTTTCATCTTCTACCCCTTAGTTGTCACCATTAGAAAGTGCTTTTAACGGTGTAATCTTTAATGCTGTAGAAACTGGATAAAAATTAGCCATAATACAACCGATTGTGATAATTATAATTGTTCCAAAAATACTAGAGAAAGTTGGAATCAAAGAAATTGCGCCACCACCAAGAAGCATTTTTGCAATATCGTTTGATAAAGTTATATGACAACAATTTAGGATGAACATAATTAATAAGGCTAGAACTGTTCCTGCTAAGGCTGATAAAACCGTAATTGTAATTGATTCAATTGTGAATAATTGCCTAACAAAGTTTTTCTCTGCTCCAAGAGCTCTCATAGTTCCAATTTCGCCAGTTCTTTCTATAACAGAAATAGTCATTGTGTTCATAATGATGATAAATACAACAACAGCAAGAATGATTACCAAAACAGTAAAAATCACGCCGATTCCTTCTACAGTTGAAGAGAATGTTGATGAAGCAGCCTTCCAGTTCATTGCATTTGCAGAAATATTATTTTCCTCAAAAGTTTTGTTTAAAGAATTAATGAATGATTCGGCTTTTTTTGGATTATCAAGTTTTAAGATAATAAAATGCCAAGCTCCATCATCAGTTTTATTCAATTCATCGCGAAGTGTTGTATCACCAAGGATGTCATCAAAATTTTCTGTACCAGAAGAGATAATTCCAAAGTCATCAGTTGTAAAACTGTCCCCGAACAAATCATCTTCTGAAAATTCTGAAAGTTTTGTATCGATTTCATTAGGTAAATCTTGAGAGAATGAATTAGCATATGTTAGTTCTGCAAAAGCGCGTGCAAAAGAAGGGTCACAATAAACTAAAGAATACATTGAAGAATCTTTATCTGGTTGTTGGTAAAATCCAGTAATTACAGCATCACGGATTGTGTTGTCCATTGATTGGCCGGCAACAATATATGATTTGTTTAATTCAAGAGGAACTTTGAAAAAAGTCTCAAATTTACTCTTTAAGCGTACATCTACAAGAACTTCATTTGTTCCTGGAGTTGGAAGTCTTCCTTCAACAAGGTTTTCAACTGGGAATGTATCATAAAAAGTTGAATTCTCACCTGCAAACATGAAGAAAACAGGAATATCCATATAATTTTGATCTTCCATTTGGAAATCAGCAAAATCACCATTCATAAAAAGAGCTTTTGCTGAAATAATTTTTGTTTGTTTTGCAATTCCGTCAGTTTTTGCTAAAACGTCTTCAACTGCATCAATGTCTGCTATAGCTGGAATCTGTAAAACTTCAGTTAATGACATACTTGAAACACCGAATAAATCCATTACAGCATTTTTTGGTGCAGGAGCAGAAATTACAACGTCTCCTGTATAATGAGCTCTAAAATCGCGTTCCATTCCTCGGTTCGTGGCTTCCAAAAATCCATTACCTAATTCAATTACACAAACACCGATTGCTATGAACAAACCGATGATTATTGTTTTTGATTTATGCTGAAATAGGTTTCGTAATGCCATACGAAAAATAACTAACATTAACGAACCTCCGCTGTTTCATAAATTTCAGAACCAACTTTGTGTTCATCGTTTTTAATCTGACCGTCAAAAATATGAATAACGTGATCACACATTTGAACAATGCGAGCGTCATGGGTTGAGAATATAAATGTTGTTTGTAAATCTTTATCTTTGTTCAAGTCTTTCATCAAAGAAAGGATTTGTGCACTGTTTACTGAATCAAGGTTTGCTGTTGGTTCATCTGCTAAAATTACAGGAGCTTTTGTTACCAAAGCACGGGCGATAGCTACACGTTGTCTTTGTCCGCCACTTAATTCTGAAGGTTTGTGAAGCTTCCAATCTGTAAGTCCAACTTTTTCCATTAAGAATTGAATCCATTCTTCTCTTTCTTTTCTAGAAAATGAATCAACTGGACATTCAGAAGTTCCGCCCTTTTTTCCTAATAAAAGTGGGAATTCAATGTTTTCATAAACGTTCAAAACTGGAATCAGATTGAATGTTTGAAAGATGAATCCCAAGTGAGAGCGACGTAAACCTGTAATTCTTTTATCTAGTTTTGCAGGAATTGTAGTTTTAACTTTCTTGTCTTTCTTTTCAGAATAGTTATTTAATCTTCCAGAAGCTAGTTCTGTGTCAGACAAATCAATTCCTTCATAAACGTTTGTTCCACCAATATCAATTGTTCCAGATGTTGGCAAATCAATAAGACCAATCATATTAAGAATAGTTGATTTACCAGATCCAGATGGTCCTGATATTGCTGAAAATTCTCCTTTATTGATTTCAAAAGAAACACCTTTTACAGCTTCAACTTTTTGTTTTCCTAAAGGATATACTTTTCGGATATTTTCCAATTTAACGACAGCCATGTAAAAACCCCCTTGGCTATATATAATCTGTGTATTTTTTTATTTAATGATTTTCTTAATCTCTTCAACTGAAGAAACAATAAAATCAGGATTTTCTATTTTTAATTCTTCAAGATTTCCATAACCATAAAGAACGCCGCAAGAATGAATTCCATTCTTTTTTGCTCCAATAACATCAAATCTGCGGTCTCCAATCATAATAATTTCATCTTTGTTTTGAATTTTATATGTTTGAATTGCCAGATTGATGATTTCACTTTTTTCACCGTGAGATTCATCCATTCCCGAACCGAAAATTTCTACAAAATATTTTGATAAATCAAAAAAATCTAAGATTCGTTTTGCATATTCTTGCGGTTTTGATGTTGTAACAAATAATTTAATTTCTTTGTTTGTAAGAAATTGTAAAAGTTCAGGAATTCCAGAGTAAACTTTGTTTTCTAACAAACCTTTTTCACCAAAATATTCCCTGTATTTTTGTATGCCCTCAAGTGTTTTTTCATCAGAAAAATGAAAGTAATCTTTAAAAGTGTTAATTAAAGTTGGGCCGATAAATGAACATAAAGTTTTATATGAAGGAATTTCTATATTGAAATATTTTAACGCATAGATAAAAGAATTTGTAATACCTTCAGCAGGATCTGTTAAAGTTCCGTCTAAATCAAAAAAAATGTATTTAAAAGACATCTACATCCTGTTAAGAACTGAATGCAGTTGTTCAAGTTTTCCTTTTAGAATTCTAACTTGTTCCAAACTTTGCATAATTTTAGACTGCATATAAATATCAAAAATTGCGCCGTCAAAAACGAAATCTCCAAAAGTGGAAAATCCGCCCATTTGCATTCTATAATCTACTGGAATTGTAATTGTTTTAAGTTCGTTTTGAAGTTCTTGTAATAAATATGAAATCTTATTCATTGTGTTGCTGGCGTTATTTAATCTGCTATGTTTAATTAAGTCAGTAATTAATCCACCACCAAAAATATCGATAAATCCCCAATTTCTAGCACTTTTAAAACTGTTTTCAGCCTCGTCAATTAAAGGCAATAATTGTCTTACTGTATTTTTTGCACTTGATATATCTTGTACAGAGTTTTCCACTCATTTCTCCTAAAATTGAAGTTTTTCAAATAACTTCATAAGATAAATACAATTTTTACATTAATATAATATAATAAAATATAAAAAAAAAGTAAAGAAAATAAGAAAATTAGTCAAAAAAAATACAATTTTTATGAGTTTTGCCAAGTAAATTGAGTGAATCTTTAAGTGAAAGTTTCTTTTGTGTATTAGCTGCTAAAAAATTCTTCAAATCAATAGAGAATCGGTTCATCGAAAAATGCTGAAAGATAAACACTTTCTCCCAGCTGTCTAAAAATCCAGTTGCTGAAGAATCCTGCGAATATGACTCAAGTAAAGTTTTTTTATAAAGAGAGAAAACTCCTTTTTTTGTAAGTTCGGAATATCCAACAAGCCATAATTCTGGTGTAAAAGTCCCTTCTGAATTTTCTACTAATTCTGTATGCAGTTTGGCTGTTTCTTGCGCCATCCAAATTTGAGTCTGATTAAATAAATTGATGATTTCATTGTTCTTTGAACTCAAAATTTGTTTAATCATATTTGTTTTTGCTGTGTGAATTGGTGTTTTATTCAGAATTATTACATTTTTTCTAAAATCAATTTGAAGCTCCTGATGATTCCTAAAAAAGTTGTCTGCTAATTTTCCAGCTTGTCCCACAAGATAAGAATTGTTTATTAATAGTTGTTCATTTTTTCCAGGATTATCCCCAATAACAATAAGCTTGATTTCGTCATTTTTTTGAATCAAATCCAAGTTTTTGTTATAAACGATTGGTGTTTCAATAGGATAAGAATTCATTTTTTCTTTAATATTGATTTCTTCTTGAATTTTCTTTAGCTCGTCAGAATAAACATTCCATTCGTTGATTTTTTGTTTGAATGATTCTCTAAAAGAACAAAAATATTCCCATTGTTTATTAGTCATAAAAATCTCCATTTTTTAGAATTGTATCAACTGCTTTTAAGATTTTTTGTTGTGATTCTGTTCCAGTTATTTCTGATTTTCTAATAAATCCAACATCATAATATCCAAGAGTGTTTCCTGCAGTATGAATTATAAATCCACCTTTATATGGACCGTTTTCCAAAACGATTTGAGGAACAAGTCCAATTCCAAGACCCAGTTGAACTAAAGCTAGAATGGCTTCGTTTCCTTCGGTTTCAGCAGCAATTTCTGGTTTTACATTTCTAGATTTAATCCATTTATCAAATCTGTTTCTTGCTAATCCTGTTTTTGGAAGAATTAAAGGAACTGAAGAAAGAATGTCTTGTGGCGAACCGTCAATTTGTGTATAAGGACCGTTTTTTGAAGCTGCATAAATTAAAGGAGTCTTAAAAATGCTAAAAGTCTCCATAGAAGATAATCCATTTTCAGGAATAGCTGCAACCGCAAGAGATGCTCTGTTTTCTTTAATTGCTGTAACGGCTGCGGCAGGATCTCCAGTTTCAATTGATAAGTGGATGTCTGGATATTTTTCTGAAAACTTTTTAATGAATGAAGGTAAAACTGAATAACAAGCTGTAACAGAAGCATAAACGTGTAGTGTTCCAGAAATTTTATCATTATCTTTTGCTAATTTTGAAAGCATATCTGAATATGAAGATGATGTTGAAAGAGCGTATTTGTAAAAAATATTTCCGTTTTCTGTTAATGAAATCTGTTTGCTGTTTCTGTCAAATAAAGTTGTGTGTAATTCTTCTTCCAGTCTAGAAATTATTCTGCTTAAAGCAGAAGGACTCATGTTTAATTCTGAAGCAGTTTTTGTAAAATGAAGTTTTTTAGCAAGAGTTATGAAGGCTTGAATTTCATATAAATTCATTTAATTAACTCCAAAAATTTGAATAAATTACTGTTTATTTTGACAAAAAAACAATTATATTACTATAATATATAAATTAATAAAAATCAGAAAATCATTTATTTAAAAGGTTATGTTTGGGGGATTTATGAAGAAAATATTAAGTTTTATGTTATCTTTTACTGTTGGAGTTTCTCTATTTGCGTTGGATATTTTTTCATATGTTCCTATCACAGGAAATGTTAAAAATTACACACAGATTGATTACACAATAACACCAAAATTTGGTAATTATTTTAGAACACCAAATTATAAAACAGTTAGTATTTGTAATGCAGCAAATAAAGCTGTTGAAATTACAGAATTAACACCAAGAGACAGCTTAATCACAAAAACAGTTAACACTTATGATGTAAAAGGTAACTTAATAAATCAAGTTGTTACAGATTCAGAAGAAAAACTTCTTTGGAAAACAGTAAATACTTATAAAGATGACAAACAAGTTGATTCTTCAGAATATGGTGTTGGCGATGTATTAAAAGCAAAAACAATTTACACATATGAAGGAAATCTTTTAGTTGATGAAACTTGCTACAATTCTGACGGATTGCTTTCTTGGAAAATAATCAACAAATATGATGATTTAGGCAGAAAAACAGTTGTTTCTCAATATGAAAATAATGGAAGTCTTGATGAAAGATATACATACGAATATTTAGAAGATGGAAAAATAAAAACAGAAACATATTATGATGGAATTACATCAAAAACAATTTCAAATACTTTCAAATATAGTAATACTGGTGCACTAACTGATGTTATTACTTATGATGAAAACAAAAAAATAACAAAACGTGTTGTTTTAAAATATGATTCAGTTGGAAA
>CAYFND010000001.1:44117-77179 GCA_964344405.1 uncultured Treponema sp. | reverse complement strand
AATATTAATAAAATTTCTGAATATGATGTTCTAGACAAATTTGATACTGTTGTAAATGAATTAGTTTCAATGATTGATTATACTTATCAATATTAATTAGAAATTGTTTCAAAATATCTAGTACAAATAAGATAATTTTTATATAATTATTTTTCAGTATGAAAACGAAATTGTATAAAAGTCTATTAAAACACGATTTAAATCCAATTGCTCATACTATTACTATTTGTAAATCTGATAACTGAATTTGCTTATGCGAGTTCAGTTATTTTTTTATAGAATAAGTTTGTTTACAAAACAGGAGTTAGCATTATGCCACTTAATAAAAATATTCATAAAGTTATGGTTATTGGTTCTGGTCCTATAGTTATTGGGCAAGCTGCTGAATTTGATTATGCAGGAACTCAAGCATGTAAAGCATTAAAAGAACAAGGTTTGGAAGTAGTTTTAGTAAATTCCAATCCAGCAACTTTAATGACAGATTATTCAATGGCTGATGCAATTTATATTGAACCATTAATTCCTGAAACAATTCAACGTATTATAGAAAAAGAAAAACCTGACAGCCTCCTTTCAACTTTGGGTGGACAGACAGGTTTAACTTTGAGTATGGAACTTGCAAAATCAGGATTTCTTGAAAGTCACAATGTTCAACTTTTGGGAGCAAAACCAGAAACAATTGATAAAGCTGAAGACAGACAAATGTTCAAAGATACAATGCTTTCAATTGGTGAACCATGTATTCCGTCAAAAGTTGTAACAACTTATGAAGATGCTTTTGATTTTGTTCATAAAGAAATTGGATTTCCTGCAATTATTAGACCGGCTTTTACTCTTGGTGGAACTGGTGGTGGAATTGTTCATAATGATGAAGAATTGGATGAGATTGCTCATAACGGACTTCACCGCTCCCCTATTCACCAGATTTTGGTAGAGAAATGTATTTCTGGTTGGAAAGAAATTGAATTTGAAGTTATGCGTGACCATAGCGGAAACGTTTTAACAGTTTGTTCAATGGAAAACTTTGATCCAGTAGGTGTTCATACAGGTGATTCAATTGTTATTGCTCCAACTGTAACTTTAGCAGATAAAGAATACCAGATGTTGCGTTCTGCAGCCTTGAATATTATTTCTGCCCTTAAAATTGAAGGCGGTTGTAACTGTCAATTTGCACTTAATCCGGAAGATTTTTCTTATGCTGTAATTGAAGTAAATCCTCGTGTTTCAAGATCTTCAGCTCTAGCTTCAAAAGCCACAGGATATCCAATTGCTAAAGTTGCATCATTGATTGCTATTGGATATAACCTTGATGAAATTCCAAACTTTGTAACAAAACAAACATCAGCTTGCTTTGAACCAGTTTTGGATTATGTTGTTGTAAAAATGCCTAAATTCCCATTTGATAAATTTGTTTATGCAGCAAGAAAACTTGGTACACAAATGAAGGCAACTGGTGAAGTAATGTCTATTGGACGAAGTTTTGAAGAAGCTTTGATGAAGGCAGCCCGTGGTGCAGAAATTGGTGTTACATCATTAAACTTAAAAGTTTTTGCTGAAGAATCAGATGAAGAAATAAAAGAAAGAGTTGGACAATGTACAGATCAACGTCTTTTTGCCATATTCCAAGCGTTAAAACGCGGCATTATGAGTGTTGATGAAATTCATAGTGTTACAATGGTTGACGAATGGTTCTTAAATAAATTGATGAAACTTGTTCAGATGGAAAAAACATTTGAATCAGTTAAAAATGGAAAAATTGAATTAACTCCAGAACTTTATTTGCAAGCTAACAAGAGTTGATATCCAGACAAAGTTATATAAAGTTTTACCAGTGTAAAAACTCCTGGAAGTACAGGAATAATTTCTGAAGCAGAAAAAGCAAAGAAGTTGTTAGTAGAAGGAAAATTGGCCCACATTCCTGCAACTTATAAAATGGTTGATACTTGTGCCGGTGAATTTAATGCAGAAACTCCATATTTTTATGGCGGATACGACAAAGATAATGAAGCAAGTTTCTTCTTGGCAGAAATGGAGAAAAACAAGAAGAGAAGTTCAAAGGGAACAATTATAGTTCTTGGTTCAGGTCCAATTCGTATTGGTCAGGGAATTGAATTTGATTACGCTTCTGTTCAATGTGTTTGGTCATTGAAAAAACTTGGTTATGAAGTTGCAATTATAAATAATAACCCAGAAACTGTTTCTACAGATTTTGATACAGCTGACCGTTTGTATTTTGAACCTCTAACACCAGAAGATGTTATGGGTGTAATTAATACAGAAAAACCGATTGGTGTTGTAGTTGCATTTGGTGGACAGACGGCAATCAAACTAACAAAATTCTTGGATCAACAAGGTATTAGAATTCTTGGAACAAGTGCAGATTCAATTGATGTTGCAGAAGATAGAGAGCGTTTTGAAGAGCTTTGTGAAAAGTTGAATATCAATCGTCCAAAAGGAATGACAATCTTTACAACAGATGAAGCATTAAAAGCTGCAGAAGAAATCGGCTACCCTATTCTATTGCGTCCGTCTTACGTTTTGGGTGGACAAAACATGATTGTAGCCTTCAACGACGATGATGTAATTGAATATATGAAAATCATTTTAGCTCAAGGAATAGAGAATCCTGTTTTGATTGATCAATACATGATGGGAATTGAACTTGAAGTTGACGGCATTTGTGATGGTGAAGATGTTTTGATTCCAGGTATCATGGAGCACATTGAAAGAACAGGTATTCACTCTGGTGATTCAATTGCTGTTTATCCAAGTTGGAACTTGAATGATGTTTTGCGTGAAAAAATCATCTCCCAATCAAAAGATTTGGCTATAAAACTTGGAACAAAAGGTTTGGTAAATATTCAATACTTAATCTACAACAATGATTTGTATATTATTGAAGTTAATCCTCGTTCAAGCCGAACTGTTCCTTATATTTCTAAAGTAACTGGTGTGCCAATGGTTGAACTTGCAACAAGGGCCATGCTTGGTGAAAAGATAAAAGACATGGGTTACGGCACTGGTCTTTACAGAATTCCACCATATTTTGCTGTAAAAGTTCCTGTTTTCAGTTTTGAAAAATTGATGGATGTAGATACTCATCTAGGTCCAGAAATGAAATCAACTGGTGAAGTTCTAGGACTTGCTTTTACAATGGAAGAAGCGATTTTCAAAGGATTAATCGGTGCTGGTTATAACATGAAGCGTTCGGGTGGAGTTCTTTTCACTGTTCGTAAAACTGATCAATACGAAATTCCAGAATTAGCTAGAAAATTCTATGACATGGGATTCAAATTGTATGCTACAGAAGTAACTGCAAAAACAATAAAAGATTTTGGAATGGAAGTTGAGGTTGTTAATAAGATTCATGAAAATCCAGATGATAATTTGCTAACACTTTTGGATTCTGGAAAAGTTGATTATGTTATTTCAACTTCTGCTAAAGGAAGAAATCCTCGTGCAGATTCTGTACGAATGAGACGCCATACTGTAGAAAGAGATATTCCTTGTTTAACAGCTATTGATACAGCTAACGCAATTGCAAACAGTTTGATGAGTAATTATAGTGCAGAAAATGTTGGTTTAGTGAATATCAATGATTTAAGAGACACAAAAGAAAAGATTCACTTCTGTAAAATGCAATGTACTGGAAATGATGCGATTCTTATTGATGCAGAAAGACAAGAAGTAACAAATCCAGAAGGTTTGGCTGTTCGTTTATGTAACAGAAAAACTGGAATTGGTGCTGATTCTTTGGTTCTAATTAAAAAAAGTGATAAAGCAGATGCCTATATGCAATTCTTTAATCAAGACGGATCTGAAGGAAAAATGGCAGGAAATGCTATCCGCGGTGTTGCTAAATATCTATATGATAATAATGTTAATGGAATTGTTGATAAGCATATGCACGCAACAGCTCCAACTGCAGAAATTTCAATTGAAACTAAAAGTGGAATCAAAAAACTTACTATATATAAATTGAATGGTAAAGTTTCTTCAGTAACGATTGATATGGGTAAACCTCAATTTACTGCAGAAAGCTTGCCAACTACATTAAAAGAAGTTGCTCTTACAAATAAAAATCTTCCTGTTGATAAAGCCATAGTAAATGTTCCTCTTAAAGTTGATGGAATGATGTATAGCACAACTTGTTTAAGTGTGGGAAATCCTCATTGTGTAGTTTTCTGCGGATTTGTAGATAAAGTTGATGTAGAAAAAATCGGTCCTCAATTTGAAAATAATTCAGTTTTCCCAGCAAGGACAAATACAGAATTTGTAAGGGTTGTAAGTCCTAATGAAATTAAGATGAGAACTTGGGAAAGAGGAAATGGAGAAACTCCAGCTTGTGGAACAGGTGCTTGTGCCGCTGCAATTGCCGCTGTTTTGAATGGATATTGTAAATTGAACGAAAATATTACAGTAAAAGTTAGAGGTGGTGATTTAATTGTTAAATATACAGGAGACACTGTTTATCTAACTGGTGGAACTTCACTAATGTTTGAAGGTGATATTGATATCTAAAGAAGAATGATATTAAATAAAAAAGGTTGCAATTTAAGTTGCAACCTTTTTTTTGTTTAAATATTGTTTACTGTTTTGCAGTCCGGATGATTTTGGATGTATGCTTCACCAGCTGTAAGAATTATTTTTTCCATTTCATCAGTTAATCGTTTGGCAGCAATTGGTTCTGGCAGTTCTTTATATTCAGAAATATTAATTTGCTGTAAAAACTTAAAATCAAAGAAGTATTCTTCAACATGATTATAGGAAATGAAATTATCGTGTTTACCAAGTCCAAATTTATCACTTCCAGCAATTAAAATTGGTTGGACGTCACAATTACAGAAAAGTGCAATACGAGCCGCTCCTTTTTTATAGTTGTTTCTTCCGTGTCTTGGTGTTCTTGTTCCTTCTGGGAAAATTATAACATTGCTTCCTTCGTCTGTTACAACCTTACATTTTTCACATAAGTCCGTAAAATCTGTTGTATTTGTAATATAAGCTTGCTTGATTACTCCACCAAGAGGAGTTTTGACTAATCCACCGCGTACAATGCAAGTTGAATTAGGAATCATTGCATACTGTATACAAAATCCAAAAGAGAAGGATGATGTGCAATAATTATCTTGCTATGAATATTCTTGTAGAATTCAGGATTATCAAGACGATATCTGGCTCCTCCAAAAAATTTAAGAACATTTAAGAAACCTCTAAAAGTATGCGATACATATTTTCTTGCAGAAACACCAAAATCCTTATTTTTTGAGAATAATCGGATAAAAGGAAAAACAAAAATTGCCAAGAACATGGCACCTACACCAAAAACAACAATAGCTAATAACTTTAATGTAGCTCTATATCCAAATGCAAAGATATTTCTAATTTTTGGGATGTCGTTTGCATTATATTTTTTTTCTATCTCTGGATCGATTGTTTTAGCCATATATTCTCCTAAAAGAGTTAAATGATGTTATATTTCATTTTTAGTATAGATTTTAGAAACTCCGAAGGTTCAGAATTTATTTTTTCAATATCGTCAATTCTAATACTATTTTCTATATTTTTTGAAGAAATTAATGCAGCAAATGCTAGAGGTTCATTTTTACAAGAATGGTTTTCTTTGTAAACGTCAGGAATCAGTTCATCAGCATAAACTAAAACAACTTGAGATTCTGTTTCAGCAAGAACAGGTGCTATTGCTGCTTTGAATGAAGATGAAAAATTGTTCTTTGAAGGGAATATAACTGAATATCCGCCTTTAAGTTTTAAAGCTAAAGTAGTTATTGCAATTGGCGTGTTAAAAACAGATAAAGAGAAACTTGCAGGTAAAATCATATTATCTTCAATGATTTTCTCATTAATTGTAAATTCTCTTTCTATTTCTCCCCTTAGGGAAATAAAAACTAGTTTGGTATCTTTGTTAATGTTTTGATTTTCAAAAAGATTATGGGTAACTTGAATAGTCATTTTTGAAATCTGACTTAATCTTCTTCTAAAAAGAGAATCAGTGTATTCAAGTTTTGGAGATTCCTTTAATGGTGGAATCTCTGCTTTGTTAGACGCCCATAATTCCCAATTGGACTCATCGTCATTAAGAGAAGGAGCCCAACAGGAAATATTTGATATATAAAGTGGATTCACCTATTAAACCTTTTTAAATGCTAAAAGAGTATAACTATTTGATCCTAATCCGTAATGTGCACAATCCAATTTAAATCCAGCTGATTCAATAGCATCAACTAATTCTTGGAATCTATACATTTTACTGTTTCCGTTTGCTATACAAGTAAAGTAAAGAGAAGTTGCTTGTAAATCATAAGATCCAGCTTCAAAGCGTTGTTTGTCCCATAAAGGTTCAAGAACGTAAATAGTTGAATCTGAAGTTGCAGCTTCGTGAACTTTCTTTAAGATTTTTGTAACTTGGTGTAATGAGAAACAATCTAGGAATTGACTCATCCAGAATGCATCTGGAGCTTTTGGTAAAACTGTAGTGTTATCAAGAACATTGCCGCTGTATGTAGAGATTCTGTTTTCAAAACCTTCTTTTTTTGCATTTTGTTCAGCAACAGCAGTTTGTCCTGGTAAATCAACAATTGTCATTTTTACATCTTTGTTATATTTGCAACAAGTAATAGACCATTTTGCAGTATTTCCACCAATATCAACAATTGTTTTTGGGTTTTTGCTGAATACGATAGGAAGAGCTTCTGGGAAAGCGATGTCACTATAGAAGTGGTCAAAATCGAACCAACTTTTTTTAGCTTTTGCTGGTAATGTAGAAAGAGCTTCGTAAACTGTTGTCCATTGTTCACCAAAAACTTTAAGACCTTCTGGTTTGCCATTAACGATAGATTTTTCCAAATCCCAAGCACCTTGATAGCAAATATCATTTGTGAACCAGAAGTTAGCTTTTGTTAAATCGTCTTCTAACAAGAACCAACCTACTTTTCCAAGAATATATTTATCATCAGAATCTTTTTTTAGTTTTAGAACATACATTCCTAGAGCCATTTCACAAAGAACAGCAACTCCATATTCAGAAATTTTTGCTTTTTCAGCTATTTCTTTAGTAGTAATTCCTGTGTCACCAGCATCTTCAATAATTTGAAGGATGTTTAGGTTTAACATTGTTTTGATTGCTTGAAATGATAAAGGTGCAAAAGCTATTTTTTGTGCTTCAAATTTAGCATTTACTGCTCTGATATCATCTTTTTTAAATTTTTCGATTGAATATAAAGACTCTTCCATAATATATAAAAATTTCCTTTTCCTGTTAAAATAAATTATTAGTGTTTTAATTTAAACTATACTAGAAAACATTTCAAGAGAGATAGTTACAAGGTTATTGAAATTAATTAATTAATTTAGTAACATGGTAAAAAGTTAGAGGGCAATTATAATGAATTCATTAAAGAACGAAATCAAAGAAGTTATCATTTCTTCCTTACAGTTGGAAGATATCAAACCTGAGAATATAAAAGATGAAGATCCTCTTTTTGGTGAAGGATTAGGTTTAGATTCAATTGATGCACTTGAATTAGGTGTAGCATTAAAAAAGAAATTTGGTGTTAAATTTTCTTCAGAAAGTGAAGAGTCAAAAAAACATTTTGCTTCTGTAAATGCGTTAGCAGAATATATTTCATCAGAGAAAGCAAAACAATAAAATAAGAAAGGATGTAAATATGTCAAAAGATGAGATTTTTTCAAAATTAAAAGATATTTTAGTTTCTGAGTTTGAAATTGAAGCTGATTCAATTACTCCAGATGCTCTTTTAGGTGATGATTTGGACCTAGATTCAATTGATTCAATTGATTTGATTGTAAAAATGAAAGAATTTATGCCTGCCGATAAAGGAAATGTAGATCCTTCAATTTTCAAAACTGTAAAAACTGTTCAAGATGTAGTTGATGCACTTGTTCCTTACATGGAATAAATGAAAAAACTATTAAAAGTTTTATTTTATATAATTGCTGCAGTCTATCCGGTGCTTGTGTTTACTTTTTTAGTAATACTCAAGTTGCCAATTAGAATACTATCTTTGTGTATTATAGTTTTGGCTGCAGCATTTTTTTTAAGTGCTACGGGATCAAAAAAGGCAAAAGGCGAAAAAGGTGTATTAGACTGGAAACCTTTGTTTAGTTCTTCTCTTCTTTTAGTAGCTGGTCTTTTTTGTTTCTTCACACAAAATGAAATCTTCCTAAAATTGTATTCAGTTGTTGTTAGCGCAACATTTTTGTTTATTTTTGGAAGTACTCTTTTTATTGAACCAACAATTATTTTTAGATTTGCAACTTTAGCAGATAAGTCAATTATTGGTTCATCATATGAAAATCAAGTAAAAAGTTACTCAAGAAAAGTCACCATTGTTTGGTGCTGTTTTTTCATTTTAAACGGAACTATATCAGTTTTAACAGCTTTTTCAGAAAAGATTTTTTCTATAAATCCTGATACAGCTAATACAATTTGGTCTGTTTATAATGGTGGAATATCTTATATTCTAATGGGATTACTTTTTATTGTTGAATATATTATTAGAAAAATCGTGGATAGTAAGATGATTAAAGCAATACCTATTACAAAGTTTAAAGCTGATTCAAGAAAAGATGACTATGTTTTATGTTTTAATGATGTTTGGTCAAAAAAAGAATATAAAACTTGGTTGGATTTCTTAAAAGACACAGCAAAAGTTAGAAAAATTGTAAATAATTCAAATGCTGATGAATGGATTCTTCATTGTGAAGACTACTGGTATTTCTTAGTTACTTTTGTTGCTTTGCTTCAATGTAAGAAAAGTGTTTCATTAACTCAAAATATTTCTGAATCATTTATGAAGGAAGTTAAAAAGGATGGAATTCAATTCTGGACAGATCAGAAAGTTCCAGATTCAGCATTTATTCCTGACTTAATAGAAAATTGTGAGCTTCCAACAGAAGAAGAAATTAGAACTACTCCAGAAATTGATGGTGAACAAACAAGAATATTCCTTTTTACATCTGGAAGTACAGGAAAACCAAAAGCTGTTCCTCAAAGAATGAAGGAATTTGAAGAAGATAATGCCTTTATTATTTCAAAATGGGGCGAAGAAGTTAATTCAAGAAAACTTGTAACAACTGTTAGCCAACATCATATTTATGGATTTTTGTTTGGAATTTCGCTTCCATTTACATTGGGTGTTCCTTTTAGAAGAAATAGAATTGAATTCCCTGAAGAATTTGAAAAATTAGTTGATGAAAAATACATTGTTATTGCAACTCCTGCTTTCTTAAAGCGTACTGTAGAAATTGAAGATAAATTGAACATGAAGGATGTTTGGATTTTTACAAGTGGTGGTGCAGTTTCTCCAGAATTAGCAGTGGATACAAATAAAGTATTTGGATTTTATCCTCTTGAAGTTTATGGAAGTACAGAAACTAGCGGAATTGCTTATCGTCAACAGAATAAAGACGAACTTGTATGGACTCCATTTGATAATGCAAAAGTTTGGAAAGGTGAAGATGGTTGTTTAAGAATCATTTCTCCATATATCAAGAATCCAGAAGGATTTGCAACCGCAGATTTAGTTGAAATGCTTCCTAATAATAGATTTTTATTGAAAGGTCGTTCAGATTCAATTGTAAAGATTGAAGAGAAAAGAATTTCAATGACAGAAATTGAAAACAGATTACTTGAAACTGGTTTAATTGAAGATGTTAAAGTTGTTGCAATGATGAATGATGTTCGTCAATATTTAGCAGCTGCAATTGTTTTGAATGAAAAAGGAAAAGAACAATTTAAAGATACAGAAAAATTTCTAATAAATAGATATTTTCATGACTTTTTATTGAAATATTTTGAAAATGTAGTTTTACCAAAAAAATGGCGATTCTTGGAAAAGTTACCAGTTGATGTTCAAGGTAAAAAACATAAATTAGAAATTCAAGCACTTTTTGAGAACAAGGAATAAAAATGAGTGAAAATTTACACGCAATTGAAAATGAAGAAATAGTATCTGCAAGTGATAATCAAATAGTTTTGGAATTCAAAATTCCAGAAACAAGTGATTTCTTTGACGGACATTTTCCTGAATACAAGTTATTGCCAGCAGTTGCACAATTTGAACTAATCACAAGATTTTCAAAAAAATATTTTAAAACTCAAAGATATGTTCCAAATATTAAAAGAATTAAATTTTCAGCTCCAATTAGACCTGAGACAACTGTTTTGTTGAATTTGAGTTATAAAGTAGAGAAAAAAACTGTTCAGTTTGAATTGATGGATGCAGTTAAAAAGGAAAAAACATACTCGTCTGGTTCTTTTTCTGTATTAAGTGAATAAATAAATTTTGAGTGTTTCTATGAATATAGGTTTTGTAATTCCAATATATAATCATGGCTCTGCATTAGAAGGGGTTGTTCAAAATCTTCTTCCGTATGAATGTCCGATAATTCTTGTTGATGATGGAAATGATCAGAAAAACAAAGATTTTATAACTGCTGTTAATGAAAAATATCATTCAACTGTTTTGGTAACTTGTAAAAAAAATGGTGGAAAAGGTAAAGCAATGATTGCTGGAGTTAAAAAAGCCAATGAGCTTGGAATAACTCATATTTTTCAAATTGATTCAGATGGACAGCATGATGCTTCAAAAATTCCTGTTTTTTTTGAATTATCAAAAAAGAATCCAAACGCAATTATTTGTGGTTATCCAGAATATGATAAAACAGCACCAAAGAGACGTGTTAATGGTAGAAAAATTGCCAATATGTGGATTCACATTGTAACTTTATCTACAGAAATCAAAGATGCTTTAATTGGATATAGAATTTATCCTGTTAAACCGTACATGAAATTAATAAATAGGCGTATATACATTGATAGTCGAATGGCTTACGATGTTGATATATTAGTTCATTTATTCTGGATGGGTGTTCCTGTTATTTCTGAATCTGTAAAAATAGTTTATCCAGTAGATGGCGTTTCTAACTTTAGAGTAGTTCGTGATAATATGAGGATTTCTTTTACGTATACAAGATTATGTATAGAAATGTTTTTTAGAAGTCCTATTTTGCTATTTAGAAAATTCAAAAAGATATAAAAAGGAAAATTATTGTTTATGGAAGAGACACAACTTCATTGGGCTGATGAAAAAGAAGTTATAAAATCAAATAAATCAGTTTTACTTTTGTGGTGGCTGTTTAAACATATTCCAAAGTGTGTAGTTAGGATTCTTGTTTATCCTGTTGGGTTTTTCTATTTTATAAGTTCAAAACGTGCGAGAGAAGAAACTAAGTTATATCAAAAAAGATTATTAGAATATACAAATGGATTATCTCCAAAAAGAATAAGTTCATATAGTCAAATTGTTTCTTTTGCATTGTGTGTCCTAGAAAAAATTGAAGGTTGGATTGGTAAAATCAACTTTAATGAAATTATTTTTCAAGATGATGATGTAAAGACATTAGTTAGCGAATTGAATCAAAAAAAAGGCGCAGTTGTTATTAGTTCACATCTTGGTAATATGGAATTGTTGAGAAGTCTTTCTAGTTCTGGTGAAACTGGTGTTTCTAGATTTGTGCCTATAACTGCAATTATGTCAAAAAAAGCTACGGCGCAGTTTAATCAAACATTAATGATGATAAATCCAAAAGCTGAATTAAATTTAATTGATCCTACAGAAATAACTCCAGAAACAATTGAAGTTATGATTGATACAGTGGAACAAGGTGGTTTAGTTGTTCTTGCAGGAGATAGAAGTTCGGCTCAATCAAGAGAAAGAGTAATTGAAAAAAGCTTTTTGGGTGAAACTGCATGGTTTCCGTATGGAACTTTTTTAGTTGCTGCTTTAATTAAGGCTCCTGTTTACTTTATGTATGGAATTCGTGATAAATCAACAGTATTTTCTTCAAAGCAGAAATTGAGTGTTGAAAAAGTTGATATAGATTTTAATTGTCCAAGAAAAGAAAGAGAAAGCAAAATAGATTTGTTATGTGAAAAATACGTAAAGAATCTTGAAAGACACTGTGTTTCGTATCCTTATCAATGGTATAATTTTTTTAATTTTTGGTTAAAAAATGATAAGTAGAAAAAAAGAAAAAGTTTTGTTTTCTGTTGATAAAGAATTTGATGTAGAGTTTTTTGATGTGGATTCTATGCAAATTGTTTGGCATGGAAACTATGTAAAGTATATGGAAATTGGTCGTTGTGCTTTACTTGATAAAATTGGATATGGATACAAGAAAATGATAGCAGAAAAATATGCTTTTCCTGTTATTGAATTAAGCATAAAATATGTGAAATCGTTGGTTTTTGGTGAAAAAGCTGTTATCCGTTCAAATCTACTTGAATATGAAAATCGAATTAGAATTCAATATGAAATATTTAATGAAAAAGGTGAATTAACTACAAGGGCTGAATCTAAACAGATGGCATTAAATATGGTAACAAATCAATCGGAATTTGTTTGTCCAACATCATTTATTAAAAAAGTGGAAGAAGTAATTAAGTAATTATTTGTTATATTTTATACGTAGTAATTATTTATATTTCTTTTTAGTTTAAATTTATATATTTTTAAGAAAGGTATTTATGAAAAAACATTTTAAATTAGGATTGATAGCTTTTTTTGGTTTTGTTATTTCAGCAGGACTTTTTGCTGAAGATTTAACAATGGATTCAGTATGTAAAAAATTAGCTGAACATCCAAACACCACTGGAGATTTTGTTCAGACAAAATTAATCAAATCTGTTAATAGATCATTAAAATCTAATGGTGTGTATATTTTTAGTCTTGAAGGAATTATGTGGAAAACTTTAAAACCATTTCCTTCAACTTTAGCTGTTGGAGAAACATTTGTTATTCAAACAGCGGCTAATGGTACAAAAACTGTAATTGATGCTTCTGATAATCAAATATTCACAAGTATTGCACAAACGCTTTCTGCTGTTTTTTCTAACGATGCAGAAAAATTATCTTCAAATTTCAAAACAGACTTCTCTGATAAAGGAAGTGGTAATTGGGAATTGATTCTAACACCAAAAGATTCAACTGTAGCTTCTGTTTTAAAATCATTAACTTTAATTGGAAGTAATTCAAATTCAATTTGTTCAATTGACGAAATAGTAATGACTGAAGCTTCTGATAATTCAATCACTTATACATTTACAAATCAAAAGTATCCAAAGGAGTTGTCAGCAGATGAAAAAGCTAACTTCGTATCTAAATAAACTTGAAAATAAACATTTTCTAGCAATATGGCTGATTTATCATTTAGCTATAGTTCTCTTTTTTGGAATTGTCTTTTTATCACAAAGAGGAAAAATTGCTATAGATGCAGATTTGTTCAATATGTTTCCAAAATCTTTTGTTTCTGATTCAATAAAGGCTGCTGATGAAAAAGTTACTGAATTAACTGGGCAGAATGTTTTTGTTTTAGTAAAAAATGAAGATTTTGCAAAAGCTAAGGAAGATGCTGTAACTGTATATAATTCAATCGAAAATAGTTCAAATTTTACTTCAGTATCTCTCTATAATGATATGACTGCTGTTTCTAGCGTAACTGATTATATTTATAAATATCGCTGGAATTTACTTGATGAAGAAACTTCAAATAAAATTATAAATGGTGGAGCTGAAGAGTATTCACAAAATGCGCTTGCCCAAGCTTATGGTTCGTTTAATATGTTACCGTTGGACAATCTTGATACTGACCCGTTCATGTTAACAGAAGCTGGATTAAATAAGTACTTAAATGCCGTTCAGAGTTCAGGAACAGCAATGTCTGTAAAAGATGGTGTTCTTGCCTCAAATAAAGATGGAAATTGGTACATAATGATTCGCGGTGTTTTGAGTAAGAAAGGTGCGGCACTTGCAAGTAGTAATAACGGTGTTTCTGAGATTTATAAAGTTTGTACTCCTTTGGAAAACGACGGAACTACTTTCATTTATTCTGGAACTCCTTTCCATAGTCATCAAAGTTCAAATTCTGCATCAAGAGAAATTACAATAATTTCAGTTATTTCATTATCTGCAGTAATAATCATTCTTTTGTTAGTTTTCAAAACTGGAAAACCAATTTTATATTCTGTTGGTTCAATATTAATTTCAATTTTAACAGCTGTTTTAATCACTTTAAGTATTTTCAAAAAGATGCATATTTTAACTCTAGTATTTGGAACTTCGTTAATAGGTTCTTGTATAGATTATAGTTTGCATTATTTTACTCATTGGACTGCAAATAAAGATGTTAAGACCGGAAAAGAAATTAGAAATGTTTTGCTTCCTGGCCTAATCATGGCGATTATTTCATCAGTTTTATGTTTTGCGATTCTTTTGTTTGCTCCATTCAATTTGTTAAAACAAATGTCAGTATTTAGTGTATTTGGATTGATAAGTTCATTCTTAACAACAATTGCTATCTACCCTTACATTCCATTACCAAAAGAAGAAAAGCGAAACATTGCTTTGTTGGATAAAATAAAAGTAAAACCGGCTGGTTATAAGAAGTTTGCTGGAAGAATTGTAATAACAACAATTTGTGTGGCTTCTGTAGTTATAATTTTTATTTGTAGAAAAAATGTAAAAATTGAAAACAATGTAATAAGTTTGTATAAAATGGAAGGTAGGCTTCTTGACGATGAAATTGAATCAGGAAAAGTCTTACAATATAATCCAACTGGTTGGTTCATAATTATGGGTTCTTCAGAAGAAGAAGTTTTGAAGAATGAAGAAAAACTGACAAAAGAACTTGATGCAATAAATCAAGGAAAAGCTGGATATTTGGGAACTTCATTGTTTATTCCTTCTATTCAAGCTCAGAAAAAATCAAGAGAAGCAAGTGCAAAACTTTTGGAATTAGCTGATTATCAATTGGAATCTTTGGGTTATGATCCTTCTTATGCAGAAAAATTAAGAGCAGATTTTGCTAAATCTGAAAATGATTATATTTCAATTTCAGAAGGAAATATTCCAGAATTTTTGATGAATTCAATTTCTTCTGCGTGGTTGGGAAAAATCAATGACAATTACTATTCAATCGTTCTACCTAGTACAATAGTTGATTCTGATGCGTATAGAAAATTAAGTGAAGATGGAAATATTTACTTTGTAAATAAAATGGCAGATATGGGTGATGATTTGGATAAATTGACAATCATGATTCTAAAGTTCTTCCTAATTGCATATGTAATAATGTTTGTTGTTTTAAAATTATTCTATAAGCTAAAACAAACTCTTAAAATAATCTCTATTCCATTTATGATTATTCTTGTAACAGTTGCGGTTTTTGCATTAACAAAAACTAATCTGGAATTCTTCTCTATTACAGGATTGATTTTGGTGTTTGGATTAGGACTGGATTATATTATCTATATGATGGAAAATGAGAATAAGAAAGAAAAAGGTGCTAAATTGGAACCATTTGCAATAATGCTTTCATTTATTACAACAGTAATTTCTTTTGGTGCTTTGGCGTTAAGTTCATTTAAACCTGTTCACTTGATGGGTTTATCTATTTTCTTAGGCTTAACAACTGCATATATTAGTTCATTTTTCTACGATAGGTCGTAGTTTAGTAATAAATGCGAAAAATGCTTTCATTTGACAAAAGAAAGTATAAAATTTACAATGTGAGATATTTATGAAAAAAATTATTAAGCTCTTTTTATCTTTTTTTGTTATTTTGACTTGTTTTTTAGTTTTGTCATGTGCAAGCATTAATAATTCAAATTCTCTTTCTCCAGTTTATGTAACCAATTCAAAAAAAGTTGAATTAATTTCACCAGAAGGAATAGAAAACAATATCGATTCTCTTCAATTATTAAATGCAAGTTTTGGAAAACAATCTTTTTCAATGCTTGCTTTTATTCGTGCAGATGAAACTGGCATTTTTATTTCTATAATGAATGACCTTGGAACAGATATGGGAAGTTTATCATATGATGGAAAATCCGCTGTTCTTGATTCTGCTGTTTTTCCAAAAGCATTAAAAGCTGAATACATTATTGCAGATATACAGTTTGCATTTTATAAACCAGTTATTGTAGAAGAAACATTATCTAATGTGGGATTGTCTTTAGTTGTAGAAAATAATGGTTCTACTGAAAGTAGGAAAATCATGGATAAAGATAAGTGTATTTCTGAAATAATAAAAACTGAAAATGAATGTAAAATAGTTAATAATTTAAGAGGCTATGAGTATACTCTGTTGGAGAGTGAATAATGAATGATACTCAAATCTTTTTATCAAATCCTGGCGTATTTTGTGCTGCCGGTGATTCTATTCAAGAATTGTGGAATTCTGTAAAAAGTCAGAATCAAAAAGGAATAAAGAAAGTAGTTGCTGTTTCAGGTGAAGAGTTTTTTGCCGCCAGAATTGATGATGACAAAATAAAAAATTCAACTGGTAGATTCGATATGAGGATTATTCGTATTGAAGAACAAGCTTTGAATCAAATAAGTGACGTCATTGAATCTGTTAAAAAGAAGTATGGAGCTTCTCGAATTGGTGTTTGTGTAGGTTCTTGTGACAATGGAACTGAGTTTTCTTTGGCAGGTCACAGAGAATACTTTGCAGATGGAATGTTTAGCAAAGATTATTCAATAGAAATGCAAGGTGCTGATTATGTTGCCACTTTTATTTCTGAAAAATATGAAATAACAGGTTCTTCTTGTGCTTTTAGTACAGCTTGTTCATCAAGTGCAGGCGCAATTATAAAAGCTGCCGAAATGTTGAAAGCAGACTTGGTTGATGCAGTAATTGCCGGTGGTGTTGATATTGCTTCTGATACAACATTGTTAGGTTTTAATTCTTTAGAAGCAATTTCAAATGAAATAACAAATCCATTTAGTAAGAACAGACATGGAATCACTTTAGGGGAAGCTGCTGCTTTTTTTGTATTAACAAAAGAAAAAGTTAGTGATTATGATGTTCGATTATTAGGCTGGGGTGAAAGTGCTGATGCTTATCATATGACTTCGCCAGATCCTTCGGGAAAAGGTGCAGAAATAGCTATGAAAAAAGCATTGGAAATGTCTTGTTTGCAATCAAAAGAAATTGATTATATAAATATGCATGGAACTGGTACAAAATTTAATGATTCCATGGAAGCAAAGGCAATAAACATTGTTTTTAATGGTGAAAATGTTCCTGTTAGCACAACAAAAGCTATAACAGGGCACACTTTGGGCGCTTCCGCAGCATTGGAACTTGCTATTTGTTATGAGGCACTTGTAAAAAATAAAGGAAAAACTGATAATATAGAATTACCATTGCAAGTTTGGGATGGAGAACAAGATCCTGATTTACCTATAATAAGTATTATTGATAACAAAAAGTGTGAATTGAGTAAAAAAGAAATAAAGAAATGTTTGTCAAATTCTTTTGCTTTTGGTGGAGCAAACGCTAGCTTGGTAATAGGAATTAATTAAGTGGAGAAACAAATGGGTAGTGAAATAAGAAAAATACCACAACTAATAGAGCATGATGATTTAATATGGATGCTTCCTCATAAAGGTAAAATGTTTCTATTATCAAGAGTGACACAACATGATAGTACTAATCATACAATAACAAGCGAATATGATATAACAAAAGACTGTATTTTTTATGAAGAAGAATATGATGGTGTTCCAAGTTGGGCAGGCTTTGAGTTTATGGCTCAGGGAATTTCTGCATTAACAGGTATTACAAATACAGAAAAGGGAAGATCTCCTTTACCAGGATTTATTTTAAGTGTAATGGAATTTAAATCATCTGTTGGATTTTTAAAAAATGGTAATACAATACAAATGAAAATAAATGAAGACTTCAGAGATGAAGAAAATCATATATATAGATATATTTGTAGTTTATATGCAGAAAAAGGTGATAAAGAACCTTGTGTAACTGCAAAAATTTCTGTTATGGAAACAGAAGATATTCATAACTTATTTAAAGATTAAAGGTGTGAAAAATGGAAAATACTGAAGAAAAGAAAGTTTTGGTAACTGGTGCAAGTGGTGGAATTGGTAAAGCTATTGCAATTGAAGTAGCTAAAGCTGGATATTATGTTATTTGTCACTACAATGGAAATAAAGCTAAAGCTGAAGATACATTAAAACAAATTGTTGATAATGGTGGAAAAGGCGAAATTATTCAGTTTGATATTTCAAATCGTGATGATTGTAAAGCTAAATTAACAGAAATGACTGAAAAACAAGGTCTACTCTGGGGAATTATCAATAATGCTGGAATTACAAGAGATAATACTTTTGTTGCATTATCTGGTGACGATTGGGATTCTGTTATTCATACAAATCTTGACAGTTTCTACAATGTTTTAAGTCCTTTGGTTATGCCTTTAGCAAGTAGAAAAAATAAACGTGGAGGAAGAATTATTACAATTTCTTCTGTAAGCGGAATCAGTGGAAACAGAGGTCAAACTAACTATAGTGCTAGTAAGGCTGGAATTATTGGTGCAACAAAAGCTTTAGCTGTGGAACTAGCTGGTCGTGGTGTTACAGTAAACTGTATTGCTCCAGGTGTAATTGAAACAGAAATGACAAAGGCAATTGATCCTGCTGTATATGAAATGATTATGAGTACAATTCCTATGAAGAGAGCCGGAAAGCCTGAAGAAATTGCTGGATTGGCAGTATTCTTGCTTTCTGAAGCAGCAGCTTATATTACAAGACAAGTTATAACAGTAAATGGTGGTATGCAATGATATTTACAAAACCTAATGGAAAAAGAAGAGTCGTAGTAACTGGTGGTGGAATGCTTTCTGCACTTGGTAGAGATTGGCAGACTGCTTATGAAAATCTAAAATTATGCAAAAATAAAATAAGATATATGTCTGAATGGGAACGTTTTAGTAAAATGAATACTAGAATGGCATGTCCTTATGATGGTGAATTACCAACTTATCCTAGAAAAAAAGTTAGAGGAATGGGAAGAGTTGCCCTTCTTTCTTTGGTTTCTACAGAAGATGCTTTAAAAATGGCTGGTTTCTTAAAAGAAGATGCTGATGTTGTTGATGAATTAAAGAACGGAAGAACTGGTATTGCATATGGAACTTGTATGGGAAGTATGGATGCTATTTCTGAGTTGTCAGAAATGATGAGAACTGGAGATTCATCTGGATTAAATTCTCAAACATATATTAAAGCTATGCCTCAAACAAGTGCTTGTAACTTGTCTGTTTATTATCAAATTAGAGGAAGAATTATTGTAACTGATACAGCTTGTACTTCTGGAAGTCAGGCTATTGGATATGCTTATGAAGCAATTGCAGATGGAAGACAGGAAATAATGATTGCTGGTGGTTCAGAAGAATTGTCTGCTCCAGATGCGGCAATTTTTGATACATTGGGTGCAACTAGTTGTATGAATAAAACTCCTGAATTAACACCAAAATGCTGGGATAAAAACAGAGACGGTTTGGTTATTGGTGAAGGAGCTGGAACTCTAATTCTTGAAGATATGGAGCACGCAGTAAAAAGAGGAGCAAAAATCTATGCAGAAATAGCTGGTTTTGCAACTAATGCTGATGGAACTCATATCACAAGCCCAAATGCAGAAACTCAAGCAGAAGCTTTGGAAATGGCCATTGCTGATGCTGGTTGTTCAAAAGATGATATCAAATATATTAATGCTCATGGAACTGCAACTCCACACGGAGATATTTCTGAAAGTCAGGCTGTTTATAAAGTGTTCAATAGAGCAATTCCTATCAGTTCAACAAAAAGCTACATTGGTCATATTCTTGGTGCTTGTGGTTGTGTTGAAAGCTGGCTTACTATCAATATGATGAATGAAGGTTGGTTCCATCCTAATGTAAATCTTGTAGATGTTGATCCAGAATGTGCACCACTTGATTATATTACAGGCAAAGGTAGAAATATTGATGCTGAATACGTAATGTCAAACAATTTTGCATTTGGTGGTGTAAATACATCAATTATTTTCAAGAAATGGCATGATTAGTTTTTGCCTGCTCATTATTGAGTGAATTGCAACAAAGTGATATTATCAACGGATTATGCGTGTTGGATTTGATAACGAAAAGTATATAAAATTACAATCTGAACATATTAAGGAAAGAATTTCTAAGTTCGGTGATAAGTTGTATTTGGAATTTGGTGGAAAACTATTTGATGATTATCATGCATCAAGAGTTTTACCAGGATTTGAGCCTGATAGCAAATTAAAAATGCTGATGCAATTGTCAGAATATGCTGAAATTGTCATAGTAATTAGTGCTATTGATATTGAAAAGAATAAGATTCGTGGTGATTTAGGTATTTCTTATGACATGGATGTTATTCGGCTTCGAGATGAATTTCAAAACAGAGGACTTTTTGTTGGTAGTGTTGTAATCACTCATTATAGTGGGCAGCCAACAGCTGACGATTTTAAACGAAAACTAGAAAAAATGAATATAACAACATATATTCATTATAAAATTGAAGGTTATCCTTCTAATGTTGAATTGATTGATAGTGATGAAGGTTATGGAAGAAATGACTACATCAAAACTACAAGACCTTTGGTTGTTGTTACAGCACCGGGTCCTGGTAGTGGTAAAATGGCTACTTGTTTAAGCCAACTCTATCAAGAAAATAAACGCGGTATAAAAGCCGGTTATGCCAAATTTGAAACATTCCCAATTTGGAATCTCCCACTAAAACATCCTGTAAATCTTGCTTACGAAGCTGCAACAGCTGATTTGAATGATGTAAACATGATTGACCCATTCCATTTGGAAGCTTATGGAAAAACAACAGTAAACTATAATCGAGATATAGAAATATTCCCTGTTTTAAATGCTATTTTTGAAGGTATTTACAACGAGAATCCATATAAATCACCTACTGATATGGGTGTTAATATGGCGGGTTATTGTATTATTGATGATGAAGTTTGTTCACAAGCAAGTAGACAAGAAATTATTAGAAGATATTATGATGCTCTGTGCAGATTGGCAATAAATAAATGTAATGAAAATGAAGTTTATAAGTTGGAATTGTTGATGAGTCAATCAAAGATTCTTACTAGTGAACGAAAAGTAACAGTTGCCGCTAAGGAACGAGCTGCGAAATCAGGTGTTTCTTGTGCTGCAATAGAATTAGAAGATGGAAAAATCATTACATCAGAAAAATCATCATTAATGGGAATCAGTGCTGCGTTATTAGTTAATGCTCTAAAATATCTTGCAGGAATTGATCATTCTGTAAAAATAATTCCAGCTAGTGTGATTGAACCAATTCAAAAAATGAAAGTTACTTATTTAAGAGGTAAAAATCCAAGATTGCATACAGATGAAATTCTTGTAACTTTGGCAACTTTATCAACAGAGAATGAGAATGCAAGAAAGGCAATAGAAAAATTGCCAGAACTAAAAGGATGTCAAGTTCATACAACAGTTATGCTTTCTGAAGTTGATAAAAAAATATTCAAAAAGTTGGGAATTGATGTAACATCAGAGCCTGTTCAAAAAGATTTAAAAAGTTTTTAAATAAAGAAAAATAATAAATAGTGAGGAAGTTATGAAGACAATTTGTGGCGAAAAATTAACAATTGAAGATGTATGTGATGTAGCATATAAAAATGAGGAAATTCAATTACCATCTGATAAGAAGTTCTGGGATGTATTAGAGAGATCTAGAAAGTTTTTAATTGATTACATTCAAACTGGTGTTCCAACTTATGGTGTTACAACAGATTTTGGTGATTCTTGCGGAAATCAAATTAGTGTTGAAAAAGCTGGAGAATTACAAAGAACTATTGTAACTTATCACGGAATCGGATTAGGTCAAAAATTTGATAGAGAAACAGGAAGAGCAGTTGTTTTATGTAGATTGAACGGAAATGTAAAAGAAGGTCATTCTGCAATTAGAACAGAACTTGCAAAAATGTTAGTTACTTTGTTAAACAAAGATATTATTCCTGTAATCCCTCAGCTTGGTTCTGTAGGTGCATCTGGAGATTTAACTCCACTTTCATATCTTGGTGCTGCCGTTATGGGACAAAGAGAAGTTTATTACAAAGGTAAAGTTGTTCCAACAATGGAAGCTTTTAAAGCAGAAGGTATAACTCCTCTTCCTTTGGAAGCAAAAGAAGGATTAGCTATCATGAACGGAACTAGTGTTATGACAGCAGTTGCTTCATTGGCTTGGAAAAAAGCTGAAAGACTTGCAAAAATTTCTGACTTCTTAACAGCTGTAACATCAGAAATCACTCATGGAAAAGATACTCCTTTTGTTGCACCAGTTAGTGCTTGGAAGAATCATAAGGGACAAAGTGCAAGTGCAGCTTATGTTTATAATATTATCAAAGATTCAAAAAGAGTTTACAAATATGAAGAATTCTTAAAGTCTCAAATTGAAGCTCTTGATGGAAAAGGTTTTAAGAAACAAGAGAATAAGATTCAGGACAGATATTCTATCAGATGCGCTCCTCAGATTAATGGTGTTTATCGTGATACTTTAAGTGTAGCCCATGATTGGATTACAGAAGAATTGAATTCAGCAAATGATAATCCATTAGTAGACATTGAAGAAGGAAGACTATACAACACAGGAAACTTCTACGGTGGACACATTTGTGCAGCTTGTGATTATATGAGAACAGCTTTGGCTAACATTTCTGATTTATCTGATAAACAGGCTGAAGTTATTATTGATGGTAAATTCAACGGTTTAACAGAAAACTTAATTCCTTATACAGATGATGATGATCCTCGTGCTGGTTTAAGATTGGGATTTAAGGCCGCTCAAATTACAATTTCTGCTATTCGTGGTGAAGTTCAAAGCTATTGTTACCCAATAAGCGTTACATCAAGTCCAACAGAAGCTTTGAATCAAGATAAAGTTTCTATGGGAACTATTTCTGCAAGAAAGTTTGCTGAACAAATTGATTTAGTTTATCTACAGTTTGCTACACACTTATTAGCAGCTATGCAAGGTGTTGATCTTTGCGGTAAAGAGGATTTCAGTTCATTTACACAAAAAGTTCATGCTGAAGTTAGAAAGATGAGTGATTTTGTAATGGATGATAGAGCTCTTGATAAAGAAGCTACAGCTGTTGCACAATGGTTGAAGACAACAGATTTATTTAATAAATAAAAACAATCAAACCGATATATGTAAATCATGTATCGGTTTTTTTTATGAAGAAGATAGATGACTGAAGAATTAATAAAAAGATTAAAAGAACTAGCTGATAAATATGAAACAAAGGATTTTTTGAATGATGATCCAAGTCAGTTTTTAAGATGGTATTCAGAAACAAGAGATATAGAAATAGCTTCTTTTATCGCCTCTCTTTTGTCATTTGGAAGTCGTTCTCAGTTTATTCCAAAAATCAAACAAATATTAACTCTTGCAGACAAACATAACGGAATATATGACTGGATAAAAAGTGGAATTTATCAAAAAGAATTTAATAGTCTGACAGTTTGCGGTGTTCAAGATTCAAATGAGAAAAAATTTTACAGGTTTTATTCATATTCGGATTTCATACAACTTTTTGGTGAATTGCAGCAAATTATTAAAAATGGAAATACTTTGGGTGAATTTGTTCAAGAGAAGTATGAAGAAAGCATTAAAGAGAATTCTAGTGTTTATTTATCTGATTTGATTTCATCTTTGTTTAAAAGCAAGATTATTCCTCATGGAAAAAATACGGCGAATAAAAGAGTAAATATGTTTGTTCGTTGGATGGTAAGAGATAATTCTCCTGTTGATATTGGAATTTGGACTTGGTACGATAAGCGGAATTTATTACTTCCGCTTGATACTCATGTAATTCAAGAATCAATAAAAATGGAAATAATTTTAGAGAAAAGTAAAGCAGATAGAAAAACAGCAATGGAACTAAGTGAGAAGATGAGGCAAATCTGGCCGGATGATCCTTGCAAGGGTGATTTTGCTCTTTTTGGATATGGAGTAGATGACAATAATTAAAAATATGTCATTATAAATCTTGATTAAAAAAGAAACATAATATATAAAGAATCCAGTGAGGTATATATATGGGAAAAGAAACAAACAGAAAATTGGCCTTAACTGGTGCAATGAGTGCGTTGGTTATCGTTTTGGGTATAACAAAATTAGGATTAATTCCAATTGGAGCAACAGCTTCAATAACAATATTACAAATTCCTGTAGTATTAGTTATTTTGTTAGCAGGTTTACCTTATGGTGTTTTTGTGGGTGCAGTTTTTGGCATCTTATCACTAATTCAAGCAGCAATGAGTCCTAGTGGTGTGTTGGATCCGCTTTTTGTAAATCCATTATGCTCTGTTCTTCCAAGAATGTTATTTGCTGTAGTTGCCTGGGTAGTTTGGAAATTGATGAATTTAATTCCAAAAATGCCAAAATCGGTTTCTGCAGGTGTTACAGGTTTTGTGGGAACTTTAGCTCATACATTATTAGTTATTGGATGTATCTATATTTTCAAAGGTGCAGATGTAAAAGCTGCAATGAACGGAATTGGATACTTTGCCTTGATTGGAGCCTTATCTTTTAATGCAATTCTTGAATCAATTGCAACAACAATTGTTTGTACTGTAGTTTTTGTTGGAATTTACATTGGAAACAATAAAAAGTCCAAATTATTAAAAGATTAATTTATTAGCTTTATCATTGTTTGCTTAAACAATCACATTCTTGTATAATTTTTTTTATGAGAATTGTGATTGTAGGTGCGGGTTTTACCGGTATTCAACTTGCAAGAAATCTAATTAATGAAAAAAATCAAGTTTCACTAATTGATAATGATGAAGAAAATGTCAGACACGTAGTTAATCAACTTGATTGTACTGTTATTTGTGCTGATGGAAATAATCTTGAAACATTGGAAGATGTTGGCATAGCAAAAGCTGATGCTCTTGTTTGTGTAACTTCTTCTGATGAAGTAAACATGATTACGTGTTCTTTAGTTGAAGCTGTTTATCCAGATATATTAAAAATTGCACGTGTTAGAAATTACGCATATTACGTGAACACTGCTGCTGCCGAATTGAAGCACGCAGGAAACTTTAGCGGAAAACATAGACCTTTATATGGCATAGACTATATGATTCATCCTGATGTTGAAGCCGCGGATGCAATTGTTCAATCAATAGAAAATGGCGCTGTTGGAAATGTTCTAACATTCGACAGTTCCGACTTGGAAATAGCAAGAATAAAAGTTGAAAAAGGAAGTCCAATAGATGGATGTTCTTTGCGTAATTCAAGAAATCTAACAAATATACATTTTCTTGTTACATACATAGAAAAAGAAGGTAAATCCTCTTTACCTTCAGGAAATACAGTTATTACATCAGATAGCATTCTTGGTGTTTTAATTTCAAAAAAAGATATTCAAAAAATGCTTGAAATTTGTGGCTCTGAACAAAAAGTACTTAGAAAAATTGCTTTGATTGGAGCTGGTAGAATAGGTTCAATCGTAGCAGAAAAAATTATAAAACCTCAAAAGAAAGTTACTTTTAAGAACTTTCTCTCAGATATTTCAAATAAAAAATCTCAAGATATAGTAATTATTGATAGTGATGAAACTTTAGCAAAAAATGCCAGTGAAAAATTTCCAGATACAAGAGTTTTTAGGGCTGATGCTTCAGATGAAAGCTTTTTAAAAGAAGAAGGTATTCCTTCATTTGATTTAGCTGTTTGCATAACGCATAATCATGAATTGAATATGGTTTTGGCAGCATATCTTGAATCTTTGGGTGTAAAACAAACAATTAGTCTTGTAACAAGTTCTGCCTTTACATCAATTGCACAGAAACTTGGTATTGACGTTTCTATTCCATTACGTGATTGCGTTGTTGATTCAATTATGAGCCACCTACGTGGAAAATCAGTTAAAGAAATTCATACTGTAACGAATGGTGACTTAGAGATAGTTGAATGTATTGTAACGCCAAAATCAAAGGTTTCTGGAAAATTATTGCGGGAAGTTTCAAATCAAGGTGAGTTTTTGGTGTTGCTAAAAAAATCAAGTGATGCAGCTCTTTTTGAAATAGCAACAGGAAACACTCAATTGTACGCCGGGGATCATATTGTTTTAATTTCTCAGTCAAATGAAAGTAAAAAAATATTGTCTTTGTTCAGTGGCAGTTAATAAGGTTTAAGGTGAATTTGATGATTTTAACTTTATTACGAATAATTTCAATTTTACTGGGAATTATTGGAGTTACTTTTATAATTCCTGTGGGATTTGCTCTTTATTATAATGAAAATCAGGCTTTGATGTCCTTTCTAATTCCAATGTTGATTTGTATTGCGATTGCTTTACTAATAAATCTTCCTTTGTTAAAGAAAAAGATAAATCTGAGTATTAAACAAACTTATATTGTTGTAGCGTCAGCTTGGATTTTTACAAGTTTGTTGGGTGCTATTCCCTTGTATTTTAGTAATTCTGTTCCTAGTTTTACAGATGCTTTTTTTGAAAGTGTCAGCGGATTTACAACAACAGGAGCGACAATCTGTTCTAATATTGAAATCTTACCGTGGTCAATTAATATTTGGCGTTGTGAAATGCACTGGCTTGGTGGAATGGGAATTGTAACACTAACTGTTGCCATTTTGCCTCTTTTAGGAGTTGGTGGATTTCAATTGATAAAGGCAGAAACAACAGGTCCAGAGAAAGGAAAAGTAACAGCAAGGATAACTACAACTGCTAAAGTTTTGTGGGTTATTTATGCTTCTCTTACAGCATTGCAGACAATACTTCTAATGTTTGCTGGAATGAATTTTACAGAAGCTTTAGCACACGCGTTTGCAACTTTAGGAACGGGTGGATTTTCAACAAGAAATGCAAGTGTTGGGGCGTTTAATTCTGTTCCAATAGAAGTTATATGTACAGTTTTTATGTTTTTGGCAGGAATTAACTTTAGCCTCTTCTTCTATCTTTTTGTAAGAAAATATAATGATATTAAGAATAATTCAGAATTAAAAGTTTATATAGCAATTACAATAATTGCCATTTTGGTTACTACAATTTGTTGTATATCAACTTATGGTGGCTTTTTTAATTCATTACGCTACTCTTCTTTTCAAGTAGTTTCAATTTTAACAACAACAGGTTTTTCTACAGCGGATTTTTTGAAATGGCCGTTTAGTGCTCAATCTATTTTATTCCTTCTTTATTTTATTGGTGGTTCGTCTGGTTCCACTGCTGGAGGAATTAAAGTTGTAAGATGGGTAGTTCTTGGAAAACAAATAAATAATGAAACGAAAAAAATGCTTCATCCACACGGAGTTTTTAGTATCAGAATGAATAATACAATTGGTAGTAAAAAGGTTGTTTTTAATGTTGCTTGTTTTATTATGTTGTATTTTTGTTTTGTGTTGATTACAACGTTTGTAGGATGTTTGGGCAATTTAGATATCTGGACATCATTAACAGGTTCGCTTTCTATGGTAGGAAATATTGGTCCAGGTTTTGGGAATCTGGGCCCTGCTTGTAATTACAGTGAAATTCCCGCTTTTGTAAAATGGTGGTATTCCTTTGCAATGCTAGTTGGAAGACTAGAACTTTATACAATTCTAATCTTCTTTATGCCAGCTTATTGGAAAAAATAGTTATTTAGAAATAACAGAACCATTATCAAAAGAAATAGAATCTTGTTCAACTATTCTAATATATGGAGCTGTTTTTTCAATTACTAGTGGAAAATGTTCTTTGCAAAGCAAGTTAGGTTCGCCATCAGTTTGAACTAAAATCGGTTTATCATAAAAGATTTTTACTTTGTGAGCAGTATTCAGATTAGAAAGTTTTGTATCTTTAAATGAACCATCAATAAACTTTGGATTATAATATAACAATTCAGGAAGATTTACTTTTCTTACAATACAAACGTTATCATTTGTAGGAAGAATATTGTGTCCACCGCCGTACATTCTGTGACCAGAAATACCAAAAGCCAATAGTTCAAAAGGAAGATTGAATTCTTTTATCTGAACATCATTTTCATCAAAAAGTTGAATTTTTGATATTCCAGAAGGGAAATTAAAATCGTAAACTAATCCGCTTAAAGGAACGGCAATTTTATAAAAATCATAAGGAATTATCTTTTTGAATTTATTTGTCATATAAACAACAAAGGCGTCAATTCCCACACTGGCAATATTGAATGAGTACCATGGGGCAGGAACTAAAGAATCTGAATATTTTTCAGGATCTTTTTTTGAAGCAGTAATATTTTCTTTTGTTGGATTACCTTCATAATAAACTTTTAGAGCTTTTGAATTTGCAAAATGAAGCTTATCTTTTAGAATAGAAAATGTTTCTTCAATTTTATGACCGTCAGTACCGTCATTTCCTGTTCCAAGTGGCAATCGAAGAATAGTAATTTTATTTTTTATAACTTCTGCTTTTTGTGAAGATTGAAAAGCAGTTTGTAATAAGGAGTTTTGAACTTCAAGACTAGTTCCGTCTCCTCCAGCTGTAACAATTATGTTTTCATCATCTTTGTTATATGTTGCAATAATTTCAGTTACAATTGCATTAGCTAATTCAAACGCATGATTTGGATATTCTGTATAAAATATTTTTGTTTCTGTTTTTTTTGTAACGACTGGAATAGATTTTATTTCTTCAATAGCGTTAGTAAAAAGTTTTCCATATTTAATTAAACGACTTTTTCTTGTAAAACATCCGGCTTTTTCATTAGCAATTACGTAAATAAACACATTTTTGTTGGACCACAAAGCATTTCGCGAAATATAGCCAGAAATGCAATCTGCTACCAATTGGGGTGTTAATAAGTTTCTCATTTTAAAATCATACTTTCAACACTTTTAAGTGTCAATCAAAATATTTACAAATACTTATAAAATGGAAAAGGTTTTACAATTTCTAGTTTTTACTATAGACTAAATAACATCATGAAAAGTGAAGAGTTACTAAATGTTATTGATGACAATAAAATAAAAACAGCTATTAAATTTAGTCTACCAATAGAGATTACAACATATACATTACCAAAAAATATGGAACGTTATATTAATGATGTTGTTGCAAGTTACTTGACTGAAAGTCATTTGGAATATGTATTGGGTTATGTTAAATTCTGTTTAGGCGAACTTCTAACAAACGCTAAAAAAGCAAATACAAAAAGAGTTTATTTTCATAAAAAAAATCTGAACATTAATGATAAGGCTGATTATGATGTTGGAATGTTAACTTTTAAAGATGATACTCTAGCAAATATTGAATATTATTTATCTGAACAAAAAAAAGAAGGATATTATATTAAAGTAATTATCCAAAAAACAGAAGATAGCATCTTTTTAGAAGTTAGGAATAATGCAAAACTCACAACTTTTGAGAATGCAAAAATTCAAGACAAAATAAAGAGTGTAAAAAAATACGATAATGTACAAGAAGTTCTAACAAATGTTATTGATCAGTCTGAAGGGGCTGGATTAGGAATAATCATTGTAATTTTAATGTTGCAAAAAGTTGGAATGACTAAAGAGAATTATAAAGTATTTACTAATGATGATGAAACAATTACAAGAATAACTCTTCCAATAAATAAAGATCTTTGTAAAAAATTAGAACAGATTTCTTTGGAATTTACAAGAAATCAAGAATTACTACCTGTTAGTGAAGAAAGTATAATTAAGATAAATAATCTTTTGAATCAGAAAAATTGTTCAGATGAAGAATTAATTGATTTATTTGAAAAAGATGTAAATCTTTCATTAATTTTACTAAGAGAAGCAAATAAAGTTCAACAAGATTGTATTTCTATAAAAGAAGCTATTCAAATTCTTAAAAGTGAAGATTTATTTAATGTGTTTTCAAACGAGAATACAGGAATTTCTATTTACAAAGATTCTGAATATGTGCAGAACATAAAAGAGCATTCATATAATGTAGCTAGATATTCAAAGAAATTGCTTTCCTTGTTAAAAGAGAATCCTGAAATAACAGAAGATGAAATTTATACTTGTGGATTATTTCATGATATGGAAAGAATTTTTACAAGTACTATTTCAGAAGAAAAGAAAGAGAGTTTGGTTAATTATTGTAAAGAAAATAAAATTGATGATTATTTGCTAAATGACTTTTTTAATGATTCTTTTCATTGTTATTGTGGAGGTTCTATTGCAAAAAAATGGAATTTATCAGAAAAAATTCAAGAAGTAATCAAAAATCATCATACTCCAGAGAATGCTCCAAAAAAATATTATTTCGCTACTTTAATTGTGTATATAGCTGATTTAATGGATTATTTCGATAATAAATTAATTGAATATTACCAAATTGATAAAAAATTATTATCAATGTTTGATATTTTCACAGAAAGTGATCTTAGACAAACAATTGCAGAGTTCAAAAAATAATTATTTGTTTAATGATTCAACCCATTTTTGCATAAGAATACCAAAAGCAACGCCAACATTAAGAGAAGCTTTTAGTCCTTTCATCGGGATGGAAACTCTTCCATAAGTGGCATATTTTAATGCTTCGGGGCTTACACCTAATTCTTCAGAACCAATAATACAAATTCCTTCTTTTGGAAACTTAAATGTTTCTATATTTTCGCCACCAGTTTCTAATGCAAAAATCGGAATGTCTTTTGGTAATTCATTTAAAGGCTTTCGTTCCCAGTTTAGAGTTTCAATACAACCCATTCCGCTTCTTATAGCGCGTGGTTGGCTAGGATCAATGCAAAAAGGAGAGATTATAACTTTTTCTGCTCCCAAACCTTCTGCAGTCCTAAAGATTGAACCAATATTAAATGGTGAACGAATATCTTCAGCATAAACATAAAGACCTTTGTAAAAATCTCTTTCTTGAATTACACCAGATTCGGGAATGGAAGTTTTATGAGGAGCAATAATCAAATCCCATTCGGCAGGGAAAGTGCCAATTATTGCGAGTAAATGGTTTCTGGCACAATTGCATACTTTTAGTTCATTAAAAGGCTCTTGCGATAATAAAGTTGAAAGTTCGATTTTTGCTTCATCAGATAATTTTGGGTCTTTTAATAAAATTTCAGTAATTTTTTTGATATATTCACTTCTAGGCATTTCTGTAAATGAATATTCTGTTCCTTTTTCAGCAATGCCGTTTATATCGCGTTCAAGGGCTCCAAAAGTTAATGCAAGTTTTCGTCTTTTCTGACCGCTTTCAAGTTGAAATAATTTATATGGTTCAATCACTTTAGTACGCCGTTTTTATAAAATCAAATAATTCGTCTGTAGACATACTTCTTGGTAGTTTGCTAAAAATATCAACTTTGCTTATATTTTCCACACACAAAGATAGTTGTTCAATTGTTAATTGCAAGTCTTTTAGACGTGTTGGAAGATTTGCTTTTGCCATATATTGACGTACATAATCAATAAATGAGTTGATTGCTTCGTCTTTTTCTTCATTCTCTGGAATAATTTTCATTAAGTGTGCAAGTTTTTCCAGTTTGGCACTTTTAAATTTTGCTGCATCTTCCATAGCATAAGGCAACAGAATTGAAGCCACCAAAGATTTGTTAAGTCTATATTTTGAATTTATTGATAATGCCAATAAAGTTGATAAGCCAAGGGAACTACTTGATGCAGCCAAAGAAATTAAACAACCAGCTTGAGATAATAATTCTTCTTCTGGAGTTGTGATATCAAGTGAATTTGAACCATTCATGGCGTAAGACAATAACTCCAAGCCTTTTTCTACAAACATATCACTAAAGAAATTTGCCTTTTGTGAAATATAAGCTTCAATTGCCATGCAAAGAACTTCAATTGAAAGTGTAGCTTTTTGATTTTCTGTAAGAGTTACCATCATATTTGTATCAATTAATAATAATTTGCAGACGCTGTTTTGAATTTTTAGCAATTTCACTTCATTGCTTCTAGAATCAGTGAATGGTATTTCTGATGTAAAAATATATGGAGTTCTGAATGTAGTTGGAATACAAACACAAGGTAGCGGATTTGTAATAGGTACTGCTCCATCAACGAATGTGTATAAATCATGAACTTCGTTGTATAAGGCAGAAACTGTTCTAGAAATATTTAAAGCTTTTGTTCCACCAATTCCAATTACACCTTGAATGTGTCCTTCTTTTGCTAAAGAAAGCGCTCTTTGTATGTTTTTTGTGTTTGAACCATCAGTTATCTCATTAAAAATAAAATAACCAATTTTTCTATCATCCAGTGCTTTTGTTATTTTGTCCGCAAGTTTAACTTCATTTAGAATTGGATCCATGATTATCATGAACCGAGTTCCCCATTCTAAAAGATATTGTCCTAATCTGTTAACAGAATATGAACCCAATATTACATTTGGTGAAATTTTGAATATAAAATCCGACATCAGTTTTTCCTAAAATAAAAAAAAGACGGAATTACAGTATTCCGCCTTATCGAGAAATAAAAATTACATAGAGTAAAGTGACTTATAGACCAAAGCTTGTCATAATTTTTTCTGCTGTTGATTGAATAACAGCATCGCTTAAATATGACGGATCTTTGATTTTAGCTTTTACTTCAGCAACCCGATCAGCTCTTACATCTGGAGTTTCATCGGCAATCTTTTGTAAATAATAAGCTTCAGCTTTTTCAATAGCTTCGTCTGATACATGAATAGAATCAGAGTCATTACTTACTTTAGAAGTATTCTCAGTTTTGCGGAGGTTTTGTACGCTAGTTAGTGGATTTACTCCACCAAGTTTATCTATCATCATAATATCCTACCCCTCTTATTTATTATCGGTAAAGTCTTCAGAAATCTGAATTCTTTTTATTCCTGAAATAAAAACAGCGAATTCACCTTTTATGGATTCTCTATTTGAAAAGTCATCCATCATTTCTTTAGCAGTTCCGCTAATTATTTCTTCATGTAGTTTAGTTAATTCTCTACCAACTACAATTTTTCTTTCACTTTCAATATCGGAAATATCTGTTAAAAGTTTAGTAATTCTAAAAGGAGATTCGTAAACAACAAAAGCATCGCCAGTTGCTAAAAGTTCTTTTAATCTACTTCTTTCAAAAGTAACATTTTGAGCAAACATAGTACCTTTACTAGGATCTATTCTTTTAACTATTTCTTTTACCATTTCTAATCTTTCATCATTAAGTGTTTCAGCT
>CAYFND010000001.1:35645-44107 GCA_964344405.1 uncultured Treponema sp. | reverse complement strand
CGCCAGTTGCTAAAAGTTCTTTTAATCTACTCCTGCTTTTACCAGGTTTTGGTGACAAAAATCCTTCAAAAATTAAAGTTTTTCCACCACTTCCAACTACACTAGTTAAAGTAGCAAATGCAGACGGACCTGGAATTGGTATAACTTTGTGATTGTTCTTTCTTACGATATCAACTAATACAGCTCCAGGATCACTTATTCCTGGAGTTCCTGCATCACTTGCATATGCAACAGAATGACCTTCATCAAGAAGTTTTACAATTTTTTCACCTGCAAATTTCTCATTTTGAGCTCTACATGAAATCAACGGTTTTTTTATTTCAAAGTGATTTAAAAGTTGTAATGTATGGCGAGTATCTTCACATGCAATAAAATCGACATTTTTAAAAGTTTCTAAAGCTCTTATTGTAATGTCACCTAAATTTCCTATAGGGGTACCAACTACGTATAATTCGGACACAAGTATATTATAATAAGAAAAAACATAACTAACAAGTTAAAAAAATATATAAAAAAATCTAAGTTGTTTCATGTAAAAGAAAATAAGCTAAAAAAATAAGTAATTTAGTTAATTTATTAAGGTTGATAAAACGCGATTTTAGGAATAATGTTACTACAACGTTGTAGTAACATTTTGGAGGATTTATGAAAAAATTTTTAATCGCTTTATCACTTGTTTTTACAGTAATTATTGTTTCTTTTGTATCTTGTAAAGGTAGTGGAAGTTCTTCAGCAAAAGAAGGAAAAGTTTTAAATATTTTTTGCTGGAATACAGAATTTCAAGAAATTTTTGAAAAATATTATCAATCAAAAGTTCCTGCAGATGTTGTAGTTAATTTTATTATTACTCCAAATGAAAATAATGAATATCAAAATAAATTAGATGAAGCTCTTTTACGTCAAGAATCGATTTCTTATGATGATAGAATTGATTTATTTCTTGTAGAAATTGATTATGTAAAAAAATATGTTGATACGCCTTATGCTCTTGATGTTAAGAAAGAGGTTGGATTAACAGAAGCTAATTTAGCTAATCAGTATAAATATACAAAAGATGTTATTACAGATTCCAAAGGAAACTTGAAAGGTGTTTCTTGGCAAGCTACTCCATCTGGATTTATATATAGACGCTCATATGCTAAAGAAGTTTTAGGAACAGATGAACCTGAAGCAGTACAGAAGTATCTTTCAAATTGGGATGATTTTGCTGATGTGGCAGAAAAAGCTAAAGAAAAAGGTTATTTCATGTTGTCTGGATATGATGATTCATTTAGAGCTTTTGCAGCAAATATAAGTTCTAAGTGGGTTAAAGGAAATTCAATTGTTATTGATCCTCAAATAACAAAATGGATAGAGATGACAAAAGACTTTAGTGATAAAGGATATAATAATAGAGCTTCTTTGTGGTCGCAGGAAAGTGGAAAAGGAATGGGTAAAGACGGACAGGTTTTTGGTTATTTTGGCCCTTCTTGGTTTATAGATTACACAATGTTAATCAATTCTTTAGACAATCCTAATGAACCTCATACTGTAGGAAATGGTTCTTTTGGTGATTGGGCTTTTTGTAATGGACCTCAAAGTTTTTCATGGGGTGGTTCTTGGATTTGTGGAGCAGCTGGTTCTGATAATTTAGCAATGATTAAAGATATAATGTTAACTTTGACTTGTGATACAGAAGTTATGGAATCTATATCTAAAGAAACTGGTGATTTTGTAAATAACGAATCTGCTATGTATGAAGTAGCTAATTCTGATTATAAAAATGATTTCTTGGGTGGTCAAAACCACTTGGCTCTGTTTATTAATTCAGCCAAGTCAATTGATAAATCAAATATGTCAGCTTATGATCAAGGTATAACAGAGAATTTGATGAATTCCATGAAAGGATACTATGATAACGAGATAACGTTGGATCAAGCTTGGAATAAATTTTATTCGTCTGTATTGGAAGTTTATCCTAATCTAGTAAAATAAAAAACGATTAATCTCGATAGAAATATCGAGATTAGTTTTCTAAAGAAACTTTTAATATACCTTTTTTTTTTATTAGTTCATTTGAAATAAAAGATATATCAATTTCATCTGGGCATTTTATAGAATATTCAAAGATGATTTTGTTCTTTTCCACAATAAAAGAGAAATTCAAATCTCTTATGATTATACCATTTTGTGTAATAATCTTTCTGATTTTATTTTCTTGAACACTGTCATTTGTTAATTCTAATTTTAAAGTTTTAATCTTTTCTGCAGGAAAAAACTTATGTTCAAATTTTTGTAATATAAATAATGAAATCAAACAAATTGCTAATGTAATAATTGAAGGAATGTATAATCCTGCACCACAACATAAACCAATTGCGGCTGCTGTAAAAATAATTGCAGCTGAGGTCAATCCTTTTATATTCAAACCTTGGTGAAGAATTGCACCTCCTCCTAAAAATCCTATACCCGTAACAACACCGGCGGCAATTCTTGTTGAATCCCCATCTCCAAAACCAGCTGTAGACATATATGAAGATAAAATACTTAATAAAGTTGAAGATATGCTGATTAAAACAATTGTTCTAATTCCAATGCTCTGGTAACTGGTTTTTCTTTCTAGACCTAATAAAAATCCACAAAAGAAGCTGACTAATAAACGAATGGAATAATCTAAATAAATATGTGATGAAATAAACTCAATAATAAAAACTCCAAGCAATTATCTGAAGACTGAGAATCCAGAATAAGCTTTTGAACCAGCTTTAATCCATGAAAGGGCTTGTTTTAGAGTTTGCTTTTTTTGATTATGAAGTTGATCCATTGTAGAAAGTAACCAAGAAAAAAGAGCTTTTTCATCTTTGAACAAATCATTTTCATAAGTGCATTGAGAAAGTATTACAGAAAGATAAGGCTTTTCATTAACTAAAGAAGCTGTATTTTGTGCCAATGAAAGAAAGGCTTCTTGTGCTGAAGAAACAATATTGCTTGCTGGTCTGATTGTGATGTTCTTTGATGATATAGAATTTAATTCAGATTTTGAGGGAACTGTTCTTGCTAAAAAAGTGAGTTGTATGTTTTCTTTTTTTTGATCCAATCTAGATAAAAGTTCATTTATAAATAATTGATAGCTTAAAATCATATTATCAACTGCTGCAGAAATATTGTCAGCTTTATCAATTTCATACTTTGTTGAAAAATAAAGGGAATCAAAATAGATAATCACTTCATCAATTTTGTGTAGTTTTATTTCTGTATTAAGAATTACAGTTTTGGCAGAAATTGCAGAGGATTTATTCCAGTTGCAAAAAGAAATTTTAGGATTTTCGATTGTATTATCATTACAAGTTGTAAAAATTTTTCTATTTGTGTTTAACGTGGTAGTTATAGCTTCATTATTTTCTTTTAAATCTTTACCAATAAATAAAACATTATACATACGTGTTATTATAGCATACTCTGGAATCACATTCCAGAGTATGCTATAATGATTAAATATGAAAGTATGGATTAAATATTTACTTGGTATAGTTTTAGGTGTTGTTGCTGCATTTATATTACCGTTAAATAACGCGGTTGTTGTTGATATATTGGCCTTTTTGTCAGACTTATTTATAAGATTTGGAAGATATATTGTTGTGCCTCTTGTTTTTGTTACAACAATAATTTCAATAAATAAACTAAGAACTTCAAAAATGACATTCAAGACTTTTTTCTGGACTTTTGTAGTTATTATTTCTTCTTCAGTTATTCTTGCATTAATAGGTTTGCTTTCTGTTTTGATTGTTAAACTTCCAAGAATTCCAATTACTGTTGATACAGTTGCTCCAGTTTCCGGCCTAAATATTAAAGGTTTGGTTTTGTCATTATTCCCAGATTCTGCTTTTGAAGCTGTAGCTGAAGGTTCTTTCCTTTTAGTTTCAATTTTATTTGCTATTTTGATTGGTTGGGAAAGTGCATCTGAACAAACTGTATTTAGACCAATATTTTCATTTTTTGAATCATGCTCTAAACTTTTTTATAACATTGCTTCTTTCTTTACAGAAATTCTTTCAGTTTGTATGGTAGCTTTGACTTGCAATTGGCTGATTACTTTTAGAACAATAATAGGAACAGGCATTTATACACCAATGATTCTAATGTTCTTGTGCGATTTTATCATTGTAATTGGTATTATTTATCCTTTGATTATTAGATACGTTTGTCATGATCCACATCCATATAGAGTTTTATATGCTTCTTTAGCTCCTATGTTCTTGGGTTTTATTAGTGGTGATTCAAATCTTGTTTTGCCATTAAGTATTAGACATGGAAAAGAAAGCTTGGGAATTAGAAGACGCTGTAGTGGAATCACTTATCCATTCTTTTCTATTTTTGCAAGAGGTGGAACTTCATTAGTAGTTATCATTAGTTTTATTTTGATATGGCGTTCTTATTCAAGTTTGAGTATTCCACTAAATGATATTATCTGGATATTATTTATTTCATTAGGTTCTTCTTTCTTATTAGGAGGAATACCTTCTGGTGGAAGTTTTGTATTACTAACTATAATATGTTCAAGTTATGGAAAAGGTTTTGAAACAAGTTTCTTGTTATTACAACCAGCTTCATTAATAATTTGTTCATTTGCTGCTTTATTTGATGTTGTAACATCTATGTTTGGAAGTTATATTGTAGCGGTAAAAACAAAAAGTATAGAACATCATAAAATTCAGCATTTTATCTAATAAAGAAGTTTATTTTTACTAGGAAAATGATATAATAAAATCCATTTGGAGGGATATAGATTGAATATATCTATTAAAGAGATAGTAGCAGGTAGAAAAACCTTTTTTATTGCACCAGATATATCATTATTTCCTGAGAATTTTCTAGAAGAATATTTTGCTTTGGGATATGAATGTTATTTTATTGAAAATGATAAACAAATCGACTTAAAGAAGAAACTTGAAGTATTAATAAATATTTTTCATGATGTTTTATTCTTTATAAATATAGATTCAAATATTCCTGGTATTGATTGGGTTAATTTTATTAAAGAAATATTACTCAAATATCATAATCAAGCTTGTATTGGTGTTCTGTATACAAAAAGACAAACAAAAGATGATAGAATTAAATTGGAACATAAATATCTAAGAGAATTGGGTCTTGTTTGTGGTTGTGTTCAACTTGAATATCAAAAGAATGTTAATTTTGGAATTATAGAAAAAGTTCTTTTTGCGAACCAAGCTCAAGGAAGAAGAAAGACAATTCGTGCTTTATGTACAAGGGTTTGTACTTTTTCTTTTAATCTTGAAAATGTTCCATACACAGGAGTTTTACAAGATATTAGTTTAAGCCATTTTTCTTTTGTTTTCCCTGTTGATAAATTAAAGGTAAAACTTTATGAAAAAGTAACTGATTTTCACTTTAATATAAAAGGATTTTTGTTCCGGTCTGATGCAATTCTAATCATGGAAAGAAATGTTGAAGATGGAATGTTATATGTTTTCTCATTTGTAACAGAAAGTGGTGCTAACGGACTATATCAAAGGATAAAGCAATTATTAATTCCTAATATTTATCAAATTATGTCAAATAACTGTAAAAATCTTCTTGAGCAAGTATTCCAAAAAGTAAAGGCCGAACAACTTGAAAATGGTGAAGAGTTATCTGGCATTGATGAAGAAATATAAAAATAATTTTTTTTAATATTTACAGTCTTTGTGAATTTTCGTAAAATTAAAGTCTATGGAATTTACACAGGAAAATATTGACGCTTTAAAAATTAATGAAGTTGAGATAATGAAAAAGATTGCATCTGAATTGAATATTCAGTTGCAACAAGTTAGTGCAGTTGTTAGCCTTGTTGAAGAAGGTTGTACAATCCCTTTTATTAGTCGTTATAGAAAAGAAAAACATGGTTCTTTGGACGAAGTTCAAGTTCGTGATTGTGATCATCTTTTCAAATCATACAAAAATCTTGAAGAACGCCGCTTAGAAATCTTAAAAGGTGTTTTTAATCAAAATAAACTTACAGAATCACTTCATAATGCAATTATGTCTGCCACAACAATGACAGAATTAGAGGATTTGTGGGCTCCATTCAAGAAGAAGAAGCGTACTCGTGGAATGATTGCCATTGAAAAGGGATTAGACGCTCTTGCAGATGCAATGCTTGTTTTGGATGAAAAAGCATTAGAAGAAAAAGCAAAAGAATTTGTAAAAGAGAATACAGAAACTCCAGAATTATCAGTAAAATCTGTTGAAGATGCTCTTAATGGTGCAAAAGATATTATTGCAGAAAGAGTTTCTCAAGATACATCAAACAGAGCTTTTATTCACGATTTATATATTAAAACTGGCGAAATTGTTACAAAAGGTATAGTTCCAGAAGGTCAAAACGAAGAGACAGCTCAAAAGACTTCAACATATCAAATGTACTGGGATTATAAAGAACCTTTATCTCAAGTTAAACCACATAGAATTTTAGCAATCAATCGTGCAGAAAGAGAAAATGCCCTTGAAGTTTCAATTAATGTTGATGTAGATCAAGCTGTTGAAATGTTGCAGAAAAAGGCAGAAATCCATAATAAATATCATACAGATGCAATTGAAGACGGTGTTGTTCGCTTGCTTTCTCCAGCTGTTGTTCGTGAGATTAGAAGTGATGAAACAGATGAAGCTGATGAGCACGGAATCGGTATTTTTAGTGAAAACCTAAAGAATTTGTTGATGTCACAGCCAATCAAAGGAAGTAGAGTTCTTGGCGTTGACCCAGGTATTAGAACTGGAACAAAGTGTGCAGCTTTGGACGAAACAGGTAAATATTTGGGTTATTTCTTGATTAAACAAGTAGCAGACCCAGATGGAGCTTATAATGCCTTGAATGAAGCTATTGATAAATATGATATTCAAGTTGTTGCTGTTGGAAACGGTACTGGTAGCCAAGAAGTTCAAGCAATTGTAAGTAAAGTTATTCAAGAAAACTACAAAGACGTTATGTTTACTGTAGTTGATGAATCAGGTGCTTCTGTTTATTCAGCTAGTGATATAGCTCGTGAAGAATTCCCAGATTTGGACTTGACTGTTCGTGGTGCTATTTCTATGGGAAGAAGATTACAAGATCCTCTTTCTGAACTTGTAAAGATTGATCCAAAGGCAATTGGCGTAGGATTATATCAACATGATGTTAATCAAAAGAAATTAGGCGAAACACTTGATGAAGTTGTTGGTTCAGTTGTAAATAATGTTGGTGTAAATTTAAATACAGCAAGTTTTTCAATTTTAAAATATGTTTCTGGAATTAATGCTTCAACTGCAAAAAAGATTGTTGCTTATAGAGATGCTAATGGAAAGATATACAGTCGTGAAGATTTGAAGAAAGTTCCAGGTTTAGGACCAAAGGCTTTTGAACAATGTGCAGGATTCTTAAAGATTGCAGAAAGTTCAGATCCTCTTGATAATACATGGGTTCACCCAGAAAACTATAATGCTGCAAGAGAGATTCTTCCTTTTATTCAGAAAAAAGAGAAAATCACAACTGATTTAGTAAAGAAAGTGTCTACAACATATAATATTGGTGAAACTACAGTTAATGATATTATTGATGAACTTCAAAAACCAAATAGAGATCCACGTTCTGAATATCCAGCTCCAATTATGCAAAAAGGCGTTGTTCAGTTTGAAGATTTAAAAGAAGGTATGAAAGTAACAGGAAAAATACGCAATGTTGTAGATTTCGGGGCTTTTGTTGATATTGGTCTTCATGAAACTGGATTAATTCATATTAGTGAATTGAGTGATGAATTTGTTAAGAATCCAATGGATGTAATAAAAGTTGGTGATATTAAAGAGTTCACAATCATCGGTTTGGATACAGACAGAAGAAGAATTAGCCTTTCTTTAAAGAGTGATGCAGCAAGAAGTAATAAAGGTAAAGTTCAGATGAAAGTTACAACAGACAAGTCAAATCCAAGTGGAAAGAAAGTTGTTGTTGTAAAGAAATCTTCATCTTACACAAAAGGTGATAAGAACCAGAACAACAATAATAATAGAAACAGAAATAACAATAAAAATGATGATGGAATGAGTTACAATCCATTTGCAGCATATTTTAATTCTGGAAAATAAACTTTTTAGAAAAAGCAAAAGCACTTTTAGAAATAAAAGTGCTTTTTTTATGAATTTTTCCTCTAATTGAATAAATGAAGTTTTATTGTTAATATTAAAGGATATGAATACTTTAGTAGCTCTATGTGCAATTGGAGCGGAAAAAATCCTTGGAAATGAAATAAAACATCTTGGATATAAACTTGTAAGTAATGCGCCAGGCCGTGTTACTTTTTTAGGTGATGATGACTCAATTTTTAAAACAAATCTTTGTTTAAGAACAACAGATAGAATCTTTTTACAAGTAGCTTCTTATGAGGCAACTGATTTTGATTCTTTGTATGATGGAGCTTATAATGTTCCATGGCAAGATTATTTGAAAAAAGATT
>CAYFND010000001.1:0-35635 GCA_964344405.1 uncultured Treponema sp. | reverse complement strand
TCAAAAATCGTTGTTGATAAAGTTAGAATTTATAAAAGTAAATTGAATTCTGAACATAGCATTCAAGTAATGGTTCATAAAGCAATCTATTCAAAACTTGGAGATATTTGGCACATTGGAACTTTCCCAGAATCTGGTGAAGAACATGATGTTCGTATTTACATTGATGAGAATACAGTTTTATTGATGTTAGACTTGTCTGGACTTCCTTTACACAAACGTGGATATAGAACAGACGGAGGAATTGCTCCGTTACGAGAAACTACAGCTGCTGTTTTATTGCAAGAAATGATGTGGAGAAGAAAAACTCCTTTACATGATCCATTTTGTGGTTCAGGAACAATAGCAATTGAAGCTGCTCTTTATGCTTATAATGTGGCTCCTGGTTTTGGAAGACGCTTTGCTTTAGAAAGTTTGGCTTTTTATGATGAAAAACGTGCTAATCAGATTAAAGATGAAGAAGCTGCAAAAATCAGAACAGATGTAGAAGTTAGAATTACTGGTTCTGATATTGATGGAAAGGCAGTTGAACGAGCAAAATTGAATGCGGAACACGCTTGTGTTATGGTTGGAAGAACTTTGAAATCAATTGGTAGTGATGCCCATGTATTAAGACCGGATTTTGTTCAAGCTGATTTTAAAACTTTAACAGCACCTTATCCAGAAGGATTAATTCTTTGTAATCCACCATACGGTGAAAGACTTGGTGAAGAAGAAGAAGTTAGTCAATTGTACAAAGATATGAATTCTTTGTGGAAGGATTTTCCTAATTGGGAGTTTGGAGTTATTACATCAAATCCAAATTTCTTACAACAGATGGAAAATAAACCTTGCATGACAAAAAAGATTAAAGCTGGAAATCTAGATACAATTTTTTACATTTATAAAAAATTACAAGCAAAAAACAAATAGTATCTAAAAGAGGGAAAATTTGGCAATTGTTGTTGAACATGAAAAGAGAAAGCAAGAAATTCTTGAGAAATCGCTTGATGTATTTATTGATGAAGGATATGAAGACGCAACTTTTCAAAAAATAGCAGATAGATGTGGTATTACAAGAACTACTCTATATATTTATTTTCATAATAAAAGAGAAATATTTCTTTGTAGTATTAAACAACTTTTGTCCAATTTGGAAGCTTCTTTATTTGAATTAACAGCTGATAATAATGGTTCTGCAAAGGACAAATTAAAAAGCACTATCTCTTTAGTATTAAAAGAGTGTTTGGAAAATAAAAAGCTGTTTAATGTTCTTCTTGAATATTTGATGCAATTAAAAAAATCAGGTGTAGATACAAATACAAGAGTTTTAAGAAGAGTAATTCGCCTTAGACATATTTTAAGTTCAATTATTATTACAGGAATTCAAAATAACGAATTTAAGAATCTAAATGTTCATGAAATAAATGATGTTATTTACGCATTAATTGAGACGTTTATTTTTAGAATGACTTTATTAAATAAAGATAACCTGGATGAATTTAATAAAACAATGGATTTGACAATAGAAAACTTTTGTAAGTAAAAAATTTGAAGTACACTCATATAAAAAATCAATAAAGCGTTTTTGAGTAATCATATATAATTTATTTTTAAGGATTATATATGAAAAAAATACTATTTCTTGGAATCTTCTTTTTAGTGATGTTTAAAACTTTTTCATTAGAGACAGAATCAACGCAATTCGTAAAAAAACTTGGTATTGGATATAATTGGGGCAATACAATGGAAGCTCCAACGGAAACTTTATGGGGTGCTCCAATATCAACAAAAAAAATGTTTGAAAATATTAAAGAAAATGGTTTTGATGTTGTTAGAATTCCAGTTGCTTGGTCTAATAACATGAAAGATGATTATCTTATTGATGAGAAAATTGCCAAAAGAGTTCAAACAATTGTTGATTACGCAATTGATAGTGATTTATATGTAATTCTGAATATTCATTGGGATGGTGGATGGATTAATAATCCAGAAACAGGATTTTCAAAGAATTATGATGAATGTATGAGAAAATATCTGAAAATTTGGGAACAAATCATAGAACGCTACAAAAATTATGATGAGCATTTGATTTTTGAATCCTTGAATGAAGAAGGCTGTTTTGACGATTTATGGAACAGATATTCAAATGCAGGAAATAAGAAGCAAGCCTTTGATATTCTGAACAATATAAACCAGAGTTTTGTAGATTTGGTTCGTGATTCATCTGATAATAATAAATCAAGATATCTTTTAATTGCAGGCTATGGAACTGATGTTGATTTAACTTGTGATAAATGTTTTAGAATGCCAGAAGATGAATTAAATAGATGCATGGTTTCAATTCATTATTATATTCCTTCTCCTTTTGCAATTATTACAGAAGATACAGATTGGGCAAAATCACGAAAAACTTGGGGCACAAGCAGTGATATTAACGAATTGAATAGAAATATCAAGAAAATAAAGGAAACCTTTCAAGATAAAGGTGTTGGTGTAATAATTGGTGAATATGGTTGTCCTTTAAAAAATAAAGACGAAGAAAGCGTATACAAATATTTAACATCTGTAGCTGAAGGTATGTATAACAGCGGTTTCTGCCCTGTTTTGTGGGCTGGTGCAACTGATGTATATAATAGGCGTCAGCTAAAATTTGATAACGAAAAAATTGGTGAATTTTATAAGAATTTTAAGAAGTAACAAAAAAGCCAAACATCAAAATGTTTGGCTTTTTTGTTTTTATTAGAATTTTGCTTTTCTTAAACGAACTTGTTCAATATCTTCGCAGAATAATTGTCTTAAATCGTTCAAACCTAGAGCCATAAGAGCCATACGGTCAATACCAATACCCCAAGCTAATACAGGAACGTCAATTCCCATTGCTTTTGTAACTTCAGGTCTGAAGATACCAGAACCACCAAGTTCAAACCAACCTAAAACAGGGTGTTTGATGTGAACTTCAATTGAAGGTTCAGTGAATGGGAAATAACCAGGTACATATTTAACTTCTGTAGCACCGGCGATTTCAACAGCAAACATTTCCAAGAATCCAAGAAGTGTTTTTAAGTTTACGTCATCACCAAGTACAATTCCTTCTGTTTGGTAAAAATCACTCAAGTGAGTAGCGTCAACTTTGTCGTAACGGAAACAACGAGCAATACCAAAATATTTTCCAGGGATTTGAGCCTTATGTAGTTGATGTGCAGAAAGAACAGTTCCTTGGCTTCTTAAAATCAATCTACGTGTAAATTCGTTATCAAATGAATAGTTCCAGCCTCTACTTCCAGAATTTCCACCATTTTCATGAACAGCTTTTACATTTGAAAGATAAGGTTCTTCAATCATTTTTGCATGAGTAGGATTTTTTAATCTGTAAACATCATGAATATCACGGGCAGCATGGAATTGAGGCATAAATAAAGCATCACCATTCCAGAATTCAGTTTCTACAAGAGGTCCGTCAAATTCTTGGAATCCAAGTGAACAAAGTTTATCTTTTACAGATTCTAGGAATTGAACGTATGGATTAGTTCTTCCTGGAATAATGCGGGCTGGTGAAATTGCTATGTTATAACTTCTGAATGAACCGTTTTTCCATTCGCCAGAAGCTAACATTTTTGATGTTAATTCACCAATTTCGTTACCAGTAATTCCTTCTTTTTTAAGTTCAGTAGTTACTTCTTTTGCATCTTTTGCTAATTTGTAATAAACAGTCTCTCTTTCTATAATTTTGAAAGTTGAATCTGCGGCACCACGTTTTTTTGCTAATGTTGAAATTGCCGCTAACTCTTCTGAAGATAAGTCGTCTTTATTTAATTGTGAATCAGATGAAGAAATTGCTTTTTTGATTAATGCAGAAGTTATTGTAATTCTGTTAGGTAGTGGATTACCTGTATAAACTACTTTTTTCTCTTCATTCATTTTTAAGATATTTTCTTTTGAAAGTTGACCAAAAGAACTTCCAATATCTTTATTTTCAATTTGAAGAGAACTGGCAATTTCTGGAAGGGTTGTTGAACCTTTTTCTTTAACAAAAGAGATAACTCTTTCATCAATAGTTCCTTTTTCTGCAAAGGATTTTCCTGTTTCTGTAATTTCATAATAAGTGTGAGGAACTCTTTTTGTTTCTTCACAAAGATTTTTGCCACAAAGCCATGAAAAAGCTTGATTAGCATGACCTTCTTTATAAGATAATTCTTTCTGAAGTTTTTCAGATGTCAATTCATCTTTTTCTGAATAATTTAATAATACTTTTATTTCAAGAGGATGAAGGTTCTTGATTATACTTTTTACTTCCATTTATAAATCCTTATTGCACAAATGTCTAAAAAAATAAAGCCAAACATTTTCTTATGAAAACGTTTGGCTTGAAGTATATAATATTTTAGATAAAAGCTAAATACCTTTATCTTGAAAATTTAACATATGAACTATATTGAGCTTTTCTTTTTCCTTTAGAATCTTTAAAGAATCTTTCTCTATCTTCTTTTAAATATCTGTAGCTATAATATTGATGTTCTTTTTGGAAGTCTTCCAAACAAGCCATTACTGAATTCATAGCTTCACCTCTATCATATGTAACATACATACATTCATAGTAGATTCTAACTTCATCATACATAGGAGAATATTCAATTTTTACAGAGGCTCCAATTTTATTGTTTCCTAATGTGTCTGTTAAATGCTGATCTTTTGGAATGATAATTTCTGTTTTTGTTTTTTCAGCTTCATATTTTTCTTCAGCAAAAATTTCATTTTCTTGTAAAGTTTCATCTTGTGCAAATACGCAACAAGTCAAAATTGAAAAACAAACGAATATAGTTAAAAATTTTTTCATAAATATCCTCCAGTATTAATTAATACTTTGTGTATTCTCTTATTTTACCGTATTCTAGAAAAAAATCAAGATTTATAATATATTGACCTGCATCAATTCCAAGGGTTGGAATTTCTTTTATTAAGACAGAACCTTGTATTTCTTTGGGTTTATTTTTGATAATTTTTCTATAATGTTCCCGTACGGCATTTTTTACTGCATTTGTTGTTGCTGTTTTTATTCCAGAGAAACCGTCTTTTATGCTTCCTTTTCCTATTCCGTTTATCACAGGGTTTTGGATTGTAGACCAGAGTAAATAGTTTTGATATTGAAAATCATTTCTTTGATATTCGCACCAGCTATAAAGTTTGTTGTCTTGAATCCAAGGTTCTTTATATGTGATTGGATTAATTGATTCGTCAATTTGTTGAATGGGAATCAGTTCAAAATATTCATCAACATTTCTTTGTTTATCTGAAGGGGTGTAAATAAATTTCCAACCATAAACCATTCCAGAAAGTATAAATGGAGCTAATTCTTTTAGACCGTTGATTGAATACGCATATGGATTTTCATCGTTGTATTCCAGTTCTGGATAAGCATCTAGTTCCGCCCAAAGTGAAAGCCTTATGTTTTTTGAAATTGAAGGTGTTTGTGAAAATAAATTAAATGATAATAAAATGAAAAAAAAAGCTAATAGATTTTTCTGTTTATTCATCATTCTCTGATTGTTCAGGATTAAAGAAAGAAACTTTATTTCTTCCGTGTTCTTTTGAATAGTATAAAGCTTTATCAGATTGGTTTACTAATTCGTTTGAAACTGTGACTGGATTTTTATCAATATCAAAAACTGAAACACCGCAGGAAATTGTAACATGAAGAAGTTGATCATTGTATTTGAATTCTGTTGTTTCAATCTTTTGGCGTATACGTTCAGCAACAAGCATGGCTTCTTCTTTTCCAGTTTTGTCCAGCAATACAGTGAATTCTTCTCCGCCGTATCTACTAGCAATGTCAGTGTCTCTTAAGCTTTGTTTGATTAAATCTGCAATAGAAGTGATTACAAAATCTCCACATTCGTGGCCATAGTTGTCGTTAAATTTTTTGAAGAAATCAATATCAAACATTAAAACCGCAATATTATAGTTTTGTAAATGAGCTGTATTGAGTGTTTCTGTAAGAATATAATAAAAGTAGAACTTCAATTTTAAGTGAGTCATCATATCTGTAGATGAGCGTTCTAGAAGAGCAGTGTTGTTTATGGCAACAGAAGCTAAAGAAGCAATAGACATGATTTGTGTTTTTTCATAATCAGTGTAAGAAGTGTCATCTTCAATGGCGATTCTTTCTTGTAGGATGAGGATTCCGTTGAGTTGGCTTCTGTGAATAACTGGAACAATTAAAGTTGGTGATAAACATTCAAGAATTTCAATTGAAGTTGAATCATCAACTGATTCTTTTAGAAATTGAAGAGTAACAGGAGCGTTTAATTCTTGGAGTTTTGAAACTATTGGTGAAGAAACAGGAATTGTAAGTTTTTCATCTTCTGTAAATATTTCTTTTGCTGTTTCTAACACAAAGTTTTTATTTTCAATTGAATCTTTTACAAATATTTCAGCGCCCAAAACATGCATTTGCGCCATTCCAATGTAAACAATGGATTCTAGAAGGTTGTTAAAGTCTAATGTTGAACAAAAGGATTTAGCAATATCAAGAAGTTGCTCTAAGTCGTAAATTTTCTTTTCATAAAAAAGAGTTTGCTCTAAAAGTTCGGTTTTTGAAGAATCATATTGTTTTATATCTGTTTTCTCGATATTCTTCGTATTCAAAATTATACACCACCATTAATAATAACATAATTCTTCATTATCTCAATAAAAAGTTTCCATGACGGATACTGCTGTTCCAGTAAATTCGTGTTATCTTTATTTCGGGATGAAATCATTAAAACTTTAAGGTTAGATATTATTTCAGAAGATGGTTTCTTTGCATCGGTAAGTAATTCGCCAAGTTCACGATATAATGAAAACAGATTGGCGACATTTTTTTGTAATATCTCATGGGCTTCATCATTAATCTTTAATACAGAAGATTTGACTTTATTGATAAACTCGCTGTTCTTCTTACTGTCTTGAATATATCCATTTAATGAAGAAATACTATTTTTTTGATTTTGTAAGAATGATTCTTCAAATGCCTTTAATTCATTCTCTGCATTTGTGATTGAATAAATTAATGAAGAAAAATTGCTTTTGTAAATTGGATTATTAAAGAAACCTTCAATTACAATGTCGTTTAGTAAAGATTTAACGCCTTCTGATAGATAAATACGCAGGAAAGTTTTTAGCATCTTCATAGGTAAAATCCAAAGGAATGATTCTGCTGTATTCTCTTGAAGAATTGAGTTTTCACTTAAATTGTAACCAGAAAGTTCATCAAGGGGTTCGGCTCCAAATAAAGCTTTTAATTCCTCACTGATTTTTTCATCTTGTATGTCAGCTTTAATTCTTTGTTCATCAGTTTTAAATTTTTCTTGAAGAAATAATGAAAATTCTTGTTTTGGTGAATTTGATAAAGAAGCTTTTGCTGGTTCAAAGTTAGTATCATTTTTGCCTAATTTAATTAAGGATTTTATTTTATCTTCAGATAAGAGTCTAACTAAAACAGTGTTTATTTTCTTTATATTTGATAAAAGTGAATTTCTTTCATCGTTTGTAAGTTCATTACCTTTTTTTAATTGAGCTAAAGCAAGAATCATTTCTGCAGTACCTGTGGTCAATTTTATGCCTGCAGCTTGATAATAAAAATCTTCTAGAAGAGTTGTAATTTTTGTTAAAGGAACTTCTTGGTAAGAAGGAATATAAGACATACTTGCTGTTTGAAACTTTGGATCAAATGATTGAAGAAGGGCTAAAAAATTAAACCTGCAAAATTCGACAAATTGTCTTAAGTTGATGATGTCAATATCGATTTTTTTGAATAAGTCGTTGTTAAGTTCTTTTAGAATTCCTTCAAGAAGTTTATGTTGGTGAATGTATGCTCTGTCAAAATTATTACCAGCATTGATAATTTCAGCTTTTCTGTTTGGAAGTGATAAAGAATCAATAATATTTTGATTTTCTTGTGTGAATCCAGTCAATATGAGTTGGGCTTCAAATCTTTTTTGTCTTGGAATATCATTTGGATTGACTGTTGCTGAAAAAAGATTATCAAGCGGTCTAACATTTTTATATAATGTAAAAATGCCTTCTGCAAAATTTCCTAACAAGTTTCCGTTTTTGTAAAGATTTGGATTGAAATTTCTTATTTCTGTTTCTAGTCTTTTTAGTTGTTGTTTTTTTTGAACTTCTGGAGATGAACGTTTAAAAATACTATCTAAAAAATCCGTAATTGATTGTAATAAACTCATATTAACATCCACCTCCTATTATATAATGTTTTTCTATATTATTGAATATCTTGCATATTTACAACATTATCAAAAATGGCATGATAGTCTGCTACTGTTGAAGCGTGGATAATTTGATTTCTAAGTTCAGCACCGTTTTGTATTCCTTTAGAATAAGCATGAAATCTTTTTCTCATTTCTAAACAGGCGTGTTTTTCATTTGTGTCTTTTACAAGTTGCTCTAATTCTTCAAAACCAGTTCTAATTCTTTCTGTACTTGAAACCGGAGTGTATGTGCCGTCTGTTAATAATGAAGTTGTATCTTTAAAAATAAACGGATTGCCCATAGCGCCTCTTGCAAACATAACGGCATCTACATTTGTTTGTTCCAGCATTTTCTTAGCATCTTCAGGTTTGAACAAATCTCCTGAACCAAAAACAGGTATTTTGCCATCAACAAAAGAAACTAAATCTTTCATTACTTGCCAATCTGAATGGCCTTCATATCCTTGCGCTCTTGTCCTTGGATGAATTGTAATTGCAGCAACACCAGCTTCTAGTGCTGCTTGGGTGGCTTCTTTCCAAGTGATGTTTAATGAATCCCAACCAGAGCGAATTTTTACAGTTACAGGGATTCCTTCAGCTGCATCAATCACAGATTTTGCAATTTTATAGAGTAAGTCTGGATCTTTTGTTAAAACGGAACCTGCTCCAGATTTTACAATTTTTGGAACAGGACAACCGCAATTTATATCAATACATTCGCAATGTGTTTTTTCTATGACTAATTTTGTGGCATTGAACATTATTTCTTCATTTCCACCAAAAATTTGAACAGCATAATGTTCTTCGTTTTTAGCTCTTGCCATTAGAATTTCTGTTTTGAGATTATTTCTAACTAATGCTTCTGAAGAAACCATTTCTGTATATGTAAAACAAGCTCCATTATTGATGCAGGCAGATCTAAAAGCTTTATCACTGTATCCTGCAACTGGAGCTAAGAAGAGATTTCCTTTAAGTTCAATAGAACCGATTTTTATTTGATGATAGAGACTCATTCTTCCGGTAAGTTGAAAGCCTTACAGCTGTTTTTCCATAGTTGAGCGCTTAATTCTTCAATGTTGACGTCTAGCATTTCTGCTAAGAATCTTGCTGTTGAAGGTAAGTAAGCTGGTTTTGTTCTTTTTTTATCTCTGAATTCAGCTGGAATCATGAAAGGACTTTCTGTTTCTAGTAAAATTCTATCAAGAGGAATGTTTAAAACTGTTTCGTGTAAGTTTCTAGCATTACGATAAGTTAGATTACCTGCAAAAGAGAACCAAATATTTTTATCTAAGCATTTTTTTGCATATTGAGCGTTTTCTGAATAACAATGAAGGATTGCGCCTGCATCTGGAATACGTTCAGTTAATACATCATAAACATCTTTACCAGCATCTCTGTTGTGAATAATTACTGGTAGATTGTGTTTTTGAGCTATTTCTAGTTGTGTAATGAAAAGTTCAATTTGTGAACGTTTATCACCAAATTGTTTAAAATAATCCAAACCTGTTTCACCAACTGCTACAACATTTGGTAAAGATAGATTTTTTTCTATTGTGTTAATCCAATTTGAACCAGGATTTGTTACTTCTGAAGGAGCAACACCTACTGCATGGTATACGCCGGAAACGATTTTTAAATTATTATAGACTTTATCAAAATCTAAGAGGCTGTTGTTTATGCTGATAATTCTTGTAACACCTGCAAGTTTAGCTTGTTGTACAACACGCAATTGTTCAACAGGATCATCGTATATAAGCCCGATGTGGGCGTGAGTATCAAAAAACTTCATGGCTTTATCTTCCTAAAATTATATTGAGGTGGAAACCTCGTAAGAAAAATTAACAAAAAAAATAAATTGTTAATACTTTTTAAATATTTATACCGATAAAGATAGCATAGGATTTTTTTGAAGTCAACTTATTTGTTTGACACGTAAGAATATGCTATGATATAATTTCGTTCTAATAGAAAAGTGTTTGGTGAAAATTTTGGCAAAAAAACAAAGAATAGCAAAAAGAAGTTCCTCTAAATTTACTTTAAAAATGGGTTTATTTTTTAAAGCAATAGGTAATTTTTTTGTAAAGATGTTTAAAGTTTTTGATGGAAAATTAACAATAATGATTGTTCCTCATTCGCAGGGAAAAGTTATTAATTTTCAAACTAACGTCTTTGCTTTAGCTTTAGGCTTTTTAATTACTGTTGGTGTTTTAGCATCATTTTTTTATTACAACAGACAGGCTTCTGTTTCTAATAATGAAATAGTAACTCTTCAAAATCAAAACAGAGAAACTTTAGCTAGTTTGGATCAATTACGTGATGAAAATACAAATCTTTTTCAAGCGGCAAAACGTTTTCAAACATCTTTATCTCAATCATTAACTTTACTTGGAATAGAAACTTCAAATAAACAATCAAATTTATCTTTGTCTAATAGTGATTTGTCTTCATTATTCAATTCTGAAGAATTATCACAAGGTTCCACAAAAGAACTGGCTGATGTAAAAGAATTAACTTCATATTTGGAAAACGCTGTTCAACCAATTGAAGAAATTGGAAAAATGCTTAAAACACAACAGAATTTGTTTACAGAGATTCCAAGTATTTCTCCTGTAAAGAATTCAAATGTTCATATCTCAATGGCCTTTGGTCCAAATCAACATCCATTATTAGGATATTGGTATATTCATAAAGGTATTGATTTTTCAACATGGCGTTCGGGTGACCCTGTTGTTGCTACAGCTTCTGGTCAAGTTGTTTCTGTAGGTTATGATATGAGTTTTGGAAATTCTGTAATTATCAAACATAATCATGGTATTTATACAAGATATGCTCACTTAAGTTCATTCCGAGTGAAAAAGGGACAAACTGTAGATCAAGGTGACATTATTGGATATATAGGAAATACAGGAATTTCTACAGGTCCACACCTTCACTATGAAGTTCATATCGGTTCTGATGTTGTAGATCCTGCAAAATACATCAATATTAATTCTTCAAAATAGGTAAATATGGCTTCTCGTATAGATGATATTTCAATTAATTCACTTTTAGGTAATGGTTCAACAATTGTTGGCAACATTAAGGTGAATGGTTTTATTAGAATTGATGGTGATATTGATGGAAATCTTGAAACTGACGGTAATATCATTATCAGCGAAAATGCGAGAATCCGGGGCAATATTAAAGCAAAGAGTGCAGTAATTGCAGGAATAATTGTTGGAAATATTTTTGTTGGTGATAATGTGAAATTATTACCGACTTCTGTTATTATTGGTGATATCTTATCAAGAAAAATTCAAATTGAAGATAAAGTGATTATTCATGGACATTGTATTTCTATAAAAGAACAAAAAAAATATGATGAAGAAGTGATGAAATATAATCAAGCAAAATCAATACAGGAAAAGGTTAGCTTCTAATGAGTGAAATTGACCCTCTTGGTAATGCAACTTACTATGCCGGAATTCAGTCTCAATCAAATCAAAAAATAAAAGATAAAAAGAGTGAAAAAATTTCAACTAAGAGAACTAGTTTTTCTGAACTTTTAAAAGAGAAACCAGTTGAAGAAAAAGTTGAATTTGATGGACTTCCTTCAGAAATTAGAAATCTAAACTTTGAAGATGCTATTGTTGCGCTAAAAGATGCTGTTGATGAAGCTGGAAATGATTTATCTACAAATATCTCTGATGAAAATATTGCAAAATTTAAAAAATCAGTTCGCCAGTTTTTGAATTTTGTTGTTAAAAATAATTATGAAATTTCAAAAAGACGTAAACGAAGATATCACACACCGTTAAATTTCTTTTCAAGTTATAATAATGATATGAACAGGTCTGTGGCTAATCCGGAAGAAATTGTGAATGTTGTGAATGAAAAATTGGACGGGCTTGTAAAAGGAATGTTGCAAGATCAAGCAAATAATTTAAGAATACTAAAACAAGTAAATGAAATAAAAGGGTTGATTATAGACTTAATGCAATCTTAATTTTATACTATTAATGGAAATATTTATGAGTGACATTTTTGAAAATGATATAGATGATGAGAATATAAATCTGTCTTCGCTAGAAGATGGGGAAGCAAATGATGGAGAGGGTGAAAACCTTGTAATTAATCAGCCTTTGTTTCATTTGAAATTAGAGTATTCTTGCGAAACAGTTTATGCAAAAAATCCTAAAAACTTTGATATAAATGCAAAAGATTTTGTTGTTATTCAAACAAAATATGGTAAAGATTTAGCCTTAGTTCTTGGTAAGGCACAAAAACCAATTGGAATCAAACAATCAGATATTATCAGTATTGAAAGAAAAGCCACTGCGGAAGATTTAGTTAAAAGAGAAGAATTACTAAAAAAAGAGAAAGAAGCATATCCAATTTTTAAAGAGAAAGTTAATGCTCATAAATTGGATATGAAATTAATTGCAACTCATTTTCTTTTTGAGGAACAGAAGATTTTGTTCTTCTTTAGTTCGGATAACAGGGTTGACTTTAGGGAATTAGTAAAAGACTTGGTTTCAATTTTTAAAATGAGAATTGAACTTAGACAAATTGGTGTTAGAGATGAATCTAGAATTACAGGTGGATTGGGTGTTTGTGGAAAACCTTTCTGTTGTCATTCAGTTTCTGATAAATTACGTCCAGTTTCGATTAAAATGGCTAAAGAACAGAATTTATCTCTTAATTCAATGAAAATATCTGGTCAATGTGGCAGACTTTTGTGCTGTCTTTCTTATGAATATGATTGGTATAATGAAGCTCAGAAAAAATTGCCTCCTGAAGGTTTAAGAATTAATTATGATGGAACAAACTTTAAGATTACAGAAGTGAATCCTTTAACATCCATGGTTAAACTTTTTGGTGAAGATGGTCGTTTGTTGGAAGTAAATGCTAAAAGATTTGTAAAAGAAAATGACAGATGGCGAATAAACTAATAAGAGATTAATTTTAAGTAAAAAAGCTTTAATATTGTTTTATTTCAGATTATTAATTAGAATAAAAATATGTTTTATATAGAGAAGTTTATTGAATATTATAATGAACTTTATCCAGCGGATGAGGGATTAAAAAATATTGTTTCAGAATCAATTGTAAATCTTCCAAAACCAGCAAAAATAATTGAAATTGAAGCTGGTCCAAACATTTTTTCACGCAATTTGGATTCTTTTGGTTTGGATATTACAGCAACTGATACTTTTGGCGATTTTACATCAGTAGCTAATTCAGATTATTCAAATAAAGAAAGAAATTTGCACATTTTTAATATTTCTACGATTGATATTGCAAGATATCTAGGAAGTGATTTTTTTAATATTGCTTTGTGCATTAATAGCAGAATTTTAATTGTTAATAGCATTACTTTATTAAAGAAGTTTTTATTTGATGTGAAGATGCTGTTAAAAGACAATGGTGTATTTATAATAGAAGTTGTCAATTTTTCAAAATACGATTTATTTGCTGATAGAATTGAAATTCCAGAAAGGAAGAGTTTACGAGTTTCTATAGAATCTTATATCACTAGAGATAAAGATGAGTATTATTTATGGGAAACTTTGATTAATGCAAAGAAAAATTGCATGAAAATTGTGAAAAATAGATTAATTTATCCAATTACAAAAGAAACACTTGAGAAAGTAGCTTGTGAATTAAAATATTCATCAGTTGAATTTTACAGTGATTATAACAAAACACCATATTCAAAAGACTCTGAAAGAGTTGTGTGTATTCTTAGAAAATAGAATCTCTTTAAATCTTTTCTTAAATAATATAAACTACAAGAATGAAAGCAACAAAAACAATTATCTCTACTCTTAGAGAATCTCCTTCTGATGCCGTGATTGCAAGTCATAAATTGATGATGCGTTCAGGACTTATTCGTAAACTTGGAAATGGCCTTTATTCATATATGCCGTTGGGATTACGTGCATTCCGTAAAGTGGAAAATATTATCCGCGAGGAATTAGATAAGGCCGGTCTTCTTGAAATGAAACCTACAGTAATAGTACCCGGTGATATTTGGAGAGAAAGTGGTCGTTGGGAAACAATGGGCAATGAAATGTTGAAAGCTCAAAATAGAGGTGGTCAGGATATGGTTGTAAGTCCTACTGCTGAAGAAGCTTTTACTGCTCTTATTAGAGACGGTCTTTCTAGTTATAAACAATTGCCAATAATTGCTTATCAAATCAATACAAAATATAGAGATGAAATTCGTCCAAGATATGGCGTTATGCGCGGTCGTGAATTTACGATGATGGATGCTTATTCTTTTGATGCAGATCAAAAATCACTTGATGAATCTTATGAAAAATGTGCAGAAGCATATAGAAAAATATTCAAAAGATTAGGATTGTCGACAATTTCTGTAAAAGCTGATACTGGTGCTATGGGTGGTTCTGGTTCAGAAGAATTTATGGTTGAAAGTGAAGTTGGTGATGATACTTTGATTTTGTGTCCAAAATGTGGATACGCTGCAAATGTTGAAAAGGCTACTTGTAAACCTGATGTTGCTGTAGATTTGAATGGAAAAGAATTAGTTAAAACTGATAAACCAATTGAAAAAGTTCATTGTCCTGGTGTGGAATCAATTTCACAAATGGAAGAATTTTTCAAAATGTCTGCCAAACAGTTTATAAAGGTTCTAGTTTACAAAGTTTATAATAGTTCTCTTGATTTGAGTAAAGCTCCTGGTGGAAAAGAATTCAAATTGGAGACAAAAGATACAACTGTTCCTTATTATCCTGTAAGTTTCTTTGCTGTAGCAATTCGTGGTGATTTGGACGTTAGTGAGACAAAATTAGCAGCTTGCTTAAAAGCTAGTGCTGTTGAATTGGCCAATGAAGAAGAAGTTTTAAATTATTCAGGTGCTCCTCATGGATTTGTTGGTCCTGTTGGATTAACTAAACTACCTTTGCTTGCAGATGAAAGTGTAAAAGACTTGCATGACACTGTAACTGGTGGCGGTGTAAAAGATTATGATAATATTCACGTTGAACCAGGACGAGATTTTACAACATTTATGACAGCTGATATAAGGGTTGTTGTTCCTGGTGATAAATGTCCTGAATGTGGTTCTGAATTCTATAGCCGAAAAGGTAATGAATTAGGTCATATTTTCAAATTGGGTTCAAAATACACTAAGAGTATGAATGTTACATACTTGGATGAAAGTGGAAAATATCAAACACCAATCATGGGTTGTTACGGAATTGGTCTGGATAGAACTCTTGCTTCTGTTATTGAAGAACATCATGATGACAATGGAATTTGCTGGACAATGAGTACAGCTCCTTACCAAGTTGCAATCGTTCCTGTTAAATATGACGGTAAAATGAAAGAAGTTGCTGATGAGATTTATGAAAAACTAACAAATATGGGTGTTGACGTCCTTTTGGATGATAGAAATGAACGTCCTGGTGTTAAATTTAAAGATGCTGATTTGATTGGTTTTCCAATTAGAATTGTTGTTGGTGATAAAAATCTTCCTAATGTTGAAGTGAAGATTAGAACAAGTGAAAATGTTGAATTGGTTCCATACACTGATGTAGCTGAGAAAACAAATGAAATTGTAAAAGCTGAATTAGCAAAATTGAATTAATCATAAAGAAGGAACTTTTAGTTCCTTCTTTTGTTATGGAGTTATATGATGAATTTTAAGAAGATAGTATCTTTTGTTTTAGTTGGATTTTCGTGTTTGAGTGTATTTGCTCTACCGGGAGTGAAAAGAGTTTTTGAAGATGCAAATGGTGAATACGTTTATTACAAAGATTATTCTTTTGAGAGAGAAACTTATGTTGGATTTTTGTTTTATGATGAAAGTACTTATCAAATAAGATATTACGCTCCAGCTGATAAAAAACAAAAATTACCAGAAAAGGAAATTTCTTTTTATGTTACAGTGAATCCAGAAAGTAGTTTTTGGGATATGACTGGAGAAAGAGTAATTTCTACAATTCTGCCTGATACAGATGATGTTACAATCTTGAATTATCTTCATGATTTGTTGTATGAATTTTCTGCCAGACGTATAAAAGCTGGAGAAATTGTTTCTTTTGATAAAAATGTAATATCGCAGGATTTTGAACAATTTGGTGGAAATGTTAAGATTTCATTTGATAATTTGATTCCTATTTTTAACATTAAATCCATTTTGGATTTTGAGAATAAAGCGCAATTTGAATGTTGTGCGACTGGTAGACTTTCATCATCGCAAGATCAATCGTTTAATCAATTTGCAGGATTTGATGAGAAGAAAAAGTATTCAAATGGTAAAAAAATAAAATCAAAAGAGACGAATAAATACCTTTTTAATACTAATCAAGAAATTACATTGGATGAAAATTGGGTTCAACAAATGGAAAATAGCTGGACTTTTGGAGATGATTCTTTCTTGGTTATGGCAGAATTTCCAAAACAGTTTTCTGACAAAAAAGACAATTATTGCTTTATGATTAGAAAATTAATTGAAAGTGTTGACGGTTTGTATTCTGATTTTGGAAATATTTTGATTAGTGAAGAAAATGATGGTTATAAAGTAACTCTTGATTCATTTCTTTTAGCTAAAAAAAGTTATATTCATTCTGTGTATATTTTTAACAAAAAAGAAGATGGAAATGTTTTATATTTTTCTATGTCAACTTATTACGATAAATATTGCCAGAATAAAGCTTATTATGACAATATTGTGAAAACATATAAGATTAATTAAAACTTGCTCTTGAAAGTGGGGAGCCTATCCATTGGCCTTCACTTCCAAGATAATCCTTTTTCTTGCCTTCAATTAAGAATTGAACACTATCAACTGTGGAAAATTCTGTTGAAGTGTAGACTATTTGCATCAATTGAGCGATGTAGCCTTCAATTCCAACTTCGTTAAATTCAAAATTCTCGTTAAAATTTAAATAAGCAATTCTGTCTTGAACTCTAGCACTTAAAAGTTTTGTATTTTTTGGAATTAAAGAAATACAGTTCTTTTCTGCTGATGAAGTTGTATTTGGTCCTTCTAGAAGAAGTTTTAAAGTTGTTGTTAAAGGTGAATCATTTTTGGGTACAGTACGTGTTATTTGTTTTCTGATTACAGAACCGTCTGAATCTATTACAACAAAATAAAGTTTTATATTTGAATTTTGAACTTCAACTGTCTTTTTTTCTGTTGCAGTTGATGTAGGTTTTTCTACTTGAGTAGGAGTTTTGGTTTTCTCTGTGTTTGTGGAAGTTATAGGAGCTTCTGTAGGTGGTTCTATCTCTTCTTTTGGTGAAGGAGTTTCTGTTTGAGGGAGAATATCAATAATAATTGAATCATTTTTTAGTTCAATTTCTTCTTTTGGAGGAGTTGGATGATTTTCTACGAATTCTGGAGTTTTTCCGAAAACTCTATCAAAAAAGGCTGTTTCTTTTAAATTTGTGATTATAGTGTCTTTTTTTACTAAAAAAATAATCAAAATAACTAATGCGGCTAAAATACAACAAGCTAATGCTAATCCACTATTTCTTTTCTTATTTGACATAATATGATTATCGGATGAAAAAATAATGAGTTGATAATAAATCCAAAAAAAAACGAGTTCTAAAAAAATAGAACTCGTTTTTTACTAAAATATTTTATTTTAAGTAATTGTTTATGCTTTCTGCAGCTTTACGACCTTCACCCATTGCAAGGATTACAGTTGCAGCTCCAAGAACTATATCACCACCAGCCCATACTTTAGCATGGCTTGTAGCTTGATTTTCATCAACAATAATATGACCACGTTTATCAGCATCAAGACCTTTTGTAGTTTGAACTAACAAAGGATTGCTTCCGTTACCAAGTGCTACGATTAAAGCGTCACATTCAACTTCGTGTTCACTTCCTTTGATTTCTACAGGACTTCTTCTACCAGAAGCGTCTGGTTCACCAAGCTGATAGTTCAAACATTTAACAGCTTTTACAGTTCCGTTTTCGTCACCAATGACTTCAATTGGATTTTCCAAGAAGCGGAATTCAATTCCTTCTTCTTCTGCATGGATGATTTCTTCACCACGAGCTGGCATTTCATCACGTGTACGTCTGTAGATTACGCTAACTTTTTCTGCACCAAGGCGCAATCCCATTCTGGCTGCATCCATGGCTACGTTACCGCCACCAACTACGCAAATGTGTTTTGCTTCGTATAATGGAGTTGCTGCATGTTCTTTATCATAAGCTTTCATTAAGTTTGCACGTGTTAAATATTCGTTTGCACTGAAAACACCGATTAAGTTTTCACCTGGAATGTTTAAGAATTTTGGTAGACCGGCTCCTGTTGCAACAAAAGCTGCATCAAAACCTTTTTCAGAGAATAATTGGTCCAAAGTGTCTGTTCTTCCAACTAAGAAGTTAGTTTCAAATTTAACACCAATTTTCTTTAAGTTTTCAATTTCATCTTGAACGATTTTCTTTGGAAGTCTGAATTCTGGAATACCATACATCATAACTCCACCGGCTTTATGGAAAGCTTCAAAAACTGTAACTTCGTGGCCAGCTCTTGCACAATCAGCGGCAACAGTTAGACCTGCTGGACCTGAACCTACAACGGCAACTTTTTTTCCTGTTTTGGCAGCAATTGTTGGTAACGCTACTTTGTTGTTTTCTCTTTCCCAATCAGCTACGAATCTTTCTAGACGGCCGATTGAAACAGCTTTTTCTGCACTTTTGTAAACTTTTCCAACTGTACATTTGCCTTGGCACTGTTTTTCTTGAGGACAAACACGACCACAAATTGCAGGTAATAAACTTGTTCTTTTGATAACGTCGATTGCCTTTCCAAATTCTCCAACAGCTATCTGTGAAATGAATCCTGGAATATCGATGTTTACAGGACAACCTTCAACACAAAAAGGTTTTTTACATTGTAGACATCTGTTAGCTTCTACAATTGCCATTTCTTTTGTATATCCCAAAGCAACTTCACTCATCAAGCGAGCTCTTTTTTCAGGATCTTGAGTTGGCATAATCATTTGTGGAATTGCGTTTTTATCTTTGGCTGTTAATGTTCCACTCTTTATTTTATCTTCAATTTTTGCATATTCATCTTTTGCAATTTTATTTAATTCTTCATTAGTCATTTGATATAAAAACCTCTATCAATTGTTTGTTATTTGTTTTGAGAAGCAAGTGCGTCTGCTTGTGCTAACATTCTGCACTTGTGTAAATCTTCTTGTTCTCTAGGTTTGAAAGATTTCATACGCATCATCATATTGTCAAAATCAACTTGGTGACCGTTGAATTCTGGACCATCAACACAAACAAATTTTGTTTCACCACCGATGTTTACGCGGCAACCACCACACATACCAGTTCCGTCAATCATGATTGTGTTTAAAGAAACTGTAGTTGGAACTTTATATGGTTCTGTAGTTTTGCATCAGAATTTCATCATGATTGGAGGACCAATTGCAATAACTTCTGCAGGTGGACATTGTGATTCACAGAATTCTTTTAGTGGTTCTGTAACAAGACCTTTTCTTCCAGCTGAACCATCGTCAGTCATAATGATAACTTCATCAGCAGCTTCTTTCATTTCTTTTTCAAAAATCAATAAGTCTTTATTTCTTGCACCCATAATGAAAATAACTTTGTTTCCAATAGCTTTATGAGCTTGAACGATTGGATGGCATGGAGCAACTCCAATTCCTCCACCAATGATTACAACTGGTGCATCATAACGTTCAATTTTAGAAGGACGACCTAATGGACCCAAAAATGTAGGTATTGTTTCATTAACATTTTTCATTGATAATTTTAATGTAGTGGCACCAACAGTTTGGAATACAATTGCAACCCATCCCTTTTCTGGATCAGCATCTGCAATTGTAAGAGGAATTCTTTCCCCAAAATCAGAATCAACTTGAACAATTACGAATTGTCCTGCTTTTCTGTTACGAGCTACATCAGGTGCTTCTATCTTCATATAGAAAACATCATTTGAAAGCTGTTTTTTTTCGATAATTTTAAACATTTTTAGTTCCTTAAGAAAAAGATAAATCTAAAGCATTGTATAACAACACTAATATTTAATCAATTTTGAGATTATTAAAATCCAAGTGTTACAGCTGCGTAAACACCAAGACCTTTAATATTTAAAGAATCAATGAGATTTTTTGCAGACAAAGCAGCTCCAACATCAACTTGAATGACTCTAAAGTTCAACGTGAGCATAAATTGGTGAATAAAAAACTGGTCTGTGTATTCTGTTGATAGAGTTGCCATAAGAATGCTGTAAATTCCAGCTTTAGCTCCCAAAATATATTCTGGGTAAAAAACAACTTCACTTGAATCACCAGAGAAAGGATGTTTTACACCAAAACCAGCACCTGCAAATGCTGAAAGAAAGTCGTTATTTGGAAGTAGGTCGGCTCTAAGGAATAGTTTTAAAGGTCGTGAATATTGATAAGCCCAAATTAATCCATTTGAAATATCATAACCATAAGTTGGAGTTGGTGCAGTTCCGCCTTGTAATATTGAGGAAATATCCAAGGAGAAATTAAAATAACCAGTAAGAGGAGCAAGATAATCCAATCTGCAAGGAACGATAGGAACTCTGACTTTAGCTGATAAATCTAAAAAGCTTAAAATTGAATATCTGAATTCGGCAGCTAAGTCAATTCCTGCAGAATTAATAGCGTCGCTATATAGACTGAAGGGGTTTTGAGAGATGAGTGATAATGATTCTTGCATTGCAACAAATGATGTGAATACGTTTACTGTTGCATTGGCATTGATGTTTATTCCACCAGAATCTGCGTTTTGAACTGTAACACCTGCATAACCTGTAGACATATGAAGAACAGGAAGTACTAATGAAGGCTTGAAAACAATACTAAATTTTTCTGAATTGTAGCCTGCAAATAATGAAATATAAGAAAAAATATCAAAGTCTATGTTGGCTGTTACATTGATATCTTGATTTAATGTATTACCAAATCCTAAAAACGAGAAAAGGGATTGCGAAATGTTCACGCTGCCATATAAATCAACACCGGCGGCAGCACCAATAACAGGACCTTTTTTGGGATTAAATTGAATTGTTACTTTTGGGAAAAGGTTTAAGTCTAGATTTAATCCTTCAATTGGAACTTGAAGAGCGATTGCTTGTAAATCTAAAACTGGAGAACTGACCAAATAATCTGTAATTTTAAAACTATTGTTTGAAACATAAGCTGGTACTTCAACTTTTATTTCAAAAAATCTGGATGAGAAAAAATTTGTTGCTGAAAGTTTGAAAATGCAAAGAATAAAGAATAAACTGATAAAAAATTTTTTCATGATAAACTCCTAAGCTCCTAAAATATTGACTAAACCGTCAGTATGAAGCGTAACTCCAATATTCAATTTTACAGCAGTGTTTCTTGTGATTGAGAAAGTTGTTTGAGGAATGATTAAATTGATATCTGGAAGTAAAGGATAAACCGAACATACTTTGCTTGGATTTAGAGAAATTGAACCACCGGACATGCCTAATACTTGTTTTTCTGAATCTGAACTTCCATAAATGTGTTCTACAACAATGTTCAGTTCGTCATCTGAGTTGAAAGGTAAAACTGGAGTTTGATAAATTAAGTCTACAGAAGAAAGTGCATCCAAGTATTGCTGGAAGCTTGTAACATCTGTAGCAGTTGTTCTGTTGAATAAATCTGTTCTGCCGGACATTCCAAGAATATCCAGAACGTTAATTGTGATTCCATTTGAATCTGTAACGTTGAATTTTAGTGGAACGCAAATGTATGCAACAATTGCAATTGAAGACTTCGCGTTTGTTATTTGGTCTTTTGTAACTGTTATTGATGAAGAATTCGCTATAGCAACATCATAATCAATACAAATATATTTATTTGTAGCGTCTCTTGTTTTGTTCAATGTTGTTGCTAAATTAGTTGAACAACTGCTTGCAATATTGCTGACATCTGTAGTTACAGCGTCTGAAGAATCTGTTGAAAGTGTTGGTTCTGAGGCAAAAGACATGGATGCCGGAGTTGTAGAATTACCTAAAATATAACTTTTACTTTCACCTGTTAATATATTTCCATTTTCATCACCAACATAAGAAGCTAGTTTTCCAGAAACTGTAATATTATTGAAACCGGTAATATCTGGTCTTGAAAAGTATAAATATACAGGAAGAGAGTCAACTTCAATTTTTGGAGCAATATTCTCCCCAATTTTTGCCTTGAAACTTTCCATAATGTCAAAAAGACTGAATTTTAATGGCATTGTTCTAGACTGACTGGCAGTAACGCTTTTTATTGAAATAGACTTCCAATTGATAACTGGAGTTACAGATACAGCTATATTATAAGTTGTTCCTGGAACTACATTTGTTACTGTCATTTTCTTTTCATTTGTAGAAACATAACCTGGAACCTTAATTTGAAGCTTTACTTTTAAAGAATTTATTGCAGGTGAAGTATCTCCAACGCTTACAGTTGTATCACCTGAGCCCTTTATTTGAAATGAAGGATTTGTGTTTCTTGTGTTTGAAGTTAATGTTTCTGTTTGACTTGAAATTCCTAGAATTGGGGCGTTCATTTCAATTGATATATCGTTACCTGTAGGAAATGTATTTTTGTAGTTACCACCAATTCCACTATCTGTAAAAGTGATTGAATCAATCATTTCTAACATTTCTGACGGAAAGGATTGGTTTATATCAACAGATAAGTTTTCAAAAGAATCGTCTTCAATAGAAAGTGAAGATAAAGAAGAAATACTAGTTGCAAATTTAAAAGTAACAGAAGTTGCCGGTGTGGAAAAAGTAGCGTCACCCGTAATTGAAGGTGTACATGAAATTACAATATCGCTTGAAGAAAGAGATTTTGAATCCAAACTAATAGTTTGATTTGTATCATTAGAAATTGAAAGTCCGCCAGAGCTGGAAGTTGTTGTTGCTAAAGTTAGTCCAGATGGTAAGTTTTCAGTTGAAATAACAAGATTGCCTGTGCGAATTGTACAAGCTGTAATTGCAGAGGAAAGTGGATTTGAGATAGTTTTTGATATTGCAGGAATAGATAAACTTAATCCATTTGCTCCAGAAATAGTACCGGTTGTTGCTATTGCAATTGTTCCAGAATATGAAGAAGAAAATTCCAAAGTCATTCCAGTTTTACTTATTGTGTCATTTGATAATGATAAAGAAGCTGTTCCAGAAGAAAATGTTCCACTTGCAACAGCAGATCCGCCACTATCTTTAAGTGTTACTGTTCCTGTAGCTGTTGGGCAAGCAATTGTCATTGTTCCAGATGAATAAGTTAATGTTGTGAATCCTGTTTGAAAGGTTACAGAAGTACTAGAACCTGAATATGAAGCTAGAAGATTAATTGCGGACTGTAAATTAAAAGTTTCTGAGGCTTGCAAGTTGATGGAAGGGATTGCAATTGATTTTGAGAATGATGTTTTTTGTAGCAATGAACTAACATTGAATTGATTTAGATAATCTTCAAAATTAACTGGAATTTCTTGAAGAGGCATTCTGATTAAAAATTGTTGAACTTTTGTATCTGCAGAATTAGGGAAATAATCATAAACTTTTATAGAGTTTGAACTGCCTACGGCATTTTGTATTGTTGCTTTTGAAAAATAGTCAGAAAGATTTAAATCAAAGTTAGCCAACGAAAAAGAAAAGTCAGCTTTTGTTCTTACATATAATGATGTTGGGATTGCTAGCGAGGCAAAATTGCAACTTGATAAAGTTAAAACTAAAAAGAAAATTAAAACTTTTATTAATGATTTTTTCATAAACGCTCCTCGAGAAGAAAGAGAATAATCAAACAAAGTATAAGAAAAGATGAAACTAAACTCAAGTTAAGTTGTTTTTTAAAATCAAAAATTCATCAAATATATTTACACAAATAATCAATTAAAATATAATCAAGAAACTTTAATCTAATTAAAGTATACCTTAATTATTGTTATATGGATAGTAATTCATATATGGGAAGGTTTTATGAAAAAACATGTTTGTTTTATTGGAGCAATTGCTGGTTTAATGGCAATGGCTACTGTTGGATGTTCAAAACAAGATTCTAATGTCATTAAAATTGGATGCATTGGACCTCTTTCTGGTGATGTTGCCGTTTATGGTGTTGAAAATAAGAATGGTGTTGAACTCGCTGTAGAAGAGATTAATGCTGCTGGTGGAATTAACGGAAAACTCATTCAGTTGATTAATGAAGATGATGAAGGAAATGCTGATAAAACAGTAAACGCTTTCAAAAAAATCACAACAAAAGATGGAGCAAAAATCATTATTGGTTCTTTGACTTCTGGTTGTACAAAATCAATTACAGCTTTATCTCAAGCTAGTAAAGTAATTCAGATTGCACCTGCTGCAACTGCTGCAGATATTACAGATGCTGGAAACTATATTTTCCGTGCTTGTTTTATTGACCCATTCCAGGGAACTGTTGGTGGAAAATTTGCTGCTGAAAACTTAAAAGCAAAGAAAGCTGCTGTTCTTTATGATATTACAAATGATTATTCTGTTGGTCTTTATGAAAACTTTATTACTGAATTCCAGAAACACGGTGGTACTGTTGTAGCTGAATCTTATGCAAAAGGTGAAAAAGACTTCAACGCTATTATTACAAAAATTAAGTCAGAAAAACCTGATATGGTTTATCTTCCAGATTATTACGGAACTGTAGCTTTAATCGCTAAACAGTTGCGTTCTCAGGGTGTAAACGCTCCTATCGTTGGTGCTGATGGTTGGGATGGATTGACATCTAACGCTGGTGATGAAGTTCTTAACGGATATTATTCAAATCACTACGCTGCAGACTCTACAAGTTCTTATGTAAGAAACTTTGTAAACTCTTTCACTGAAAAATATGGAAAAGAACCAAACTCATTCGCAGCTTTGGGATATGATTCAGTTTATCTTTTAAGAGATGCTATTGAAGAAGCTGGAAGTGATGATATCGCTGCTATTCGTACAGCTTTGGAAGCTTCTGACAATGATTATGTAACAGGACACTTAACATTTGATGCAAAACACAATCCTGTAAAATCAGCTGTAATTGTTGAAATCGTAAAAGATGACAACGGTGGACTAAAAACAGTTTATAACACAACTGTTAATCCGTAATTGATTTAATACAGATTAATTTAAAATAGAAAAAGGTAATCGATGTGAATCGGTTACCTTTTTTTGTTTGTAAATCAGATTTTAATCACCCAGATTTTGTTCAGATTAATGTTCTTACGTGTGTAGAAATGTGGTCACTTACTATTTATAAAATATTTCATTGTTTTTTGTGTTTCTTTAATAATAGAAGGACTGTTGTTCCAATTATTGCAAAGACTATCATTAAGAAGCAGAGTATTTGTCCGGTTGAAAAATTTAGTAGGGATGTATTCATGTAAATTGGAGCGTCTGATTGTGTTGCTATTCTGTAGCCCAAATCTGAATCTGGTTCGCGGAAGTATTCAATTACAAATCTAACTATTCCATAACCACCTGCATAAATCATAGAAAGCATTCCGTCGAATTTCTTGTGTTTTCTTAAGAGCCAAATAATTGACCATAAGATTAAGCCTTCAAAAAGAGCTTCATACAATTGACTTGGATGACGTGGAAGATTTACCAATGAATTTTCTGCGATTGTCATATTTATTGATGCTGCAAAATTCTGAACCCATGTTAGGGAAGAAGAAAATTTCTCTGCTTGAGGAAAGGTAATTCCCCAAGGCATTGTTGTTATTCTTCCGTAAAGTTCACCGTTCAAGAAGTTTCCCAAACGACCAAAAGTGTAACCGGCTGGAATTGCACAACTCATAGCGTCAATCCATTTGAAAACTGGTTTTTTGTGATGTTTGCACCACCAAATCATTCCAACTAATCCACCGACAAATCCGCCGTGGTAAGACATTCCTGCCAATCCAGTAAAATGACCTTGTTGGTCAAAAGGCCAAAAAATCAACCAAGGTTTTTTCCAGTAGATTCCACTTGTATCGTAGATTAGGCAAGAAAAAAGTCTGGCTCCAATTAGTAAAAAAATTATTCCTGTGGTGATAAAGCTAAAAATATCGTCATCTGAAACTTTATAATTTGGAGAATCTAGAAGTCCTTCTTTTGCAACTTTTTTTAATAATAAATATGCTGTTACAAAGGCAAAAACGTACATTAATCCGTACCAGCGAATTAAATTCAAAAATGGAATTGATGGAAAAATTTCTGGATGAATCCAAGATGGATAGTTAATGTATAGTTGCAACATAAAAAGTCCTTATAATCTAAAACCTTGATCTTTTGCTTGTAATAATTTTGATTTATATAGAAGATTCTCTTTTCTTAATTGAGTGATTTCGTATTGCTGGGTTTTTATCATTTCTGCAAGTTCACTTATTGATAAAGAGCCGCTTGAAACTAAATCATCAATTCCAGAAAGCTTGAAATTGAAGTCGTCATTTGCTTCTTCTTCTGCACTTTGGAAGTTATCTGAATTTGCAGATGAAATGTTAAAGTCGGAGTCGAATTTGTGCGGTTCTGTCTCTATGATTTTGTCGGCAATTCTGTAAATGGCTTGTCCCAAAACTGATTGAGGTTTGTAAACAACAAGCGGTAACTGCGATGAAAGGGCTTTGTCTTGAAGAGTGTCGCGGAAAATCAATCCAAGGTATTCAACTTCCAGGCCTAAATATTGATTGCATGAAGTTTTTATTCGTTGTAATTTGTTTGAATCTTTTGGGTCTTCAATCATGTTCATTACAAGGCGGGGGCGGAATTCGTGCATTCTGGAAATGAAAAGATTTGTAGTTTGAGGGTCTTTTTGAGCAAGAACTTGAATCAATTGAGGAATATGAAGTTTTTGCATTGATGAAGAATTCTTTTTTAAGTCATCAAGGAGCTGTCTTCCCGGTGTTCCTTTTTTGAATGTTGTATATAAAAGTCGGAACACAGCGTTTTTTAAGAATAAATAACCGTTGAGTGTTGCTGTTACTGCCGGAGCCGTAACAACTATTCCTTGTGGTGAAAGAAGGAACATATCAAGAATGAACTGATGAGTTCCAGCTCCCAAATCAAGAATTAAAAAATCTGTATCAATATTATTTAAATTTCTGATGAGTTTTACTTTTTGTGAGAATTTAAGCGATGTTAAATCCGGAATTTGACTGTCGCCTTCTATAAAGCTTACGTTTTTATAATCTGTAGGTTGAATTATATCTTTAAAATTACTTTTTTCTGTAAACCAAGAACCCAAACTTGCAGGACTTGGACGTTGTCCGATTACAAGATGTAAATTTGAAGCTCCTAAGTCTAAATCAGCTAGAACAACTCTTTTACCTTGCTGACCAAGTGCTATAGCTAGATTTGCTGAAAGAAGACTTTTACCAACTCCACCTTTTCCACTTGCTACTGGAATTATTTGTACCATAATCCAAAATTATATCATGATTATTTCATCTTGACTATTATTGCTTTTTTTAGGGTGGTAACGTAAACTGAGCGCATGAATAAATCAAGGAAAATAAGATTCTCGCTAGTCAAAATATTCTTTTTGGTGAATATTTTTTTGTTGTCATGTAATTGTTATTCCGTTTCTCTTTTTGGAAATGATGATAAAGCTTCAAGTTATCAATACATGAAGAAATTGAATTATATGTTCGATTTTATTCAGCAAAACTATGTGGACGAATTGGATCCTAAAACTTTGTATGAAGGCGCTTTAAAAGGAATGTTGGATTCAATTGGCGACCCTTATACTTTGTATCTTGATGAAAGTTATATGAGGGATTTGGATGAAACAACAACCGGTTCTTTTGGCGGTGTTGGTTTATCAATTTCCAAGGCAATAGAGTCAACTCCAGAAAAACCAGCTTATGTAGAAGTTTCTTCACCAATAGAAGATACTCCAGGTTACAAAGCTGGAATTCAATCTGGAGATTCAATTATTGCAATTGATGGACATTCAACTGTTGAAATGACAATGAATGATGTTTTGGTGGCATTGCGTGGAGACGTTGGAACAGATGTTGTTTTAACAATTTTGCGTGGTAACAACATGAAGTTTGATGTAAAGCTGACAAGGGCTTTAATTGAAGTTCCAACTGTAAAATACGGAATGATTGAAGGAACAAAAGTTGGATATATCAGACTTATTCAGTTTACGCCAGAAACCCCAAAAAGAGTGCAAAATGCAATTGATTCTTTTAAAGAACAAAATTATGAGAAATTAATTATTGATGTTCGTGATAATCCGGGCGGATTGCTAGCAAGTGCAACTGATATAGCTGATAAACTCATTGATGAAGGTCCAATCGTTACTACAAAAAGTAGATTGTTATTTGAAAATCAAGTTTTTTCTGCTTCAAAAGATAAAACTACAATTTCAAAAGATATTCCTGTTGTTGTTTTAATGAACAATGGTTCTGCAAGTGCTTCTGAAGTTTTAGCAGGTGCGTTGAAAGATTATCATCTAGCTTATTTGATTGGTGAAAAAACTTATGGAAAAGGCTCTGTTCAACAAGTGAGTCATTTGAGTGATATTGATGGAATCAAAATTACAATGGCAAGATATTATTCACCAAGTGATACAAATATAGATAAAATTGGAATTCTTCCTGATTTGGAAGTGAAGAATTTTAATATTTCTGAAGATGAAGAAAAAGTTTATTTGGATTTGATTAATTCTAAAAAAATTAATGACTTTGTTGATAAAAACAGTAATCTAACTGAAGCTCAAATTTCTGCTGAAGCTGAATTGCTTAAAAAAGAATATCCACTTGATTCAAGACTTTTGCGTAGATTGATTCGTGTTCAAGTTTTGAATTCAAAACCAGCAATTTTGTATGATTTGGATTTTGATTTGCAACTACAAAAAGCGTTGGAAGTTTTGGATAGAAAAGATTTTTCTGAAATGCTTAAAAAAACAAAAACTTTAAGTGAATTGCAAGCTGAGTATCAAGAAGCAAATCAAACTGAAAGCAAAGTTGAAAAGAAATAATGAGACAATTAATTATTCAAACTCCTGCAGATAAAGATGGAATTGTAAAAATCTTTGGAAAAGAGTTTAGATATTTAAAACAAGTTCTCCGCGTAAAAGTTGGAGACATGATAAATGTTCGCTTGCCTGATGGAAATCTTTGTAATTCAACTGTTGTGAAAATTGATGAAAAAGAAAAAAGTATTTTCTTGCAAGTTTGTGCAGATACTGATGTAAACAAATCAATTACCCGCGGTGTGCAGGCTAATGAACTGGCTGTAAATTATGACAGAATAGAATATTGCCTTTTTCAATTTATCCCGCGTCCTCAAAAGTTTGAAGTCATTGTTCGGCAGGCTGTGGAATGTGGTGTTAAGTATATTATTCCTGTTATTGGTGAATATTCGGATAAAAGTTCTGTAAAATCTTTGCAGGAATCAAAACAAGAAAGGTTATCAAGAATAATTAAAGAAGCCCGTCAACAAAGCGGTTCGCCTGTAGAAACAGAAATTACAAAAGTCATGACAATTGATGAAGCTATAAGTTATTGGAATGAATTTTCAGATTCACAAGGATTCATACTTTCTGAACGAGAAACAGAAAATTCTAGTTTGATTGAACAGATGAGTTTGTGCAAATCAAAAAAAAGAATAGGAATTGCTGTTGGTAGTGAAGGTGGAATAAGTCCTGTTGAAATGGATTTGTTTATGAAAAAAGGTCTTTTTTATCCTATTCATTTTGCCGTAAATATACTTAGGTGTGAGACAGCTGCACTTTATGGAATTGCTTCTATTCAAACATTGATAAATGATTTAAAAAAGGATTAAAAAATGTCATTAAAACGTATTTCTGTAGTTGGTGTTCCTGTTGATATTTGTCCTCCTGAAGAATTAGAAAAAGAAATTCTGGAGATTCTAGCAAAACCGGGAACAAAGCAAATAGTTTTTTTATCAATCTGGAAACTTCTTAAAGCAAGACACAAGGGTGATATGGCAGATTGTGTGAAGAATGCCGATTTGATTATTCCTATTTCAAAAAGCATTTTACGCGGTGCAAAATTCTTAAAAAAGGATATTCCAGAAAGGTATAATCCTTTTGATTTAGTGATTAGAATTCTTTCAATTTTGGAATCACACTTTAAAACAGCTTATTTATTCGGTTCATACAAAAAAACATTAATAAAAACTGAAAACAATATACGAGATACATTTCCTTCATTACGAATAGTGGGTAGATATGTTGGATATTATCCAAAGCAAATTGAGAATGATATAATTTCAGCAATTTTTAAGTCTCAGCCATCTTTAGTCCTGATGAGTGATGGAATTAAAGAAAAAGATTGTTGGGCTTATAAAAGACGAAATAGATTTTCTTCAAGCATTTTTCTTTATTACAAAGATTCATTTGGAATATTTTCTGAACGAGTAAAGAAGATAAGTGAAAAAACGTTCAATAAAGGCAATGAGTTTTTTGTAGAGTTGCTACATAATCCATTTAAGATTTTTTTAATATTCCCTTTGATTTGGTTTATTATTTTGCTTGTGTTTTATAGATTATTTAAAAAATAATGGAGAATTTGATTATTTAAAATGTTTGGTACGGTACGAGAAAACAAGGTGGACTTGATTTCTTCCCGTAAAGATGTGATTGGTTTTTGCTTAAAAGCAGTGGAAAAAAAAGTTTCCTTGCAAGTAAGGTTTCAAGTTGATGACATCAAAGAGATTTATTCTTCTACTATAGCATTTATCGATGTATCGCTCTTTCGGGATAGAATTAATTTATTATTTGATAATATTGAACAATCAGCAGATTTGATTCTTATTGTTCCTTATGATGTTCCCAATGAAATAAAAGTTATAATAAATAGAAGCTTTAAAAATATCATGCCTTTTCCATGTGATATCAATATAGTAAAGAGGTTTCTTGATAACTTCTTGGACTCTGATGATTCTGTAAAGTTCAAGAAGAATTACTTTGTTGATAAATACAAGGTTGATAAGAATGATGAAGTTTTTAGTGATTTTGTAGGAACTTCTCCAAGTTTGAAAAAAACAAAATCTGATTTGTTGAGATTTGCCAATTCTGATGAACCTGTTCTAATAATGGGTGAAAGTGGAACTGGAAAAACTGTTCTTGCAAGAAAAATCCATGAAATTTCAAAACGAAGTACTTGCGAGTTTCAGTCAATGAATATTGCAGAAGTTAGTGAAAATATAGCTTCCAGTACATTTTTTGGAACTGAAAAAGGTGCTTATACAGATGCTAAAAAACAAAATGGATTATTCAAGAAAGTTGATGGAGGGACGTTGTTCCTTGATGAAATTGGTTTGGCACCTGTTGCTGTTCAATCCAAATTGCTGACAGTTTTGGATTCGGGGCATATTTATAGTGTCGGCAGTAACAGACAAGAAAAAGTTGATGTCAGAATGATTTTTGCAACTAATGCAAATTTACGAAAAAAGATGACCACTGGTGAATTTAGAAAAGATTTGTATTTTAGAATTGCAAATTACATTGTTTATATTCCGCCGTTACGTGAGCGAAGATGTGATATTAAGGATATTGCAAACTTTTATGCCAATAAAAAAAGCAAATCAATTTCAAAAAAAGCATTTGAAAAATTAGAGAATTATGATTGGCCTGGAAACGTAAGGCAGTTAAAAAGTTGTATTCAAAACGCAACTTTATATTCAGAGAACAATGAGATTAAAGCTGATGACATAAAATTCAACTTATGATTGATTGTTTGAATTTTTTTGAGATAATCCGGCGGCTTTTGTAAATATCTTTTCTAGATATTGAGCCTCACTTTCAGAAAGGGCGCTTCTTGCAAGAAGGTTGCGCCAAAATAGCTCCATTTCTTTTTGCCCTGTAATGCTGAAAAATCCGATTTTCTTTAGGTTTTCTGAAATGATTTTTACAGTTTCATCAATTCTATTAAGATTTAAAGGCGTGTAGCCTGTTACGTTTGAGTTTTTCTCTCTAAAAAGAGTGTAGCAGATTATCTGAACAGCATGAGAAAGATTTAATGAAGCAAATTCATCACTGGATGGAATTGTAACACCAAGATTGCATTCTTCTAGTTGTTCGTCAGTTAGTCCTGTTCTTTCATTGCCAAAAACAACAGCAACTTTACTGTTGGCGTTTTCTTCTGTTGATGAATCTGTTATAAAAGCAGCGGATTTTGCGAATTCTTCTGGTAGTAAGAGTTTGCCTTTGCGTTTTTTTCCTCTTCTTCTTGTTGTTCCAACGCAAAGAACACAGTCGGCGGTTGCTTCTGTAATTGAATCAAAGAAAAGTGCATTGTCAAAAATTGATTTTGCATGAATTGCCAAAGTGTATATATGTTCAATATCGTAGTTTTCTTTTTTACCAATAATTCGTAAAGATTTAATATCATTGTTTGCCATAGCTCTGCAAGCGGAACCAATGTTACGGCTTTCATCTGGATGATCTAAAATTATGACAACATTTGCTAAGTTCATGAAAAAGAGTATAAAAAAAAGAGAGGCAAAAATCTATATAAAAAAGATAAATCTATTTTGTAAAGACTTTAATATCAGTATATTAAGCTATGAAATTTTTTAAATCGTTTTTTGTTATAGCGCTTCCTATTATTTGTCAGCAATTTTTATCTTCATTTGTGAATATGTTGGACACAATCATGGTGGGTCAACTTGGTTCTGTTGAAATTGCCGCTGTAGGTTTGGGAAATCAAATATTCTTTGTTATGACAGTTGTGATTTTTGGAATTGTTTCTGGTGGTTCTATTTTTATCGCTCAGTTCTGGGGTAAAAAAGATATAGATGGAGTTCATAGGACGTTTGGAATTACCCTTTCACTTTCATTTGTGATTTCTGCAATTTTCTTTATAGCAGCGTTCTTCTTTCCTAGAACTTGTCTTTCTTTATATTCGTCTGATGCTGTAGTTATTCAAAAAGGTTCTGAATATTTAAGAGTTGTTTCTATAAGCTACATTTTTACAGGAATTGGTTTTGCAATTGGTCATGCAGAAAGAAGCACTGAACACGTAAAACTCCCGATGATTGCAACAATAATTTCTGTTGTGATTAATGCAATCTTGAATTATTTGTTTATTTTTGGCTTATCGCTTTTTGGAACACAACTTATTGAACCTATGGGAATCATTGGTGCGGCGATTGCAACTAATATTTCTAGAGTTATAGAATTATTAATATTGATAATTTTTGCCTATGCAAGAAAGTATGAAATTGCTGTAAATCCAAGAAGGTTCTTTAAAACCCAACCGGGATTTTTAGCTAGGTATATAAAGGTATGTCTGCCCGTTTTGTTGAATGAAAGCTTGTGGGGAATTGGTATGAGTATGCAGAATTCAATTCTAGCTCATGCCGGAACAGCTGAAATTGCCGCTTTTAATATAAACAGTACGATTTCTAATTTGATTTGGCCTTTCTTTTTGGGTTCGGGAAATGCGACGGCAATTATTATTGGTAAAAAAATTGGTGAAGGGGCGTACGAAGAGACTAAGAAATTGGCAAAAAAAATATCTTTGTTCTTGGTAGCTTCAAGTATACCGTTTGCTTTAATTCTGATTTCACTCACAAAGACATTACCGTTTTTCTTTAATGTTGAAGCTGAAGTAATTCACATGGCAACAGTTTTTATTATTATGAAAGCTTGTATTTATCCTTTTGACGCATTCAATATGTGTTCTGTTGTTGGAATTTGTAGAGCCGGCGGTGATACAATTTTTGCAATGATTATGGATGTGGGGCTTTTGTGGATTTTGTCACTTCCTCTGGGTGCTGCGGCCGTTTATATCTGGCATTTCCCATATTGGCTCATCTATATGTGTATTCTGACTGAATCAATTGGCAAAGCTATTATTGCTGTTTACCGAGTTGCAAGTGGAAAATGGCTGAAAGATGTTACAAATTAAGTTTTTCAAATTCTAAAATTTTACTTATATTATAAACGGATATTTGCTATCTGATTTTGAGGAGAATTTATGGCGTTGAATATTATTTTGTCTGTTTTAGCTGGAATTTTAATTGTTGTGGGATTTATAGGTACATTTATGCCTGTTCTACCAGGTGTTCCATTAGCCTTTATAGGTTTGCTTTTAGCAAAATTTTCTGATTATAATGATATTTCAATTGTTTGCTTGATAATTACCGGAATTGTAATGATTGTAGTTTCTATTTCTGATAATTTTATTCCAGTGTGGATGACAAAGAAAACCGGCGGTTCAAAGATTGCGCAAAAAGGTTCTGTTGTTGGATTGATTATTGGGTTTTTTGTTGGTCCGGTTGGAATGATTGTTGGTCCTTTTATAGGTTCTTTTATTTTTGAATATTTTGGAAATGGTAAAAAACTGGGTGCTTCAATTAATGTAGCCTTGGGAACATTCTTGGGGTTTGTTTTTGGAACAGGTTTAAAAATGATTACAGTTTTGTGTTTTGCCTGGATTTATATTATTTCATTCGTAATTTAATAAAAACTTCTTTTTCGTAAAAAATTGATTTTTTTACCAAATAAGATAAAGATTTTAAGAAAAATCACTTATATAAATAATTGAAAGGTTAATTATACTTGTAGAAGAGGTTATTCATGAAAAGAATTTCAAGATTTTCTTTGATTCTACTTGCTTTGTCAATTTTTTCATCATTTGTATTTGCACAAAATAATGTGAGAGAGAATACAGATGGAAGCATTACTATAACTAATGTTGATTATGAAGAAAAAGCTGTTGAATATAAGAAAAAAGTATATGGTTTTAATAACGTAACTGTTGTAAATGGAAAAAATGTAAAGAAGATATTTCCTGTTTCTGTAAGTTTAAAAGATTATTCAAATAAAATGATTGTCCTTAAATTTTCTTGTGATATTAAAATTCATGATGAAAAGAAAAGAGAAAATGAGATTACTTGGATGATTAATGAGATGAAAGCTAATATGCCGGTAGTTTCTAGACAAAAAATTAAATCTGATGAATGGACAACGATGAAAGGTGAAGTGACATTATCACTTAGTGAAAATAAATCCTTTTATATAACATCATTTGGATTGGATGTTAAAGATTTAACTTTTTATATTAAAAATTTCAAATTGGATATTATTGGTGACGGAGTTGGAAAAGTGTCTGCAAAAAGTGAAAATTGGCTTGAAGTAAAAAGCCTGAAAGAAGCATATAAACCTTATTTTGATTATTTTGGTTTGGCTGTTGAATATGATAATGAATTTAGTAAGAGTGAAGTTCAAAAAGGTGTAAAATATCACGCTGACTACATAACAACGGGTAATGATTTTAAACCAGATTTTATTTTTAATTGGCAGCGTCCTTCCACGATGAAAGATTTTACTGCAGAAAATGGAAAAAAATATAAAGTTCCAGATAATATGCCGAACTACAGAAAAGTTCCTGATATTTTAAGTGCGGCAAAGAAGAACGGATTAAAACTACGCGGTCATGTTTTAGTTTGGCATAGTCAGAC